>NZ_CAJNKE010000121.1 GCF_905232215.1 Burkholderia sp. LMG 13014
GGTTTCGGCTCGCGCGGCCTCGTATGGGCCGCACTCGGCGCCGAGCTGATCGCGTCGCAACTCGAAGGCGAGCCGTGGCCGCTCGAACGCGAACTCGCCGATGCCGTCGATCCCGCCCGTTTCCTGATCCGCGCGTTGCGCGCACGCCGCGTCGGCCAGGCCGGCTGACCGCTCACCCGAGCCGCTCACAGTTTCCCGACTTTTTCGCGCAAGGTTATCCACTCGACACTGTGGATAACCGCGCGGGATCCGCACGCACTTCGTGTGTAATCACAGTGGACGTAAACTGGGCAACTCGACACAGCTGTGATGCGGCCCGAAAGTTGCTCAACTCAAACCTCTGTGCACAAACAGTCTGTGCAACGGGTTATGGGCTCTCCAACGCGTTGATCCGTCGACGTAAACCGAAGTTATCCACAGAACTGTGCGTCCTTTGTTAACTTCTACTACGTATATATACAAGTAAACCTTTGAAACCAAAGACCTGCGGTGCCGCACAGCGCCGCGAGTCGAATCAATGGGTTCCAGACCGAAAAAGCTGTGGCACAATCGGTTTCCTTCGCGTTCATCCGGCCAGGCGCCGGACATGCTTCAATGGAACGGTCGGCACGATTTCGAATCTGAATCTTCGAGACTGCGCAGTCCGTTCACACACCAGGCCGACAATCCAGATCGGCAACCTGAACGACTTTCCGCCCTGTGGCGGAAAAGGCGGATCCCATGTCCCGCCGTCGTCGACACAACAATCACATTCGGGGCGATACCCAGCCGGCGCGCATCCATTTCTGACGCTTGACCCCGCGTCGCTGGCGGTTGCTTCCAAAGGAGAAGTCACCACGATGAAGTCGGCGTTCTCATTCCTGCCCAACTGGCCGCTCACGCCGGATGCCGTGTTCTGGGCCGGGCTCGCGCTGTTCGCGGCCGGCCTGTGTGGCGAGCTGTGCTATCGCGCATGGCGTCTGCCTCGTATCACCGGTTATGCGGTGATCGGTCTCATCGCCGGCTCGTTCGGATTCGGCGTGATCGATGCAAGCACCGACGAAACCTCGCGGCTCCTGATCGACGTCGCGCTCGGCCTGCTGCTGTTCGAGCTCGGCAGCCGCCTCGACCTGCGCTGGATCCGGCGCAATCCGTGGCTCGTCGCGTCGAGCCTCGCCGAAGCCACGCTGACGTTCGTGCTGGTGCTGTTCGCGATGCTCGCGCTCGGTGTGTCGGGGATGGTCGCGCTCGTGCTGTCGGCGATCGCGATCGCGACGTCGCCGTCGATGGTGATTCAGCTGAAGACCGAACTGCGCGCGGAAGGGCAGGTGTCGCAACGCCTCATCACGCTCACCGCGCTCAACAGCGTCTATGCGATCGTGCTGACCAAGCTCGTGACGAGCTGGCTCCATCAGGAAGCGTACGGCAACGTTTTCGCGACGATCCTGCAGCCGCTCTACCTGATCGCCGGTTCGTTCATCGTCGCGTATCTCGTCGCGCGTTCGTGCAACTACCTGTTCCGCCACATGACCGCGACGATGCGCGACGAGCATTCGTTCGTCGCATTGTTCGGGCTCGTGATGCTCGCGATCGCCGTCGCGCAGGCGCTGAAGCTGTCGACGCTGCTCACGCTGCTGCTCGCCGGCATCATCGTGAAGAACCTCGAGGCGCGCCCGCAACTGTGGCCCGAGCATTTCGGCACGGCCGGCTGGCTGCTGACGGTGACCCTGTTCGTGCTCACGCTCACGTCGTTTACGTGGGGCGACATCGCGCTCGGCGGGCTGCTCGCGATCGTGCTGATCGTCACACGGCTCGTCGCGAAGCTGGCCGGCGTCGTCGCGTTCGCGAAGCCGAGCGGCATCGGGATGAAGCAGGGCATCGCGCTCGGCATTGCACTCACGCCGATGTCCGCGCTGTCGTACCTGCTCGTCGACGACACCTACCAGCTCTATCCGAATTTCGACCCGCACCTGCGCGCGATCGTGATGTGCACGATCGTGATCCTGCAGCTCGTCAGCCCGTTCATCGTCTACCGCTGCCTGTCGGCGGTCGGTGAGCGCAGCGACAGCAACTGATTCCGGAACCTGCCATGGCACTCGAAACCTTCGTCAATTCCGAGCCGTTCACGTTCGGCGTCGAACTGGAGATCCAGGTCGTCAACACGCACAACTACGACCTGACCAAAGCGGCATCCGACCTGATGCGCCTGATCCAGGGCGAGACCTTTCCGGGCAACATCACGCCGGAAATCACCGAGAGCATGATCGAGCTGTCGACCGGCATCTGCCATTCGCACGAGCAGGCGGTCACCGAACTGCACGCGATCCGCGACGTGCTCGTGAAGGCGGCCGACCAGCTCAACGTCGGGCTGGCCGGCGGCGGCACGCACGCGTTCCAGCAATGGAGCGACCGGCAGATCTACGATGCGCCGCGCTTCCAGTACATCTCCGAGCTGTACGGCTATCTCGCCAAGCAGTTCACCGTGTTCGGCCAGCACGTGCACATCGGCTGCCCCGATCCCGACAGCGCGCTGTTCCTGCTGCACTCGATGTCGCGCTTCATTCCGCACTTCATCGCGCTGTCCGCGTCGTCGCCGTTCGTGCAGAACGTCGACACCGGCTTCCATTCGGCACGCCTGAATTCGGTGTTCGCGTTCCCGCTGTCGGGCCGCGCGCCGTTCGTGCTGACCTGGGACAGCTTCGAGGAGTACTTCACGAAGATGGTGAACACCGGCGTCGTCAACTCGATGAAGGACTTCTACTGGGACATCCGCCCGAAGCCCGGCTACGGGACGATCGAGGTGCGCGTGATGGACACGCCGCTGTCGGTCGACCGCGCGGCGGCGATCGCCTGCTACATCCAGACGCTCGCGCGCTACCTGCTGACCGACCGGCCGCTGAAGCTGTCGGAAGACGACTACCTCGTCTACACGTTCAACCGTTTCGAGGCGTGCCGCTTCGGGCTCGAGGGCACCTGCGTGAATCCTCAGACGGGTGAGCGCCGCACGATCGCGGAAGACATCCTCGACACGCTCGACCGGATCGCGCCGCATGCGGCCGCGCTCGGTTCGCGCGCGGCGCTCGACGAGATCGGCGCGCAGGCCAAGGCGCGCGTGAACGACGCATCGTGGTTGAGAACCGTTTTCAAACAGGAAAAATCGCTCAATGAGACGGTCCGCCAGCAGTGCTTACGTTGGCGCGAGTGAAAAATTGTTTTGCAGATTACGGGCTCGACCGAGTCGCGATTCACTGAACGACGGGCGGCCTCGATTGAGGCCGAAATCGTTGCCGGTGGTCCTGAAAATCTGTGGATAACTTGATATTCCGCTGCAAAGTCAACGATCTGTGCGCGGGATAACCCGGTGGACCATTGCGGTCGGCGCGATGGCCGATCCGAACAGGAAAATGTCCGTTCGCACCGTTCCGCGGGCGTTCGGCATTGCAGGCACAACGAAAAATTTTGGTTATCCAGCGATTTTCCACAGAATGAAGGGGATAACTTAGCTGTGCGATTTTCCGCTCTCGCTTAGAATGTCGGCTTTGCGGACACCGGAACGATGCGTGTCTTACCGGTCGCCGCGAACGCGACCGCCGCGTGTGCCCTCGCGACGGCCGTGCTGACACACTCGCAAGAGCGTGTCTGTTTTGAGATAGACATTCGATCTCCACACTACGGCCGCTCGGCAAACCGGGCGGCGGCAAAGCGAAAAGACTATGAGCGAAGGCGTTTACGGGAATCAGGCTTCGGGACGTGTGACCCACAGCCTGCTGCGGTTGAGTACGGCCATGCGGAGCCAGGCATGGGATTGGGCGGAAGGCGCAGGCCTGACGCCGACGCAGGGCGAGATTCTCGTGCTGCTGCTGCAGCGCAAGGGCCCGATGCGGCTCGGCGAGATCGCGCGCGAGACGCAGCTGACCGCCGCGACCACGAGCGATGCGGTGAGCACGCTCGAGACCAAGGGTCTCGTCGAGAAGCGCCGTGCACTGGACGACGGCCGCGCGCTGGCCGTGCGCCTGTCGGCCCGTGGCCGCACGGCCGCGAAGAAGGCGCTGCAATGGCCTGAATTCCTGACGAAAGCCGTCGGCAAGCTCGGCGCGGACGAGCAGGGCGCACTGTATCGCGCGCTGCTGAAGACGCTGCGCGAACTGCAGGTGGCCGGTGCGACGCCGCCGCAGCGCATGTGCGTGACGTGCGCCCACTTCCAGCCGGGCAAGCTGTCGAAGAAGACCGTGCATCACTGCGCGGCGCTCGACATCTCGATGTCCGACAGCGATCTGCGTCTCGACTGCTCGGTGCAGGAAGAGGCCGACGCGGCGACGCAGAAGAAGACCTGGAAGATTTTCGCAGGCTGACGTCCGTCGATCGACCGGGAGGCCGATGATGAACGCTGAAGTCGTGGCGATCCGCCACGTGCATTTCGAGGATCTCGGGAGCTTCGAGCAGGTGCTCGGCGAACGGGGCCGGCGGGTGCGCTACGTTGACGTCGGGTCGTCGCGGGTCGAGGTGCTCGACGTGCTCGAGCCATCGCTCCTCGTCGTGCTCGGCGGGCCGCTCAGCGTGTACGACGATGCGCAGTATCCGACGATCGCGCCGCTCGCGGCGCTCGTGCGCAAGCGCATCGACGCGGGCCTGCCGATCCTCGGCATCTGCCTCGGCGCGCAGTTCATCGCCCGGGCGCTCGGTGCGCGCGTCTATCCGGCCGCGCAGCACGAACTCGGCTGGGCGCCGCTGACGCTCACCGACGCCGGCCGCGCATCACCGCTGCGTCATCTCGACGCTGCGGCGACGTCGATGCTGCACTGGCATGGCGACACGTTCGACTTGCCGGGCGGTGCGATTCATCTTGCATCGACACCGGCCTGCCGCCACCAGGCATTCGCATGGGGCCAGCATGTGCTGGCGCTGCAATGCCATCCGGAAATCCGCACCGACCGCTTCGAACCGTGGCTGATCGCGAACGCCGGGGAAATCGCGGCGACGCCCGGCATCGACGCGCGCCAGTTGCGTGCCGATACCGCGCAGCACGGCCCCGCGCTCGAGGCGGCCGCGCGACGCATGTTCGCGGAGTGGCTCGACAGCGTCGGACTCTGACGCCGCCAGCGGCGGCGCCGTTCGCCGCGAAGGGGTTGCCCGGCCCGCACCCGTTGCAGGCCGGCGCATCGTCGTTTGCGTCGCGTTTGCCGCACAGCCGGCAACCCGCCGCGACCCTTACCTGACCGTCCGCTTACTGCCGGGGGCGCCGTCAGCACGCTTGCCGCCTGCGTGCTACGCTCGTTCGCTCTTTCCCTTCCTGGCGAGCGGCCTCCATGACTGCGCTGTTTTCCCCGTTCACGCTGCGCGGCGTGACCCTTCCGAACCGGATCGTGATCTCCCCGATGTGCCAGTATTCGGCCGAACGCGGCGAGGCGACCGACTGGCACATGATTCACCTCGGCCATCTCGCACTGTCGGGCGCGGGGCTGCTTTGCATCGAGGCGACCGCGGTGGAACCCGACGGGCGCATCACGCATGGCGACCTCGGCCTCTGGGATGATGTGACCGAAGCCGCGCTGAAGCCCGTGCTGGCCGCGATCCGCAAGCATTCGCCGGTCCGCGTCGCGATGCAGCTGTCGCACGCGGGACGCAAGGCGTCGAGCAACGTGCCGTGGCAGGGCGGTCAGCTCGTGTCCGTCGCCGACGGCGGCTGGTTGCCGCATGCGCCGTCGGCCGTGCCGCACAAGGATGGCGAGACGCCGCCGCTCGCACTCGATGCCGCGGGCCTGAACCGGATCCGCGAAGCATTCGCGGCGTCGGCGAAGCGGGCTGCGCGGCTCGGCATCGACGCAATCGAGGTGCACGCCGCACACGGCTACCTGCTGCACCAGTTCCTGTCGCCGCTCGCGAACCAGCGCACCGACGAATACGGCGGCTCGCTCGAAAACCGGATGCGTTTTCCGCTCGAGATCTTCGAGATCGTGCGCGCGGCGTTTCCGGAAGACCGGCCGGTCGGCGTGCGTGTGTCCGCGACCGACTGGGTCGAAGGCGGCTGGGAGCTCGACGATACGATTGCGTTCGCGCACGAACTGAAGCGTCGCGGCTGCGACTGGATCGACGTGTCGTCCGGCGGCGTGTCGCCGCTGCAGAAGATTCCGCTGTCGCCCGGCTACCAGGTGCCGTTCGCGCAGGCCGTGAAGCGCGCGGTCGGCATGCCGACGGTTGCCGTCGGCCTGATCAACGAGCCCGCGCATGCGAACCGGCTCATCGAGTCCGGCGATGCCGATTTCGTCGCGATGGCCCGCGCGATGCTGTACGACCCGCGCTGGCCGTGGCACGCGGCGGCCGAGCTCGGCGCGCAGGTGACGGCGCCGCCGCAATACTGGCGCTCGCAGCCGCGCGAGCACAAGGCGTTGTTCGGCGACATCGCATTCGGCCAGCGTTGAGCGCCGGGCGCGCAATATTGCGCGTGATGTTGAACGAAGCAATCGTGAACGTGTAGGATGCGGGTGATTCGCCGCATGCCCCGACGCGGCACCGACCGGTGCCGCGTTTTCGTTTTGCGCGACGCCAGGCCGTGACCGCGGCCGTCTTCCATTCAAGTCGTCTTCACAAGGATTCGTTCGATGAGTTCACGCAGGATCGCGGTGCGCCGCTCGGGAGTACACGGCAAGGGCGTGTTCGCCGTGGCGCCGATCAAGGCCGGCGAGCGCGTAGTGGAATACAAGGGCGAGCGAATTTCGTGGAAGGAAGCGCTGCGCCGTCACCCGCACGACCCGGCCGAACCGAACCATACGTTCTACTTCGCACTGGACGAGGGCGGGGTGATCGACGGCAAGATCGACGGCAACAGCGCGCGCTGGATCAACCACTCGTGCGCGCCGAACTGCGAAGCCGAGGAAGTCAAAGGCCGCGTGTTCATCCACGCGCTGCGCGACATCGGGCCGGAAGAGGAGCTGTTCTACGACTACGGCCTCGTGATCGATGCGAAGCTGACGAAGACGCTCAAGCGCGAGTACGCGTGCCATTGCGGCGCGGCGTCGTGCCGCGGCACGCTGCTCGCGACGTCCGACGACGGCGGGAAGAAGAAAAAGAAGAAGGACAAGAAGGACGGCAAGTCCGAGTCCCGATCGAAGGACAAGAAAAGCAGGAAGTGACGCAGGCGGCAGCGCATCGTGCGCTGCCGCTGCCGTTTCAGCGGCCGGCTGCCGCGTCGCGCAGCCATGCTTTCCGCGTGCCTCATCCGGCGCGCGGCCCGACCAGCGGCCGGCGCGCCGCGAATCGCTCAGTGCGTCGGCGCGGCGGCCGGCGTTTCGCTCGCCGGCTTCTCGGTGCGCGCGGTCAGCGGCACCCTCACCACGAAGCGCGAGCCGCCTTCCGATGCATCCTCGTACGAAACGGTGCCGCCATGCATCGCGATGATGTCGTGCACGATCGCGAGGCCGAGCCCGGCGCCCGTCTCGACACCGTTGCCGTTTTGCGCGTCGCCGCGGAAGAAACGCTTGAACAGGTCGGCCTGCTGGTTGGCGGGCACGCCGGGGCCGTTGTCCTCGACGACGATCTCGGCGGCCGACTGGCCGTCCTCGAGCGCGCCACGCGCGACGTTCACCGTGATCCGCGCGCCATCCGGCCGCGCGAGCGGCACGTACTTCAGCGCATTGTCGAGCAGGTTCGCGATGACCTCGCGCAACAGCACGGGATTGCCGCGCACGACCAGTTTTTCGTCGTCACCCGGATCGTCGGTGCGCTGGAAGCCGAGGTCGACGTGCGACGCGAGTGCGCGCGGCACCCATTCAGCCCCCGTCTCGAACGCCATCGCCGCGAGGTCGACGTCGACGAATCGCGCGGCCTGTTCGCCCGGTTCCGCACGGGCGAGCGACAGCAACTGGTTGGACAGCCGGACCGCGCGGTCGGCGGCGGCGCGTAGTTCGCGCACCGCGGCGAGGGTCTGGTGCGGGTCGCGCGCCACGGCCGCCTGCTCCGCATGCAGCTTCACGGCCGTCAGCGGCGTGCGCAACTGGTGCGCGGCATCGGCGATGAACTTGCGCTGCGCGTCGAGCGCGGTCTTCAGGCGGCCGAGCAGCGCGTTCATCGCGCTCGTCAGCGGCCGGATCTCCAGCGGCACCTCGGTTTCGTCGACGGGTTCCAGCGACGTGTGGGTCTGCCGGTTCAGCGAATCGGCCAGGTGCGTGAGCGGGCCGAGCTGCTGGTTCACGACGCGCCACACGATGCCCCAGCCCGCGAGCAGCAGCAGCAGCAGCGGCATCATGATCGCGACGAGGAATTCGGCCGCGATCCGGTAGCGGTGCCGCACCGGCTGCGCGACCTCGACGACCATCGGCTTGCCGCCGTCGACGTCGTCGACGCGCACCTGCGCAACCCGCACCGCGCGGTTGTCGTATTCGGCCTCGAATACGTACGCGTGATGCATGCGGCGCACGTTGATGCCCTGCAGCGGCAGCTTCGGATCGCCGGCAAGCTCTTGTTCGCCGTCGCTGATCCGGTAGATCAGCGCTTCGGCGGGATCGGAGAACATCGCCTGCGCGAGCGGCGGCACGGTGAACGGCGCGTCGGGGCCGGCGATCTGGATCTGTTTGGAGATGGCGGTGGCGAGATCCGCGAGCGAGCGGTCGATCACGTGCTGCGTGTATTGCCACGCGAGCCAGTAGGCGATCAGGCCGCTCATCAGCGCGAGCATCGACAGCGGGGCGGCGAGGCGCCGAAGCAGCGAGCGGCGCAGGCTGGTGGTCACAGCCGGATCAGGAGACATTTCGACGGGCAAATGGATAAGCGCCGCTCACGGGGAGCGGCGCGGTCGTGCGCCGGGTGGCGACGCGGAGCAGCACGCACGCGCGGGCGGCACGTGGCCGCCCGGCGCGCGGCGCCACTCAGACGCTCGCCGTCTGGCGGATTTCCTGCAGCAGGTAGCCGAAGCCGCGCACCGTGACGATTTCGACACGGCACTGCTCGAGTTTTTTGCGGACGCGGTGCACGTAGACTTCGATCGCGGTGTCGCCGAGATCGCCGCCGAAGTGCGTGAGGTGATCCTGCAGCTGGGCCTTGCTGACGACGCGGCCATGACGCAGCAGCAGCATCTCGAGCACCGCGAATTCACGCGGCGACAGTTCGAGCGGCTTGTCGTCGTTGAAGATGCGGCGGTCGACGCCCGACAGGCGGACGCCGCCGAGCGACACTTCCGGACGCGGCATGTCGCTGTGCGGGCCGCTGCGGCGCATCACCGCGCGGATGCGCGCTTCGAGCTCGGCCGGCTCGAACGGCTTGAGCATGTAGTCGTCGGCGCCCGAGTTCAGGCCCTGGATCCGGTCGTTCAGTTCGTCGCGTGCGGTCAGCACGATGACGGGCGTGTGGCGGTTGGTCTGGCGGAAGCGCGTGAGCAGCGTCATCCCGTCGATGCCCGGCAGGCCGAGGTCGAGGATCACGAGTTCGTGGCGGTTCTGTGCCAGCGCCTGTTCGGCAAAGATGCCGTCATGCACCATGTCGACGGTGAAGCCAGCCTGCTCGAGGCTGCTCTGGATACCGCGTGCGATGGGGCGGTCGTCTTCAATCAGAAGGAGTCGCATGAAGTTCGCTCAAGTACAATGGGTTGGCGGTTCAGGCACGCGGACAGCACGACGCCGTTTCCACAGGGGCGCCGCAACACCTGACATCAAGCATGGCGGCCAGCGAACGATTAAATCCAAACATGTCCGATATTTCGATCAACGACCTAGAAGCCGCGATCAATTTCTGGCGCGCCCGCTCGCCGTCGAGCGGCGACGAACTCAAACTCTGCGAAGAGGCCAGCGCGCTTTCCAAGCCGTATGCGCTGCTGATTGTACAGCGCGAAAGCGCGCTGCAACTGGAAGGTTTGGACCCCAAGGCACGGAAAGCCTACGAGACTTACGTGCGCCTTAAGGATGGCTTGGAAAGCTGAAGGCTTTCGCTGACTACATCCTAGAAAACGTTCATCGAAATGAAAAGTTGACGCGCCGCGCATCGAAAGACGCGCGGCGGTAGAGGAAGGCCTCAGGCGGCCGGTTGCGCGTGCGCGCCGGCACGGTCGATGAACAGCGCCAGCTCGATGTCGCGCTCGGTCAGGCCGTCGGCATCGTGGGTCGACAGCGTGATGTCGACGCGGTTGTACACGTTGAACCATTCCGGATGGTGGTTCATTTCCTGCGCCTTGATTGCGACGCGCGTCATGAAGCCGAATGCTTCGTTGAAGTCAGCGAAGCGCAGGCTGCGCTGGATCGCGTCACGGCCCGGTACGGCCGTCCAGAGCGGCAGGCCTTCGAGCCGGGTCTTGCGTTCTTCTGATGTGAGCTTGTGGATCATCTTGCACCTCTCGGTCGGTAACGGCGCCCGCGCGCGGCTGCACCACGCGGCGAAGCCGGCACCGGTCATTGTTTCATAGTTGTGGGACGGCCATCCGGCGACGGGCACCCTGGGACGGCTACGCGGCGACGGCCATCCGGGGACGGCGATCGGGAGGCCGTCAGCGGCGTGCCGCGGTACCCGCGAGCGTCACGCGTCGGCGTCGTCGGGCCAGCCTTCGCCCGTGCCGCGATGCAGCACGCGATCGGTATCGAGCACCGCGCCGGCCGCGAACTCGGGCAGCGCCGCCAGCCGGTCGGCCAGCGCACGGCCATCGACGTCGGCCAGCGCGAACAGCTGCGCGAAATCGTCGATCACGAAGTAGGTCTTCTGGAACGTGTCGATCCGGTACTTCGTGCGCATCACGCGCTCGAGGTCGAAGCCGAGCCGGTTCGGCGCCGCGCTTTCGAGGCTGTACAGGCTTTCGCCTTTGCTCGACACGATCCCGGCGCCGTAGATCGACAGCCCGTTCGTGCCGCGCGGGTCGCGGATCAGCCCGAATTCCACTGTATACCAGTAGAGCCGCGCGAGGCGCGCCAGCGCGGCTTCGTCGTCGGCGACCGCGAGTGCGGTGCGGCCGTAAGCCTGCATGTAGTCGGCGAAGACGGGGGCGATCAGCAGCGGCACGTGGCCGAACAGGTCGTGGAAGCAGTCGGGTTCCTGCAGGTAGTCGAGCTGGTCGGGGCGGCGCATCCACCAGGTGACCGGGAAGCGTCTGTTCGCGAGATGCTCGAAGAACACGCGGTCGGGCACGAGGCCCGGCACCGCGACGATCTCCCAGCCCGTGGCCGGCTTCAACTGGCGGTTCACGTCGGCGAACGACGGCACGCGATCGGCCGGCAGGTCGATCTTCCCGAGCCCCGCGACGAACGCGTCGCATGCGCGACCGCGCAGCAGCGCCGACTGGCGTGCATAGAGCTGCTTCCACACCGCGTGGTCGACCTGGCCGTAACGCGCTAGCGGCTGGTCGATGGTGAAATCGGCGCGGGTTTCGAGGCCCGCATCGAACTGCTCCTGCAGTTTCGCGGTGACGACGGTGGACATGATCTGGCTCTGCACGTGGCGGTTGGGAACCATGCAAGTGTAGAGCGGGCTGCGCGCGGAATGGGCGCAATGTTGGCGCTGATTCGCTCGATGATGCGATAATCGCGCATCAAATCACGAATCAATGCGGAGAATGCTCATGCTGGAACTCGATCACTTCGATCTCGCGCTACTGGACGTGCTGCAGCGCTTCGGCCGCGCGACGCATCAGCAGCTCGGCGAGGAGGTGCCGCTGTCGCCGTCGCAGATCGGCAGGCGGCTGCAGCGGCTCGAGGCGGCCGGCGTGATCGAAGGCTACCGCGTGATGCTGCGCCCCGAAAAGCTCGGGCTCGGCGTCACCGCGTTCACGAGCCTGAAGCTCAAGCACCATGGCGATTCGATCATCGAGCAGTTCCAGCAGCAGATCGACGTGCTGCCCGAAGTGCTCGAATGCCATGCGGTGGTGGGCGATGCCGACTACCTGCTGCGGATCGTCGCGCCCGACCTGAATGCGCTGTCGCAGTTCGTGATGAAGAAGCTGATGCGTGTGCCGGGCGTCGACAGCGTGCGCTCGAACATCGTGCTGACGACCTTCAAGCGCAACGGCGCGCTGCCGCTCGCGCACCTGGCGCCCGGCGCCGCCTAACGCAGCGGCCGGGTCGAAGGCGGCGCGGGTTGCGCCGCCGTAGGGCAGGGCCGGATCAGGCCGCTTCGTGCTGCGTGTCGGCGTTCAGCAGGTCGACGTACGCGACCGCGACGAGATCGTCCTGCGACACGCCGAGCTTCGCGAACACGTCGTGCGCTTCGGCTTCGCCGCTGGCTTCGTCGTCGTCGGGGCCGAGCACGACTTCCAGTTCGATGAAATCGCCGAGGCCGTCGACGCGGTCGAGGTGGATACGCGTGCGGCCCGCGAGGTACACGTGCCGTTCCTTCGTCACGATCCCGCGCGTGGTCAGCGCGGTGGCGAGCAGCGCGTGCATCGCGTCGGGGTTCGTTACCGGGCTGCGCGTGTAGTACGACGCCTTCGGGCCGTCGCGGTCGTCGCGCTGGTAGAAGATCAGTTCGGCCGGCGTGCCGTCCTCGAAGCGGCGCAGCTTCAGCCGGCCGCGCGGCACGTCATAGAAGAAATCCTGCTGGCGATAGAACAGCGGCGCTTCGGTCGCGAGGGTCGCCGCGCGTTCGCGCAGCTGGTCGAATTCGCGGGCGCGGGCTTTGATCTCGATGTTGCGGGCCATGCGGGTCTCCTTCAATCGGGTCTCGCGGTGTGCGAACGCACAATCTAGCAAAAACGCGGAGACGGTGGCGTGACGACGGACCAGGGGCGTGGCGAGATGACGCGTGCAGGCTGCGCCGCGCCGTCTTCAGCACCGCTCATATCGCCCACTGGGCTTCGATGAGCCGCAGCGCCGCCGCGATCGCCGGCTCGTCGCGCCGCTCGGCGAGCGCCACGAACGTCAGTTCGGTCGGCACCGTCACGCGTTCGACGATCGTCAGCGCATGCGCGTGCGCTTCGGCCAGCGCGGTCGAGTCGCGCGCGAGCGTCAAGCCGATGCCCGATTTGACGAGATCGAGCATCGACTGCTCCTGGTCGACCTCGGCAACCTTGAGCGGCTGCGCGCCGGCATCCGCGAAGCGCCGCGACAGCAGCCGGTGGTGCGCGGACGCCGGCGGCGTCCAGATCCAAGGCAGCGCGGCGAGCGAGCGCCAGTCGTGCGCGCGCTGCACGCGCTCCCGCCAGCCGGCCGGCGCGAGCACGCGGTACTGGAAATGCGTGAGCGTGACGGTGTGGAACAGCGCACCGTCGAGCGGATCGTCCTCGCCCGGCCGGCCGATGTAGTAGCCGACGTCGAGCGCCTGCGTGCGCACCTGTTCGATCACCCAGCCCGACATCCCGTGCCGCAGTGCGGTTTCGATCTGCGGATGGGTTTCGACGAGCGCGCGCAGGAAGCCGCCGAGTCGCAGGAAGCCCGGA
>NZ_CAJNKE010000122.1 GCF_905232215.1 Burkholderia sp. LMG 13014
AGCTGTCGTCCGGCTGGACCGACAAGCCGGGCTGGACCTCGCAGCACGTCATGATCGCGGCCGCGAACCCGCTCGCGACGCAGGCCGGCTACGACATGCTGAAGGCGGGCGGCACCGCGATCGACGCGGCGATCGCCACGCAGATGGTGCTCGCGCTCGTCGAGCCGCAATCGTCGGGGATCGGCGGCGGCGCGTTCATGCTGTATTTCGACGGCAAGGCAACTCAGGCGTACGACGGCCGCGAAACCGCGCCGGCCGCCGCGACCGACCGCCTGTTCTACGGGCCGACCGGCCAGCCGATGAGCTTCTACGAAGGTGTCGTCGGCGGGCGCTCGGTCGGCACGCCGGGCGTGCTGCGCATGCTCGACGCCGCGCACCGCGCGCACGGCAAGCTGCCGTGGCGCCGGCTGTTCCAGCCGGCGATCCGGCTCGCGGAACACGGCTTCACGATCAGCCCGCGGCTCGCGATGCTGATCGCGAACGACAAGTACCTGAAGAACGACCCGGCCGCGCGCGCGTACTTCTACAACCAGGACGGCACGCCGAAGGCGGCCGGCACGGTGCTGAAGAACCCGGCGCTCGCGACCGTGCTGCGCCAGGTCGCCGACCGCGGCGCGAACGCGTTCTACAGCGGCGCGATCGCGCGCGACATCGTCACGAAGGTGCGCAAGCACCCGACCAACCCGGGCCTGCTGTCGCTGCAGGATCTCGCGCGCTACAAGGCGAAGGTGCGCGCGCCGCTGTGCGCCGATTACCGGCGCTCGGTCGTATGCGGAATGCCGCCGCCGTCGTCGGGCGGCCTCGCGATCGCGCAGATGCTCGGCATCCTCGAAGCGATGCCCGACTGGCAGCAGATCGGCGCGCAGAAGCCGGTGCGCAACGACGTCGGCTACGAGCCGACACCGTTCGCCGCGCACCTGTTCAGCGAAGCCGGGCGCCTCGCGTATGCGGACCGCGCACGCTATGTCGCCGATCCCGATTTCGTGCCGCTGCCCGGCGGCAACTGGGCGAGCCTCACCGACAAGACCTATCTCGCGCAGCGCGCGCACCTGATCGGCGACAGCAGCATGGGCGTCGCGCAGGCCGGCACGCCGCAAGGCGCGACGCTCGCGATGGCCGACGACCGCAGCCCCGAGCTGCCGTCGACGTCCGACATCGCGATCGTCGACCGCTACGGCCAGGCGCTGTCGATGACGACCAGCATCGAGGACGCATTCGGCTCGCGGCTGATGGTGCGCGGCTTCATGCTGAACAACCAGCTCACCGATTTCTCGTTCGTGTCGAACGACAATGGCCGGCCGGTCGCGAACCGCGTGCAGCCGGGCAAGCGGCCGCGCTCGGCGATGTCGCCGGAGCTCGTGTTCGACAAGAAGACGAAGCAGGTGACGATGGTCGTCGGCTCGGCCGGCGGCCCCGCGATCATCAATCACGTCGCGAAGACGCTGGTCGGCGTGCTCGACTGGGGGATGACGATGCAGCAGGCGATCGCACTGCCGAACTTCGGGTCGATGAACGGGCCGACGCAGCTCGAACGCGGCCGCGTGTCGGAAGCACTCGCCGACGGGCTGAAGGGCCGCGGGCACGACGTGCAGGTCGTCGAGATGAACTCGGGCCTGCAGGGGATCCAGCGGCTGAACGTGCAGGGGCAGACGGTGTGGTTCGGCGGCGCGGATCCGCGGCGGGAAGGGATCGCGATGGGGGATTGAGGGCGATGAGCGGCGCCCCCCGCGCGCCGCTCGACTCGCGTGTGCGATCCGGCAGCGCGATCCGCCTGGCGAACGGGCGCGGAGTGAACCCATGCCGCGCATCCGGCCAGGTTTAAACTGACGGCTTCCGCTACCCGTTCAGAAGCCGCGACATGAACTCGACGACACTCCTGCTGTACGTCATCACGGTATCCGCCGTGACGGTCACGCCAGGCCCCACGATGCTGCTGGCACTGAACAACGGCGCCACGCGCGGCCTGCGCATCGCGGCTTACGGAATCGCCGGCGCCGCGCTGTCGGACCTGATCCTGATCGGTGCGGTCGGATGCGGCCTCGGCGCGATCATGCAAGCGTCGGAGCACCTGTTCGTGATGCTGAAGTGGGCGGGCGCCGTGTATCTGCTGTACCTCGCATGGGCACTCTGGCACGCCCCCGCGACGCTGCCGTCGGCCGATGTCGTGCCAGCCGACGGTGCACGGAACGGCCGGTCGGCATTCAAGCGTTCGCTGCTGGTCGCGTTGTCCAATCCGAAAGGGCTGCTGTTTTTCTCGGCCTTCCTGCCTCAGTTCATCCAGCCCGAAGCGAACGTCGCAGCCCAGTACGCTACGCTGGCCATCCTCACTGCGACGATCGACGTCCTGTTGATGGCGATCTACGCAGCGAGCGGCTATCACGTGATGAAAGCGATGTCCGGACGCGCGCTGAAATGGCTCAATCGCGGCTGCGCCGGCATGCTGGCCGGACTGGCGGTGGCACTGAGCCTCTATCGTCGCGGCACGACGGCATGACGGCTTGACCCGGTCGCGCCCGTGACGGCCCCGCTGCGCGCCGCGTCGCAATGACCGTGCGCAACGGGTCGAACCGGATTCCCTCCCCGGCCACCCGTCCTGTCCATCGCCACGACGCCCGGGCGATACCCGCGCTTATCCCCGCCCCTTCCACGGCACGATCCGCCGCTCGACCCAGCGCATCGCGAGATCGAACAGCCACGCGATCGCGCCGATGATCAGGATGCCCATCACGACGATATCGGTGCGCAGGAAGCTCGATGCGTTGAGCACCATCTGCCCGAGCCCGGCCGTCGCGGCGACCATCTCGGCCGCGACGAGCGTCGTCCAGCCGAAGCCGATCGCGATCCGCAGCCCGGTGAGGATTTCCGGCAACGCGGCCGGCAGCACGACGTGGCGCACGATCTGCGCGAAGCTGCCGCCGAGCGAATACGCGGCGTTGATCTGTTCGACCGTCGCGGCGCGCACGCCGGCGCGCGCGGCCATCGCGATCGGCGCGAAGCACGCGAGGAAGATCACGACGAGCTTCGCCGTTTCATCGATGCCGAACCAGATCACGACGAGCGGCAGGTACGCGAGCGGCGGCAGCGGCCGGTAGAACTCGAGCAGCGGATCGAGCACGCCGCGCGCGACGCGGCTCACGCCCATCAGGATGCCGGCCGGCACGCCGATCGCGGTCGCGAGCAGGAATGCGCCGAATACGCGCGCCGCGCTCCACAGCAGGTGCTCGGACAACGGCAGGCCGCCCTGGATGCGGCCATGCCATGCGTCGACGAAGGCCGCCCACACCGCTTCCGGCGCGGGCAGGAACAGCGGCGGCAGCCACTGGCGATGCGTGGCGACCCACCACAGCACGGCCAGCGCGGCGACCGTCGCCGTGCTCAAGGCCGCCGTCTTCCCCTCCCCCGGCAACCGGTAGCGACGCGACGACGGCGCACGACGCTCGGCCGCCCGAGTGCGCGTGCGATCGCCCTGCTCGACCCCTGCGGCCGTCCCGCCGGCCGTCCACGAATCCTGCGTGCTCATGCTGTCCTGCCTGTGCAAAGTGCTGATCCGACCGCGTCCGACCGACGCGCCCTGTCGCGCGAGTTCGTGCATCACGCGGCCACCTCGGCTGCCTCGTCGCGATGCAGATACGCGATCAGCCGCTCGCGCCACGCGATGAAATCCGGTGACGACTTCACGGCACGCGCATCGCGCGACTCGACGTAGCGGCGCGCGAACGGCAGTTCGAAGGTTTCCGCGATCCGGCCGGGGCCGGGCGTCATCACGACGAGACGCGTCGCGAGGAACAATGCCTCCTCGACATCGTGCGTGATGAAGAACACCGTCTTGCCGGTGCGCGCCCACACGTCGAGCACGAGCGCCTGCATCGTGCCGCGCGTCATCGCATCGAGCGCGCCCATCGGCTCGTCCATCAGCAGCACGCGCGGGTCGCTCGCGAGCGCACGCGCAATGCCGACACGCTGCTGCATCCCGCCCGACAGCTCGTACACGCGTGCATGCGCATGACCGTCGAGCCCGACGAGGGCGAGCATCTCCCGCGCCCGCGCTTCGCGTTCGGCCTTCGACACGCGTGCGAAGCGCAGCCCGAGCGCGACGTTGTCGAGTACATCGAGCCACGGCAGCAGCGCGTACTTCTGGAACACGACGCCGCGATCGGCGCCGGGGCCCGTGACCGGTACGCCATCGACGCGCACGTCGCCGGTCGTCGGCGCGACGAAGCCGGCCATGCAGTTCAAGAGCGTCGTCTTTCCGCACCCGGACGCGCCGAGCGCGACGACGAATTCACCGGCATCGATGCGCAGGTCGACGCGCGCGAGCGCCTGCGTCGTCGGCCTGCCGCGCTCGCCCGGATAGGCAACCGATACCTGACGGACTTCCAGCGTGCTCATGCTCAGGACTCCGCGATGATCGCCGCGCTCAGCGCACGGCCTTCTGCACGAACTGCGGATCGACGCCGGTCGAATAATCGGCGAGCACCGTCTGGATCGTGCCTTGCGATTTGAGGAACGTGGCCGTCGCCGCGAGCGACTTCGCGGCACCCGATTGCGCACCGCCGCCAAGCCACGTCGGCGACGCCTGCTCGGCCGGCGTCGGGAATGCGTAGAGCGCGAGGCTGGCCGGCACGTCCTGCGCGTTCGCGCCCGATACCTTCGCCACCGCCGCGACCTGCGGCGAGCCGACCTTCCACGCAGCGGCATGCGCGCGGTAGTCGGCGTCCGCAGCCGCGAGCACCTTCACGAAGCGCGTGACGAACTCGGGGTTCTCGCGCGCGAACTTGCGGCTCACGACGAAGCCGTCGAAAGTCGCCTTGCCACTTTCTTTCGCAACCTGGCCCGACGTCGTCAGCACGGTGCCCGACTGCTTGACCTTCGCGAGCACCGGATCCCAGATGTAGGTCGCGTCGATGTCGCCGCGCGCCCACGCGGCCGCGACCTCGGGCGGACGCAGGTTGACGATCTTCACGTCGTTCGGATTGACGCCCGCGGCCTGCAGCGCGACGAGCGTGTGGAAATGCGACGTCGACACGAACGGCACGCCGATCTTCTTGCCCTTCAGCGATGCGACGTTCGTGACGCCCGAGCCGTTGCGCGCGACGAGCGCCTCGGCGTCGTTGATGTTGTCGAGCACCCAGAACAGCGAGATGTCGAGCCCCTGCGACAACCCGGCCGCGATCGGGCTCGAGCCGGCTTCGCCGAGCTGCACGGAGCCCGACGCGAGCGCGCGGATCACGTCGGCGCCGCTGTCGAGCTTGCGGAACGTGACCTTGTAGCCGGTCGCCTTTTCGACTTCACCGCTCGCCTGCGCGTAGCGCCACGGCACCACCATGTCCTGGTACGCGATCACGACTTCGCGCGATTCGGCGTGCGCCGCGCCGAGCGCGGCAAAGGCGGTCAGCGCGACGACGGCGCGGCGGATGAAGCTGAAACGGGACATGCGGCTCTCCTTCGAAATGCGGGCATTGCTGCGGGAGAGCCGACTATAGGAGCTTTGCGCGCGGCGGGAGCGAACTTATCCTGCGAAGCTATCGATGCCGTTTCAGCTTTGCTTTCCACGCTCGACCGGATTGCGCGTCCGGTCCGGTGGCGATTGCCGTGCGAACGCAGGCATGGCGTCCGCGCCAACAAAAAAGCCCGCATCGCTGCGGGCTTTTTCGGGTTCGCCGGAAGACGGCGAAGCAACGGCGCTCAGACCACCCCGGCCCCGTGCGCCTGCAGATCGGCGTGATAGCTCGAACGCACCATCGCGCCGACGGCCGCGTGCGTGAAGCCCATCTTGTACGCCTCTTCCTCGTACATCTTGAAGGTATCGGGATGCACGTATGCGCGCACCGGCAGGTGGTGCTCGGACGGCTGCAGGTACTGGCCGATCGTCAGCATGTCGACGTCGTGCGCGCGCAGGTCGCGCATCACCTGCAGGATTTCCTCTTCGGTTTCGCCGAGGCCGACCATCAGGCCCGACTTCGTCGCGACGTCCGGATGCAGCGCCTTGAAGTCCTTCAGCAGCTTCAGCGAGTGCGCATAGTCCGAACCCGGGCGCGCTTCCTTGTACAGGCGCGGCACCGTTTCGAGGTTGTGGTTCATCACGTCCGGCGGCGCGGCGTTCAGGATCGAGATCGCGCGGTCGAGACGGCCGCGGAAGTCCGGCGTCAGGATCTCGATGCGCGTTTCCGGCGACTGCTCGCGCACTTCGCGGATGCACTCGACGAAGTGGCCGGCGCCGCCGTCGCGCAGATCGTCGCGGTCGACGCTCGTGATCACCACGTACTTCAGCTTCAGCGCGCCGATCGTGCGCGCGAGGTTCTTCGGCTCGTCCGGATCCAGCGGATCGGGTCGGCCATGGCCGACGTCGCAGAACGGGCAGCGGCGCGTGCACTTGTCGCCCATGATCATGAACGTCGCGGTGCCCTTGCCGAAGCATTCACCGATGTTCGGGCAGCTCGCTTCCTCGCACACCGTATGCAGGTTGTGCTCACGCAGGATCGTCTTGATCTCGTTGAAGCGCGAGCTGCCGGTGGCCGCCTTCACGCGGATCCACTCGGGCTTCTTCAGCTTCTCGATCGGAATGACCTTGATCGGGATGCGCGCCGTCTTCGCCTGTGCCTTCTGCTTGGCGGTCGGATCGTAGGCAGGGGTCGCGGCCGAATCGGCCGGTGCGGGGGAAGCGGTAACGTCAGTCATTCGAATGTTGTTCCAGTGCCTGCGGCTTGTCGGCGGCCGCGGATGCGCCGTCGAGGTTGGCGATCAGACGGCGCACCAGCGTGTGGGCGACGTCGTTCCAGTCGGCGGCAACCTCGAGGCTCGCCATGTCGACAGTTTCCAGTCCGGCATAGCCGCACGGGTTGATCGCAAGAAACGGGCGCAGATCCATTTTCACGTTCAGGCTCAGCCCGTGATAGCTGCAGCCGTTGCGGATCTTCAGGCCGAGGGCCGCGATTTTCGCGCCCTCGTGCACGCCGGATGCCACGTAGATCCCGGGCGCGCCCGCCTTGCGGACCGAAGCGAGATTATACGCCGCAAGGGTTTCGATCACGGCCTCCTCGATCTTCGTCACGAGCGTGCGCACCATCAGCTTGCGCCGGCGCAGGTCCAGCAGCAGGTAGGCGACGATCTGGCCGGGGCCGTGGTAAGTGATTTGCCCGCCGCGGTCGACCTTCACGAGCGGCACGCCGCTGTCGGCCACCAGCAGGTGGGCCGGGTCGCCGGCCTGGCCGAGCGTATAGACGGGCGGGTGCTCGACCAGCCAGATCTCGTCGCCGGTGTCGGCCGTGCGCGTGTCGGTGAACGCGCGCATCGCGTCGAAGCTCGTTTCGTAGGTCTCGACGCCCCGCCAGCGCACGGTGACCGGCGGAGCCGGCTGATCCGGGGACCCGGCGGACGATGCGGAAACGGCAACAGGCGTGGACACGATGGAAACCGGCGAAACGGACATGGGCGGTAGTTTACCGAAAACCCGTGGGTCTCGCCGGCCTTGGAGGGGGACGGATCGCCGGTATCCGTCGGAGGAAATGATGGTCAGACGGTGCGCCACCCGTCGTGGAGCAGCGCGGTCACGCGTTCGCGCAGCCGTGCCAGCCCGCCGAGCGCGACTTCCCGGGGCGGACGCGACACCGAGAACGCCACACGCGTGCCCTCCCGGCCTTCCGCGCTGAGCCACAGCCGCTCGCCGCGGCGCAGCTTCAGCGTTTCGCCGTCGACCAGGAAGTAGTCGTTGACGTCGTTGCTGCGCGTCGCCCACACCGGCCCGCACTGGACCACCAGCCGCGTGCTGCGTTGTACCTTCATCGGCACGGTTTCGCCCGCGGGGATTTCGAACGTGATGCTTGAAGAAATTTCTTGCATGATCGACTCCGCCAATAAGTGCTTCGATGGCTACAATCGTAGTCACTTCAAGGCGTCTGACAAAACGACCAATTTTCACGTCGATGTGAGGAAAATTAGCAAATGGACCTCCGCCAGCTACCTGCGCTGAACGCGATTCGCGCGTTCGAAGCCGCCGCCCGTCACGAGAATTTCTCGCGCGCCGCCGACGAGCTGTACGTCACGCACGGCGCGGTCAGCCACCAGGTACGCGCGCTCGAGGAGGAACTCGGCGTGCAGCTGTTCACGCGCAACGGCAAGCGACTGTGCCTGACCGACGTCGGCATGCGCTACGCGCAGCAGATCCGCACCGCGCTGATGGTGATCGCCGACGCGACCCGCGACGTGCGCGCGAACGACCGCGACCGGCGGCTCGTGGTGTCGATGCTGTCGTCGTTCGCCGCACGCTTCATCACGCCGCGTATCGGCACGTTCATCGAGCGGCATCCGGAAATCGACGTCGAACTGCAGTCGACCAACTCGCTCACTGATTTCGCGCGCGACGACGTCGATCTCGCGATCCGCTTCGGCCACGGCAACTACGCGGGGCTGCATGTCGAGCCGCTGTTCGACGAGGTGTTCTTTCCGGCGTGCGCGCCGACGCTGAATGGCGGCAAGCTGCCGCAAACGCCGGCCGATCTCGTCCACTACAACCTGCTGCGCTCGGACGATGAACTGTGGCGGCCGTGGTTCGACGCGGCCGGGCTCAAGACGCTGACCGAGCCGAAACGGGGGATTCTGTACCAGGATTCGTCGAACCTGCTGCTGGCCGCGATCGACGGCCAGGGCATCGCGCTGGTGCGCCGCTCGCTCGCGGTGCACGACCTGCTCGACGGGCGCATCGTGCGCCTGTTCGACATCGACGGGCCGAGCCCGTGGCACTATTTTTTCGTGTGTCCGCCGCCGCTCCTGAACACGCCGCGCGTGCAGGCGTTCAGGACCTGGCTGCTTCAGGAAGTCGCCGAATACCAGCGGCTGTGCGACGAGCTGGACGCGCGGCGCGCGGCGGGGAAGACCCCCGCCGAGTGCGCGCAGGAAGGAGGATGGCGGGCGCTTAGAGCACAACCTTGACCATCGGATGGCCGGTCAGTGCACGGTAGATGTCGTCGAGCTGTGCCTGGCTGGTCGCCCGCACGGTGATCGTGAGACCCGTGTAGTTGCCGCCGCTCGACGCGCGCTCCTCGATCTTCTCGACGTCGATTTCGTTGTCGTGGACGCTGACGACCTTGAAGATCGTGTCCTTGAACTCCGGGTGCGCCTTGCCCATGATCTTGATCGGGAAATCGCACGGGAACTCCAGCAGCGACTCCTTCCGGGTATCGATCGCGCCGGTCACCTCGATGGTTTTGGTCGGTTCGCTCATCACTTTCTCCGGGTTAGGTCAAACTGTTCAAACTCGCGCGCCTTCGCGCGCTGGTACGCGTCATACAACGCCGCGAACACGGGGCCCGGCTTGCCGCCCTGTACGGGCAGATCGTCGAGCGACGTGACGGGCAGCACTTCCTTCGTGGCCGACGTGATCATGATTTCGTCGGCTGCGCGCAACTCCACTTCGCTGATCTCGCGCGCGACGAACGGGATCTTGCATTCGTCCGCCAGCTCCTCGATCAGCGCGTAGCGGATCCCCTCGAGGATCTTGTTGCTGCGCGGCGGCGCGAGCAGCTCGCCGTTCTTCACGATCCACACGTTCGACGACGAGCCTTCCGTCAGGTTGCCGTCGCGCAGCTGCAGCGTCTCGAACGCATCGCGTTCGGCCGCATGCTGCGCCATCAGCACATTGCCGAGCAGCGAGATCGACTTGATGTCGCAATGCAGCCAGCGGCGATCCTCTGCCGTCACGCAGCGCACGCCCTGCTCGCGTTCTTCGGCGGACGGCAGGCGCAGCGGGCTCGTCATCACGAACACCGTCGGCACCGCATTCGCCGGGAACGCGTGGCCGCGCTTCGCGACGCCGCGCGTCACCTGCAGGTAGACGAGCGCGTTGCCGTCGCCGAGCCCTTCGGCATTCGCCGCGACGACGCGCTCGATCAGCGCACGCCAGCCCGCGTTGTCATGCGGGCTGACGATACCGATCTTCTTCAGGCTGCGTTCGAGCCGCGCCAGATGCTGTTCGATCCGGAACGGCACGTGCGCGCCGTCGTGCGCATAAACGGGGACGACTTCATACACGCCGTCGCCGAAGATGAACCCGCGGTCGAGCACCGGTACACGGGCTTCCGACAGCGGCACCATTTCCTCCTGCGACGACACGCTGAGGTAGACGATCGGTTCAAATTCGGCTTGGCTCATAGCTATGACAGATGGGGATGAAGTCGTAAAAACAAAGGCCCGTCGTGCTTACTTCTTCTTGCTGAACATCAGCAGGATCGAGTCCCAGATACGCCCGAAGATACCCGCTTCCGGCACGGCCTGCAGTGCGACGACCGGGAATTCGGACAGCGTCTTGCCGTCGGCGACGATCTTCACGGTGCCGACCTGCTGGCCTTCCGCGAGCGGCGCGATCAGCGGCGCGTTCACGTCGACTTCCGTCTTGATCTTGTCGCCGAGGCCGCGCGGCACGGTCGCCCACTGGTCGCCCTTCACGCCGACCTGCACGGTGTTTTCCTTGCCCTTGTAGATGCGCGGCGTCGACATCGCCTGGCCGCCCTTGAACAGGCGCACCGAATCGAACGCGCTGTAGCCGTAGTTCAGCATCTTCATGCTGTCCTGCGTGCGCTCGCCTTCCTTCTGCTCGCCCATCATCACCGACACCAGGCGGCGCTGGCCGTCCACACCCGGGATCGCGCGCTTCGCCGACGCGATCAGGCAGTAGCCGGCCGCTTGCGTATGGCCCGTCTTCAGGCCGTCGACCGTCGGATCCAGCCACAGCAGGCGGTTGCGGTTGCCCTGGCGGATGTTGTTGTACTTGAATTCCTTCTCCGAGAAGATGCTGTAGTACTGCGGAAAATCGCGGATCAGGTGGGCGGACAGCTTCGCGAGGTCGCCGGCCGTCGTGTAGTGGTTCGGGTCGGGCATGCCGTTCACGTCGGCGAAGTGCGTGCCCTTCATGCCGAGGCGCTGTGCCTCGTCGTTCATCAGCGTGACGAACTGCCCTTCGCTGCCGCCGACGAGTTCGGCCAGCGCGATCGCGGCGTCGTTGCCCGACTGGATGATCATCCCGTACACGAGGTCGTGCACCGACACCGGCTTGTTCGCTTCGATGAACATGCGCGACTCGTCGCGGCCGACGCGGCGCACGGCTTCGCTCGGCGTGACGATCTGCTCCATCGAGATCTTCTTCTTGTCGAGCGCCTCGAACACGAGGTACGCCGTCATCAGCTTGGTGAGCGAAGCCGGCTCGACGCGTTCATCGGCATTGCCCGACGCGAGCACCGTGTTGCTGGTCGCATCGACGAGCACCCACGAGTGCGCATTCACGCCCGGCGGCGGCACCGCGCCCGGCATGTAGGTCGCGGGCGCGCCGGTGAACTGTTCGGTGGCCGCCGGTGCCGCATGCGCGGCCTTGGCCTTGGCGGCCGGCTTCGCCTCGGCGACGACGATCGTCGACGCGAGCGCGACGGGCAGCATCACGCCGAGCGCAACGTTGCGCGCGGCGGTGCCGAAGGCGATGGAAGAAGCGAGGGACTTGAGGCCTTGGGGAGACAGACGCATGATCGATTCAGGCTGATGGCAGAAAGTGCGGTGCGAAACGCGCAGGGTTGAACGGCAAGGCGGCGGGCGTTTCGGGCACTCGCCCGAAAATCGTCGGGCGACGCGAAACGCGCCGGTTGGACTCGTGCGGGCGCGTTCGGTTCGCGGCCGTCGCGAGCGGGCGGACAGGCGGCGAAACGAGCGCCGCATGGGCCCAGCCGGGCCGCGGGCGACGCGGAATCCGGCCATTATACGTGGCCGCGCAGGGCGTTTTCGCGAACCTGGCGCCGGACAGTTGCACATCCGCATCGGGCGCAGGGGGCCGGCAAGCCGCACGTCATCGCACGCGAAGGTGTGCGAAAGGCATGCGCAGGCGGGATGGAAGTCGGGTTGTGCCGCACGCTGCGGCGCGATGTCACGCGGAGGGGGGCGCGCATCCGGCGCGTGCCGGATGTCGCGTGTACGACGCGATGCGGGCCGCCGGCGTCATGCCGGCACCCGCGCAATGGCTAGCGCCAAGCGTCGACGATGATGCGCTTCAGCACGTGCAGCTTGCGGTGCAGGAAGTGCTCGGCGCCAGGGATCACGACGACCGGCAGTTCCTGCGGCCGCGCCCAGTCGTACACCGAAGCGATCGGCACCGTGTCGTCGGTTTCGCCGTGGATCACGAGCGTGTTCTCCGGCACGTCGGCCACCTGCCAGCGGCTCGCGGCCGTGCCGACGAACACCATCCGCTCGATCGTCTCGCCCGCGTCGCGCAGCCGCTTCGCGACGTGCGACAGCACGAAGGTGCCGAACGAGAAGCCCGCGAGCACGAGCGGCAGGTCCGCATACGCGGGCTGCGCGCGCATGTGCGCGAGCACCGCGAGCAGGTCGTCGGCCTCGCCGGTGCCATTGTCGTGCACGCCTTCGGTCGCGCCGACGCCGCGGAAGTTCGACCGGAACACGACGTAGTTCAGCTGCACGAGCGTGCGCGCCAGCGTCTGCGCGACCTTGTTGTCCATCGTGCCGCCGAACAGCGGATGCGGATGTGCGACGAGCGCGATGCCGCGCGGCGCGGCGCCGCTTTCGCGCACGGCGTCGGGGAGGTCGACGGCGATTTCGATCTGCCCGACCGGGCCCGCGATCAGCGACTTCTGCGTATGAACGTTCATTCGGCCGGCCCGCTCAGATCTTCAGGCGGTCGACGACCTTGCCGTCGCGCAGGTGCGATTCGACGATCTCGTCGATGTCGGCCTGGTCGACGTACGTGTACCACGTGCCTTCCGGATACACGACCATCACGGGCCCTTCCTCGCAGCGGTCGAGGCAGCCGGCCTTGTTGATGCGAACCTTGCCGGGCCCCGCGAGGCCGAGCTCCTTCACGCGCTTTTTCGCGTATTCCTGCATGGTCTGCGCGTCGCATTGCGCGCAGCTCGGGCGTTCGGCGCCCGGTTCGCGCTGGTTCAGGCAGAAGAAGACGTGGTGCTGGTAGTAGGAATCCATGATGGTGACGAGCAGCCCGGCGCGAGGCCGTGCGGAAAGAGGAGCGGTTGCCGCTGCGCGGGGCAGCAGAGGATGCGGACGATTATAGCGAGCGGCGCAGGCCGCTGCCCACGATACCGCCACCGCGCCGCCAGAGCCCCCGAGTCAGCGGCGCAGCGCGGCCGGCAGCCATGCGTGCTCGACGCGCTGGCCGAGCCAGATCAGCGCCGCGTAGGGCCAGATCCACGCGAGCCAGCGTGCGAGGCTGTTGAAGTGCACATAGCGGCCCTGCCGCCAGCCCGACAGCGTGAAATCGAAGAACGGATTGACGGGCAGCAGGTTCACGAGCGCCACGCCGGCCAGCAGTGCG
>NZ_CAJNKE010000123.1 GCF_905232215.1 Burkholderia sp. LMG 13014
CAACGCGCGCGAAACGCTCGGCGCGATGCTGTCGGCGCTCGGTATCGAAGCCGATCTGTGCGGTACGGGGCAGGAAGGCGTCGCGCGCTTCGGTACGCGCCATTACGACATCGTCGTGCTCGATCTCGAGCTGCCGGACTTGAGCGGCTTCGAGGTTGCACGGCGCATGCGTACGGTCGCGGTACCCAATGACGACGGCCGGCATCCGGCAATCCTCGGCGTCAGTGCGTATGAATCGGCCGCGTTGCGCGAGAACAAGCAGGTATTCGACGCATTCCTGCCGAAGCCCGTCCACCTGCGCGAACTCGGCGCGCTCGTCGAGAAGCTGCTCGCCTGAGCCGGTGCGCGGCGAGGCGCCGCGTGCGCCCGCTTACTCGCCGATCAGGTGCAGCACGATATCGCGCCGGTGCGGCGCGCGGCGATGCTCGAACAGGTAAATCCCCTGCCACGTGCCGAGCACCATGCGCCCGTGCTCGACCGGGATCGACAGTTGCACCTGCGTGAGCGCCGTGCGCAGGTGCGCCGGCATGTCGTCGGTGCCTTCGGTGTCGTGCTCGTAGCGCGTGGCATCCTCGGGCGCGAGCGTCGCGAAGTAGCGTTCGAGATCGCGCTGCACCGACGGATCCGCATTCTCCTGGATCAGCAGCGACGCCGACGTATGGCGGCAGAACACGGTGAGCAGGCCGGTGCCGATCGCCTGCTGGTCGACGAATGCGCGCACCTGCGACGTGAATTCGACGAGGCCGCTGCCGCGCGTGTCGATGCCGATGTGCGTGATCGCCTGTTGCATCGCCGTGACCTCAGGCCAGCGCGGCGAAGCCGTCGGCTTCGATCTGCTTCGCGTCGGCGGGGCGCACGACGCGCGCGACTTCGACACCGTCGCGCAGGAACACCAGCGTCGGCCACAGCTTCACGCCGAACGAGCGGCCGAGCGGGCGGCCCGGGCCATCCTCGATCTTCAGGTGGCGCACGGCGGGATGCGCGGAAAACGACGCTACGATCGCCGGCTGCGCACCCGCGCAGATCCCGCACCAGTTCGCGCCGAATTCGATGACGGTTGCGCCGCCCAGTGCGTCGACTTCCGCGCGCGTCGGCGCGCTGGCGGTGTAGCGTTGCTCGGTATCCATCGGGCCCTCGTGTGTGTTGGCGGAGCAGGGCCGCGCGCGCCCGTGCGATGCGGCAGGTGCGGCCTGCGATCTCCTACTGTAGCGGAAAAGCGTGCGCGGTGCCGGGCGCTCCTGCCCGGCACAGATGCCGTCTCCGCGCACCGTCCGGAATGACACGACAAGATTCGGAGCGCCGCGCCACCGCGACAGGATCAGCATGCGGACTGATCCCTCAACGAAGGCACCGATCATGAACGCTCCGCATTGCGTCACCGAACCGAACATCCTCTATTTCGGCACGCCCGTCGTGCTGGTCAGCACGCTGAACGAGGACGGCACGGCCAATCTCGCCCCGATCTCGTCCGCGTTCTGGCTCGGCTGGCGCGGCGTGATCGGCATCGGCGCCGGTTCGCAGACCACCCGCAACCTGCTGCGCACCGGCGAATGCGTGCTGAACCTGCCATCGTCGGCGCAGGCGCACGCGGTCGACCGCATCGCGCGCACGACCGGCACGTATCCGGTACCCGAAAGGAAGCTCACACGGGGCTACGTGTACGAACCCGACAAGTTCGGCACCGCCGGGCTCACCGAAGTTGCCTCGCAAACCGTTGCGCCGCCACGTGCGCTCGAATGCCCGGTGCACATGGAAGCGGTCGTCGCGGCCACGCACGGGATCGGTGAAGAAGCGCCCGACGTGCGCGGTCTTATCCGCGTGTTCGAGGTGCGTATCCAGCGCGTGCACGTGCATCCCGACCTGCTGATGGACGGTGAGCCGGACCGCATCGACCCGGACAAGTGGTCGCCACTGATCATGAGTTTTCAGAAGTTCTACGGCCTCGCGCCGCATCAGGTGCACGCGTCGCGGCTCGCCGAGATTCCCGAGCGCGCCTATCGCAGCCCCGACATCGAGCGCTCGCGTGACGCGGGCGTACCGGCCGGTGCGCAGAGGCCGATCGGATAAGATACGGCCGGCCATGCTCATTGGCCCCTGACCGAACCGACGGAGTGTTTTCAGTGATTCAACCGACCCCAGTATTCAAGGACAACCTCGCCCAACTGCCGGCCATCGACGGCGTCGCGCGCATCGATCTCGTCGGCGCGAACGGCGACGTGGTCGCGACCATCGAGAATCAGCCGGGCAAGCAAGGCTCGCTTGCGGTGTACCACTACCTGAAGCAGGCATTCGGCACGCTCGACGCGAAAGCCGCCGAGCACGGCCTCGCGGTGTTCGCCGAACATACGGCCGACGCACGCAACCGCCCGGGCGCGCATCCGAACGTCGATCGCCTGCTGGCGATCGTCGACGGCGGCGAAGCGCTGCGGATCGACGTCGTCGCGAAGGGCTGAATCGCGCGTGACACGCAGGCACGCCACCGGCAGACGCGCCGGGGCGGCCTGCGTTTGCGCCGACCATCGATGCAATCGCGAAGCGGCGCGCAGTACGCCGCGGCGGCCCGGCGGCCTGCCTCGCCGTAGCAGCCAGCGATCGCGCTCGTCGCGCGTCCGTTCGACCCTACCGCTCTAGCGAGTCCACACATGACGACGTTCCGGTTTCAATGTGCACAATGCGACGAATGGCATGAGGGCGAGCCGAGCGTCGGATTCCAGTTCGCGGACTACCTGCTGGACATTCCCGAGCCGGAGCGCGCGGCGCGTGCGACGTGGGACGAAGACCTGTGCGTCGTCGACCACCAGTACTTCTTCGTGCGCGCGTGCCTCGAAGTGCCCATCATCGGCACTGACGAGCCATTTCTGTGGGGGCTCTGGGTCTCGCTCAGCGAGCGCAGTTTCGACGACTACCTGGAGAACCAGGAAGCCGGCAACGCAAGCGGCCCGTATTTCAGCTGGCTCGCGAATCGCCTGCCCGGCTACCCGCCGCTCGACGGCCTGAAATCGCGCACGCATCCGCAAATGGGTGGCCAGCGGCCGCTCGTCGAACTCGATACGACCGATCATCCGCTGTCGATCGACTTCCACAACGGGATGTCGGCCGAACGCGCGCAGGCGCTCTTCGAGAAAGTGCTGCATCCGGACTCGACGCACTGACTTCGCCGGCTGGCACACCGTGTGCCGCCGGCCGGTGCGCGCGACCGACCGTGACACGCGGCCGAAAACCCGCGATCATCGGGCCCGTCCTCTTTCCCCGGAGACCGCCAGCGTGTCCCGTTTCGTTGCCCTGCCGTTTGTCCGCCGTCTTGCGTCGATCGTTTCGATCGCGGCCGTTGCGTGTGCCGCGCTCGGCGGCACGGCATCGGCCGATCCGCTGCGGACAGCCTCCGATATCGCCGGCGCGTCGCTGGTGCCGCTCGGCGTGCTGCCGCACTCGCCGGAAAACGGTTCGCTCGACCCGTTCTGCGCGCAATATCGCGCGAAGACGACCACCGCGGCTGGCCGCGAAGTCGCGAAGCGCGCCTGGATCGTGACGTCCGAGGCGCCGCTCGGCCGCTACACGGTCGTCACGTTCGCGAGCGGATTCGGTGCCGGCACGAGCGCGATCTGTTTCGCGCGCAACGCCAACCTCGGCGTGTTCGACGGCACGACGCTCGTCGCGCTCGGCTACACGGCGCGCAAGGCTGGCTGGCAGCTCGGCACGGCCGATCGGCTGGAAAACGGCGCGCTGCTGATCTGGGGCGGCGACGGCCCCGCGCCACCTGTCGGCGAGCTGCACGAAGAGAACGGCGGCCTGCGCCTGACCCGGGTAGCGGCTGAAAGCACTTACTGCCAGGGCCGCGCCGTCGTGCCCAATGTGTACGGCAAGCCGCTCGACGTCGCGCGCCGGATCCTGATCGCGAAAGGCTGGCAGCCGCTGCCCCCGCGCGAGAAGCCGGATCCGGCGGACGGTGCGGCGACGCTCGCGAAACACGGCATCATTGAAGCCGAAGCGTGCTCGGGCACCGGCATGGGATATTGCGCGCTGCGCTACCGGAGCACGGCCGGCGTGCTCGGCGTGACGACGGTCGGCGGCGAGCCGGACAAGCCATCGGAAAACACCGTGATCGATTATCAGGTGGCCTGCCGCAAGCGTTGAGCGGGGTGGCAATCGCCCACGCGAGGCGCTGCATCAGCGTATGCCTCAGATGCGGCGCCAGGTGCGAACTGCGTGCCAAAGGCAGCGCACGCGTGTTGGCGATCGGCCTCGACGGCCCAATAAATGATCATCCGTTCGTTTGATTGACCGGCTTCACGCCCCCTCTTAAACTGGCATCCCTTTTACGCTGTATCCATAAAAAGGCCTCCCATGATCGACCTCTCCACGCTCGCGCTGTTCTCCGGCGCGTGTCTCGCACTGACAGCCACGCCGGGCCCCGACATGCTGCTGATCGCGTCCCGCAGCGTGAGCCAGGGTCGGCGCGCAGGCTTCGCCACACTCGCGGGCATTCAGGCCGGCACCTACTGCCACGCGCTGGCGGCCGCGCTCGGGCTGTCGCAGCTCTTCGTTGCGGTGCCGCTCGCGTATGACGCCGTGCGCTTCGCGGGTGCCGCCTATCTGCTGTATCTCGCGTGGAAGACGTTCCGTTCGGATGCGACCGCACTGTCGCCCGTCGCCTCGCAGCGTCGCCACTCGACCGCGACGATCTTCCGCCAGGGGCTGACGACGAACCTGCTGAACCCGAAGATGGCGCTGTTCGTGCTCGCGCTGTTTCCGCAGTTCGTGCGGCCCGAGCACGGTTCGATCGCCGTGCAGATTCTCGTGCTCGCGACGGTGCTGAACCTGATCGGCATCGTGGTGAACGGCGCAGTCATTCTGTCCGCGAGCCGGCTGAGCCAGCGGATCGGCGCGCGACGCCGCCCGTCGAAGCTGCCGCAGTATCTGCTCGGGTCGGTGTTCGTGGGGCTGGCGGCGCGGTTGGCAGTGGCGGGGCGACAATAGTCGTGAACCTGCCGGAGGATCACGCCGGTGCAATCGAATGAACGAGGTTTGATATGAGAACGTATGACGATCTGCGCAAACGCGCATTGTCCGCCCCTGAGTTGCGCGCCGAATACGAACGACTGAACCGCGAGGAATTCGCATCGCTCGATGCAATGCTTGTTGCGCGGCGAGCGGCCGGCGTTGCATCGACCGATATTGCGGAAGGCACGGAAGCAAGCGCGGCCACCGTGAAGTAATACCGGCTCGCGTTCGTGGCGAGCCGGCGCGCGCGATCACTCGATACGCCGACCAAGCAGACGACGGCCGGTGACGAATGGTTCGTGCTTTCGCTCGTTCGAGTCAAACGCTATCCGGATCGTCACCTTCGGACACGTTTTCAACGCGCTCGCGCGTATCCACCACCACCCGCAACGCCCCGCTCCCCAGCAAACTCGCCGGCGTCACCGTGCGGCGGCGCCACGGAATCCGGCCGAAGTACCAGATCTTCCAGAAGCCGAGCGGATGGTCGGGATTCCGGCGCAGCAGCATGTCGAAGGTCTCGACGTCGCCGAGCACGATCCGCGTCGCATCGCGCACGACTTCACGCACGAAACGCGAGCAGAACTGCCGGCGGGACGCGAGATTGAACCCCGTGTCGTAGACCACGCCGATCCGGCGCATTGCCGCGTCCACGAGCCGGCGCCGCTGCGCGGCATCGAGCGGCTGCTTCAGCCGCGCGATCACGCACGCGCCGCGATCGGAGCGCGCGAGAAACCGCGACATCGTCGTGACGCGCGATAGCGGAAACGTGCTCTCCGCGATCAGCGGCTCGCCGCCGCGCTCGCCGACCACGATCCCGACGTGATTCGTCCACGAGCGCGTCGCGCTCGCCACTTCGAGAAACGGCCGCACGGTCACGCGGATGAAGACGATGTCGCCGATCTCCGGCTCGACCGGCAGCGGCATGCGATGCGGATCGTGAGAACCCACGGAGAAGAGATGCCGCCGGCCCGCTTCGGGCGAGCGGATCATGAGCGGCTGGCAGCCGGTATCGACAACCATATTGACCTCACGCGAGTGGATATGGCGCGAGCATGTCAGCAGCAGCCGCGCGCCGCATCCGCTTGTTGCGCGAGGGCGGGGATCCGCGCCGCCGGGTAGCGAATTTCGATACCGGTGCGCGGCGGCCGCGCTGCCTTCAGCGCGTCGCGCCCAGCGCCACGCGCAACCGCTCCATCAACTGCGTGTAGTGCCGCAGCACGTCGTCCTTCGGCACGACATTCGCGGTCGCAAAACGGTCGGACCACACCGGTTTCCACTCATACGAGCCGTGTACGCTGCGATCGCCGTCGGGTGCCTGGATCAGCGAGCGGATCCGTGCATCGCGGCCCGGGCCCGTATGCATGTCGAACAGCGCGTGGATGTACGTGTGATACGCGTCATACACGTCGTCGTCGAACAGGTAGCGGTAGATGTGGAACGTGCGGTCGAGGTCGCGCTTCGCGCGGATCACGTCGTCGGGCGAGATGTCCTTCCAGTAACCGATCCACGTGTAGAAGCACAGCAGCGCATTGAGCTGCGGCGCAACCGCGTCGTATAGCGCGAGCCGCTTTTCGATCAATCGCTGGTTGGTCCACTGCACGAGTTCGAGCCGCTTCAGCCGGCGCGCGACGAGCCAGCCGAGACACGCGACCGACAACGGCGTCAGCACGCCCAGCACGAGCTTGACGATTTCCAGCGAATTCCACGGAGTGTTGATTGGCTGCATGAATGGCCCGACAAGAAGAAACGCATCCGCGCATGACTCGGCGCGCAGCGCCGCCTGCCCGATCGCGGCGACCTTGACCGTTAGTTGCTTGCGCATCGAACGTCGCACAACAATGCAGGCAACCGGTTCGAAGCGGCGTGATTCGTCAGTCTATCGGGCGATTGTCACCGCGCCGTGACCGTTCGTCGACCCGTCGTCGCGTGGCCGCGCACCCGCGTCGCGCTAGGTCGGCAGCGCCGACGTGAGCTTGACCTTCTGCATCGGAATGTCGGTCTTCACGCTCAGCACGCCCGGAATGCGCGTGAGGTATTCCATCTGGAAGCGCCGGTAGTCGTCGATGTCGGCCGCGACGACGCGCAGCAGGAAATCGCAGTCGCCGGCCATCAGGTGGCATTCGACGACTTCCGGCATCTGCTGGACGGCCTCGGCGAAGCGGTTCACCGATTCCGCGTCCTGCCCCTTCAGCCACACGCGCGTGAAGATCGTCAGCCCCTTGCCGACTTTCGCGGGATTCAGCACGGCCACGTATTTCTCGATCACGCCGGCTTCCTCGAGAAGCCGCACGCGCCGCAGGCACGGCGACGGCGACAGCCCGACCTCGTGCGCGAGCTCCACGTTCTGCATGCGGCCGTCGCGCTGGAGCGCGCTCAGGATCCGGCGGTCGATGGCATCAAGTTTCATTGGCATTCAATTCCAAAAAAATCGCGTATCACGCGTTCAATGCCAAATTTTGAGAAAAATCTGGCCACAACGCAACCCGATTCGAGTCAAAAAAGCAGAAAATTCCTCCCCCGAAGGAGGAGTAATGAGCAGTAGCGTTTCAACGTCGTCAGGGCTTCGCGACAAGCCCGCCTATGTCGCCGAGATGGGCCGCGGTTTGCGCGCGGCGCTGCCCGTCATGCTGGGTTTCGTGCCGTTCGCGCTCGTGCTGGGCGCGCAGGCCGCGCAGAAAGGGCTGAGCCTGTTCGAAGTGCCGATGATGACCGGCATGAACTTCGGCGGCGGCTCCGAATTCGCGGCGATTCATCTGTGGACGTCGCCGCCGCACATCGCGCTGATCGTCGCGATGTCGTTCCTCGTGAATTCGCGCCACATCCTGATGGGCGCCGCATTCGAGCCGTATATCCGCCGCCTGCCGCGCCGCCGCGCGTTGTTCGCACTGTTCTTCATGTGCGACGAAAGCTGGGCGATGTCGCTCGCCGACGCCCGGGCGCGCTCGGCCACGCACATCAGCGTGCCCTATTACGCGGGCATCTGCGTGGGGCTCTACCTGACGTGGATCTCGATGACCACGCTCGGCGCGGCAGTCGGCCCGACGATCGGCAACGTCGAGCAGTACGGCTTCGACATGGCGTTCACCGCCGTGTTCCTGGTGTTGCTGCGCGGGATGTGGAAAGGGATGCGTGCGAGCCGCCCGTGGTTCGTGAGCCTCGTCGTCGCGGCGGCCACGCACCTGGCCGTGCCCGGCGCGTGGTACGTCGCGGCCGGCGCCTGCGCGGGGCTGATCGCCGCGCTGCTGTGGGAGCCGCGCGATGCCTGATTTCCCGGATTTCAGCACGGTCGCGACGATCGTGCTGATGGCGTCGACCACCTATCTGTCGCGCATCCTCGGCTATGTGCTGCTGCGCAACCGCACGCTGAGCCCGCGGATGGCGTCGGTGATGGAGAACGTGCCGGGCTGCGTGCTGATCTCGGTGATCGCGCCGGCCTTCGTGTCGACGCGCCCGGCCGACCTGCTCGCGCTCGCCGTCACGCTGATTGCCGCGACGCGCCTGTCGATCCTGCCGACCGTCATCGTCGGCGTCGTATCGGCCGGCCTGTTGCGGCACCTGCTCGGCTGAGCGGTTCCAACCCGCCGCGCACGCCGCGGCACGAACACCGATCAACGGGCGCGCGATGCGCCCGTTTTCACATCCGCACCGAGCGCACGACACGACGATCCTCACGCGGGAATGCTAGCCTTGTGGCTTGCGCCACGCTGCACTTCCCGCTCATTACCCATCTCCGTGAGGATCGTCCCGATGCAAGAAACCCGCCCGCTGTTCGACCGTGTCCTGCTCACCAACGACGACGGATTCGACGCCCCCGGCCTTGACGTGCTCGAACAGGTCGCCACGCAACTGGCACGCGAAGTGTGGATCGTCGCGCCGGCGGAAGACCAGAGCGGCACGTCGCATTCGCTGAGCCTGCACGACCCGCTGCGCGTGCATCGCAAGGGCGAACGCCGCTTCGCGGTGCGTGGCACGCCCGGCGATTGCGTCGCGATCGCGATCAGCCATCTGATGAAGGACGCGCGGCCCGACATCGTGCTGTCCGGCGTGAATCGCGGCGGGAACCTCGGCACCGAAACGGTGTTTTCCGGCACGGTGGGTGCCGCGATGACGAGCATGCTGGTCGGCGTGCCGGCCATCGCGCTGAGCCAGGCCTTCATCGATCGCAACGCGGTGCCGTGGGCTACCGCACTCGCGCATGCGCCGGACGTCATTCGCCGGCTCGTTGCCGCCGGCTGGGACAGCGACGCGTGCCTGAACGTGAATTTCCCGCCGCGGCCCGCCGACGAGGTGCGAGGGCTGAAGGTGACGAACCAGGGTGCCGGCACGCTGCAGGGCGTCGAGATCGTGTCGGGGCGCGACCCGCGCGACTTCGAATACCACTGGCTGAAGCTCTCGCGCGCGCCGCGCGACGACGATGCGGATTCGGAAACGGTCGCGCTCGGCGAAGGGTATGTCGCGGTCACGCCGCTGAAGTTCGAGCGCACACACGATCAGGCGCTCGCGCAACTGCGATCGCGCCTCGGCTGATCGCGCAGTCCGGCAAGCAAGCGGTCGCGGTAATTGCGCGCGTGACAACTGCGCGCGGGTGCGCGGCCGCTTCACTGCTTCACTGCTTCACTGCTTCACCGCTTCACCGCTTCACCGCTTCACCGCTTCACCGCTTCACCGCTTCACCGCTTCACCGCTTCACCGCTTCACCGCTTCACCGCTTCACCGCTTCACCGCTTCATTGAATCGCTGCATCACGTCAGGTTCATTCCCCCGTCGAGCATCACGATCTCGCCCGTCACGTAATCGGACGCGACGAGCATCGCGACCGTCTGCGCGATGTCGTCCGGCGTCGCCGCACGGCGCATCGGCGCACGCTCGCGCCAGAGCTGCTGCGCGTCTGTCCAGTCGGCCGTGAGCGGCGTATCGACGAGCCCCGGCGCGACCGCATTGACGCGAATCGCCGGCGCGAGCGTGCGCGCGAGCAGCCGCGTCGTGTGATTGAGCGCGGCTTTCGCCGCCGCATACGGAATCGATGCGCCCTTCGGCCGCACGCCCGCATGCGAGCTGACGTTCACCACGCAGCCGGCCCGCCCGTGCGACGCCGCCTCGCGCAGCGCGGCCTCCGCCTCGGCGACGAGCCGGAACGGCGCGATCACGTTGATCTCGTGCATCTCGTGCCACACGTCAGGGGTCGCCGCGGCGAGATCGTCGTGCGGAATCACGCGGCTGACGCCTGCGTTGTTGACCAGCACGTCGAGCCGCCCGTGCACGGCCAGTGCGTCGCGGATCAGCCGCACGCGTTCGGCATCGTCGGCGAGATCGGCCTGCACATAGGCCGCGCCAAGTTCGCGCGCCATCGCGCGCCCCACGTCGGCCGAGCTGCGCGAATGCAGGATCACCGCATAGCCGTCCGCCGCCAGGCGGCGCGCGATCGCCGCGCCGATCCCCGATGTCGATCCGGTGACGAGCGCGACCGGCCGATGCAGGCGCGACGCGCGCGGCTCGGCAACGGCTTCGGTTTCAGGTTCCGTTTCGGGAATCGGGGCAGAGATCGGCGGGAGCGGCGCGTCCATATCGGGGAACCCTGTCGGTGGCGTTCCCGCATCATAAGCGCGACGAACCCCGTTGACACGAACGGGGCGGCAACCGCCACCGGGATTGCATCGGTGAAGCCGGAGTGGCCGGCAGTCGGCGTCAGCGCATCCATGTCGTCCATCACCGTGCACACGCGGTCCTGCGTCTTCGACGGCATGCCCGCTACGTCGTGCAGATACGGCACATGGTTCGCCGGCGCGTTCCCCGCGAAGAACGGGGCACTGCGGCCGGTCAGGCCTGGAATGCCGTGGTTGTTGAGGAAGGTCGGCCGGTTGGCCGGATCGAACGTGCGGTCGAGCCGTGCGATGAACGGGCTCTTGCCACCAGGCACCGCTCCGAGAAAAATCGACCCGTTTCGGACATTTCCGCCGCAGGCCCCGCCCGGGGCGAGTCGTCGAGCAAGCGCAAGCGAGCCGGGTCAGGCCTGCTTCGGCAGATCGACATAATCCTCGAGCTCGCCCGCGACATAGAGCCGCTTGCCGACTCGCGGGTATTCGCAGACGTCGTGTTCGAGACGTTGCCCGCCAACGAGCAGCTCCAGCGGCGTATCGCCGGTGTTCTGCACCGTATGGGCTTCACCGCCGCGCGGAAAGCCCAGAAAATCGCCGGGCCCGATTGCATCGGTGCGTTCGCCGATCGTGACCGCGCCCGTACCGGACAGCACGTACACGAACTCTTCTTCGTACAGGTGACGGTGATACTCGGCCGATTCGTGACCAGGCATCAGCGTGAGCAGGTGAACACCGAATTGCGTCAGGCCGGTCAGATCGCTGAGTTGTCGCTTGAGACGAACGGCATTGGGATTCAGCGAATGCACCGCGCGCGTCGGTTCCATCTTCGCGATATCGGCGGCCTTCAACAGTTCACGGGGGGAATGGGTCGACATGGGGGTTCTCTCGTTGGCGTCATGCTTCGATCGAGCGAGCCACCCAGGCCGGCACGGCGCGCGTGCCGGCCATTGTCCGATATTTTCCTGTGGGCTAGGGGCGCGGTTCGACGGAAAAACGACAGGCGGTCCGTCGTCATCCGCACGCACCGCCCCGTTGCCCGCCCATCGCCTCTGCTCCGCGCGAACACGCGAGCGCAATTAGCGCGCGAATTTCTCATGCGTCGCGCTGCCGTAGACGGCGTAAAGCGAGCCCGCCAGCATCGCGAGGATCAGGCCGACGCTGATCGCCACGCGATAGACGCTGGTGATCTCGACGTAGTGCTGCAGATCCGGCATGCCGATCTGAAGATAGATCCACCCGACCAGCGGCACGAGCGCATAGAAACTCGGCAGCGCCAGCACACAGAGAATGGCGAACAGGCTCCACTCCTTGACGAGTGCATGGCGCTCACGCATCACGCCCCACAGCAGCAGCACCGCGAAGAACAGTTCGAATGCACCGTTCATCTGGAACGGCGTCCCGCCGGACGACGTGATCGCAGTCGGGCCGCCCAGCAATTGCCCCCAGTACAGCAACACGGCGCCGTTTGCGGCAGTCAGCACGCCGGTCGCGGCCGCGAGCCGCATCATCCGCGCGGGCTGCGGCTTCCCGATGAACGCGGCGCGCAGCAGGAACGGCGCGAGCGCGCACACACCGATCGCACTGACGGCATAGAGCCAGCGAGAACCGCGCGCCGCCCGCAGCACGCTGCCCTGGAACGCGGCGAGGCCGGCCGGAATCCAGTCCTTGCCGGCCTGGAACCGGTCGAGGCCGGGCGTCACCAGGTAGTGATCGACGACGGCGGCCAGCGCGGCGATGCTCAGCACCGACAGCACCGCGACACCCGCGTTGGCAACGGCCTCCGTCAACGCGGCCGGGAACACCGGGCCGGTGCGGCCCGTGGCCGGGCGAGTCTTCTGGAACCAGCGATTCATGCACAGCAGCAGGTAGCCGAAGAGCATGCATTGCGCGATCAGCACGGCGACCGCCGAGAAATTGGACGTGTTCTGGTTGACGTCCGGATAGACCATCGCGGCCCAGATCCAGTCGATGCGCGTAAACGGCGCCGTGAGCAGGAAACCGTAGTTGATCGCCATATAGGCCTGATGCTGGGCGATCTCGCGGCGGATCAGGTGATGGATCGACATCCACAGCGAGCCCGTGACGCCCAGCGCGAGAAACCAGAGGCCGGTCGCGAACGTCAGCGTGTCGTACATCATCGCGACCGGCGTGCGCACCATGTAGGTCATCGCGCCGATCATCGCGAGCTGCGACGAGACCATGTAGACCACGCCGGCCGTGCGATGCCAGCGCGGATAGTTGCGGCGCAGCGCCGGCCAGAACTGCAGCGCGCCCAGCAGCATGCACGTGCCGCCCATGATGTTGTGCAGCGACAGGATGACGATGTTCGCCTTCGGCATCCGCGCGTAATACAGCACGGTGTCGTAGAAGCCGTTCTCGCCGAACATGAGCCGCGCCGACGTCAGCCTGGCCGCGATCCAGATGAACGGATCGTCGGTGCCGAACACCTGCCCCCAGCCGGGATCGGTGCCGGCGATCGACATCGCGCGAAGCTGTTCGCGCGCATGCAGCAGCGCATCGCCCGATACCGCGCCGACATTCGCCTGCCCGGTCGCGATGGCCGTCAGCGCGTAGAGGACGGTGACGATGGCAAACGCCACG
>NZ_CAJNKE010000124.1 GCF_905232215.1 Burkholderia sp. LMG 13014
ACACGGCTGCGCATCGGCTTCCAGAAATACGGCAACTTCGTCGTGCTCAAGGCACGCGGCACGCTGGAGAAGCGGCTCGCGAGCCAGGGCGTCACCGTGCAATGGCTCGAATTTCCGGCCGGCCCGCAGTTGCTCGAGGGCCTGAACGCGGGTGCGATCGACGTCGGCACGGTCGGCGAGACGCCGCCGATCTTCGCGCAGGCGGGCGGCGTCGATTTCGTCTACATCGGCAACGAGCCACCCGCGCCGCAAGGCGAAGCGATCGTCGTGCTGCCCGATTCGCCGATCCGCAACGTCGCGCAGCTGCGCGGCAAGAAAGTCGCGTTCAACAAGGGTTCGAACGTCCACTACCTGCTCGTGAAGGCGCTCGAACACGCGGGCCTGACGTACGCCGACATCCAGCCGATCTACCTGACGCCCGCCGATGCGCGCGCCGCGTTCGTGCAGCGCAACGTCGATGCATGGGTGATCTGGGATCCGTACCTGGCCGCTGCCGAGCGGCAGATCGGCGCGCGCGTGATCGCGAACGGCGAAGGGCTCGTGCGCAATACGCAGTACTACCTCGCCGCACGCAAGTACGCGGCCGCTCACCCGCAGGTGCTGCGCGCGCTGCTCGACGAAGTCGACGCGGTCGATCGCTGGGCGCGCGACCATGTAGCGGAAGTCGCCACGCAACTGTCGCCGCTCGTCGGCCTCGACGCGCCGACGCTCGAAGTCGCGCTCAAGCGCGCCGGCTACGGCGTGCAGCCGATCACCGATGCGACGCTCGCGTATCAGCAGAACATCGCGGATGCGTTCAGCACGCTGAAGCTGATTCCGGGCAAGCTGTCGGTGGCGAGCGCTCGCTGATGCACGGCGCGGCACGCGTGCGTCAGCGCACGGAAGCAGAACCGATGCGCCGCCATTCGTCGTAGTCGGTGACGAGGCCCGCTTCGTCGACCGCGATATCGGCCGCATACGTACCGCTTTCGTAGCGGTACACGTGCGCCGCCGTGCGTGTATAACGCTGCTCGCCGCGCACGAATTCGAAATCCGGAAAGCGCAGCCAGGCGGTATGGATCACGGCCGCCTCGCCGACGGACAGCCCGAGCCGGCGGATCGGCAGCGTATTCGTCGACGGGCTGAAACCGAGATCGAGGTCGGTCGCGCCCGCGAGCGCCGGTACGTCGACGCCGTCGATCGTCCACCGCCCCGCGTCGCACGCGATCGCCCACTGCCGCGGCGGCTGCGTGCCGCCCCACTGCGTGATGCGTGCCGAGCGCGTGCGCCAGTCGGCGCCGCATGCGATCGTGTAATCGATCCGAAACGGCGCGCCGTCGATCGCACCCGACACCGATCCCGACAGGCCGATTCCCGCTCGCGACTCGACGAGCCTGCACCATTCGGCCGCCTGCCACGTCTGCACGATCTGCCATGCGACGCAGCGCGTGCGCACCGCTTCATCCTGTTGCGTCATGTCGTCGTCTCCAGTCGATCGCACGGAAGCGGATTGTCGCGCATCGCGCCGGCGAACACACGCGGCATCGGCAGCCGATGGTCAGTATCGGCTCGCCGCCCACCTTCGGGCCGCCCTGCTTTGGTACCATCCGTCGATCGGCATCAACCGGAACCGGACAAGGGGCGCGACTTCATGGATTTGCTGGCGACGATGCGTATCTACGTCAGGGTCGTCGAGCGCGGCACGATGTCCGGCGCGGCGCGGGATCTCGACATGGGCCAGCCGGCCGTCAGCGAGCGCATCGAGCGACTCGAGAAGCATCTCGGCACGCGGCTCCTGTTGCGCAGTGCGCGCACCCTCGCGTGCACGGAAGAAGGCCGGATCTTCTACGCGCGCAGCAAGGAGCTGCTCGAAGCGGCCGACGAAGCGGTCGCCTCGGTCTCGAAGACGGAAAACGCGCTCGACGGCACGATCCGGCTCGCGGCGCCGCAATGCGTCGGCGAGGTCGTGCTGCCCGGCGTGCTGATGCATGTCCGCAGCGCGTATCCGGGCCTGCACATCGATCTGGTGTTGAACGACGACATCGTCGATCCGGTCACGGAAGGCGTCGACATCTCGATCCGCGTCGGCCAGCTCGGCGACGGCGGGTTCGTCGCGCATCCGGTCGGCGCGGTCGGCCGCCGGCTCGTCGCCGCGCCGTCGTATCTCGAGCGGCACGGCCCGATCGACACGACGGCCGATCTCGCGAACCATCCGTTCATCCGCGTGAAAGGCGTCTTCGCCAGCGAACGGCTGCCGCTGCAGCACGACGGCGACGCGCTCGAATACGTGCGCATCCGCACGATCATGACGACGAGCCACTGGCGCCCGATGTTCGACACGATCGTGGCCGGCGGCGGCATCGGCGTGGTCCAGCAGCCGGCCTGCGCCGATGCGCTCGCGGCCGGCACGCTCGTCGAGCTCCTGCCGCGGCATGCGATTCCCGACTTCGCGCTCAACGTGCTCGTGCACGCGCAGCGGCCGTTGCCGCCGCGCGTGCGGGCCGTCGTCGACCTGCTGAAGCAGGATCTCCCGCCGCTGCTGGCCCGTCCTGCCCGATAACGGCGGCGACCGCCGCCCTCGTCACGCCTGCAGCGACTTCCCCGGCTCCTTCACATGGGCGTCGACTTCCATCTGGTAGAAGCGCGCGCTGACGAAGCCGAACAGCGTCCAGCCCAGGAACACGCACAGGCCGCCGAGCATCAGCGCCTGCTCGCCCGAGCTGAACAGCGCATAGAAGCTGTACGCGGTGGCGACCATCGCAATCACGTTCGTCAGAAGCGCCTTCGCCGGCGGCACCTTCGCGACCTTCTGGATCGTGATCAGCGCGGCCATCGACATCACGTAGGGCACGAGGTTCGTGACGACCGCGAGATCGACGATCTTCTGGAACTGGCTGCTCAGCTCCGGGCTGATCGTCATCAGCGCCAGCGCGACCTGCGCGACCAGCAGGATCACCATCCCGACGATCGGCGTGCCGGTGCGCGTCGCCCGCGCGAACACCGGCAGGAAGTAGCCGACATCCGCCGAGCTCTTGAACACCTGCGCGACCGTGAACTGCCAGCCGAGCAGCGAGCCGATGCACGCGATCACCATCAGCGCGGTGACGATCGTGCCGACCGTCGGCGTGAACATCGTCGCGAACGCGATGCCGAACGGCGCGTTCGACTTCGCGAGAATCGCGTTGGGCACGATCCCCGCGATCACGTTGGTCGACACGATGTAGAAGATCGCCGATGCGATCGTGCCGCCGAGCACGGCGATCGGCACGTTGCGCTCAGGATTCTCGACGGCGTCCGAGTTCGCGCACGCCGATTCGAGCCCGAGGAACGCCCACAGCGTCACCGCGATCGAGCCGCTGACCGCCGGCCCGAACGGCAGGTGGTTCGGATTCCATGCGGCGCCCCAGGTCGCGCCGCTGAACCAGAACCAGCCGATCAGCGACACGACGACGACCGGAATGATCACGCCCCACACGGTCACCGAGCCGATCCGGCCGGTGATGCGCGAGCCGCCGAAGTTCGCGACCGTCGTGAGCACGAGCAGGAAGATCGTCCACAGGCCCGTTTGCAGCGGCGACAGCGTCGCGTCGAACAGCACGGTGCCGTAGCCGACCGCCGTGACGCCGATCGCGACGTTGGCGATCACGAGCGACAGCCCGTACGTGTAGTTCGCCATGTAGTTGCCGGCCTTGCCGAATGCGTATTCCGCGTAGCCGCCCATCCCGCCCGGCTTGCGGCTCAGCATCCCGCAGCGGGCGAACGCATAGGCCAGCGCGAGCGAGCCGCCGGCCGTGACGATCCACGACAGCAGCGAGATCGTGCCGACCTGAGCGAGCTTCGACGGCAGCAGGATGATGCCGGAGCCCATCATGTTGACCGCCGTGAGGATGGTCAGCTGCCAGACATTCATCCGGTTCTTCGGCGCGGCCGCCGAGGCCGCGCCGGACATGCGCGCTGTGTTTTCCATGATGTCGATCCTTCGATGTGAGGCCGCCGGAGCGGCCGGTCGCATGTTTGTCCGTTCGTCCGGCCGGATGCTCAGGCCGTCAGGCAGTACACGCGGTACGTGCCGTCTTCCACTTCCACGCCGTGCGTGTCGTGCGCGAAGCCCGGGAAGCGCCGGTCATATGCTTCGAGCGCCCTCAGATAGCCAAGCACCGGGCCGCCGGCCGGCCCCGCGTTCTCGCCCGGCATCAGCAGCGGAATGCCCGGCGGATACGGCACGACGCCGGTGGCGACCGTGCGTCCGGCCAGCTCTTCGAGCGTGACCTGCTCGACGCGGCCCTGCACCAGATGCTCGTATGCGCGTACCGGACTCATCTCCGGCTTCGGCAGGATCGAGAAGGCTTCCGACATCAGCCGCGTCGTGCCGAGTTGCTCCATGGCCGCGAACATCGTGTCGGCCAGATCCTTCAGCCCCATGCCCGCATAGCGCGCACCATGCTCCTTCGCGAGCGACGGAATCGCCATGTCGAGCGACAGATTCGCGTCGTAGTCGCGCTTGAAATCGCACAGCGCGCTGACGAGCGAGCCCCACTTGCCCTTCGTGATGCCGATCGAGAACAGGAACAGGATCGTGAAGTCGGTCGTCTTCTCGACGACGATCCCGCGTGCATCGAGATACGCGGTCACGACGCTCGCCGGAATGCCGACCGGCATCAGGCCGCCGGCCGGCGCGACGCCCGGCGTGACGATCGACACCTTGATCGGATCGAGCATGCAGTAGCCGTCCTCGATATTGCCGAAGCCGTGCCATTGCGCGCCGGGGCGCAGCACCCAGCACGACGGGTCGCTCGCGAGCAGCTCGGGCGGCGCGTCGTGGAACGGCAGCGTGCGGCCCGTGCGCGTCTCGAGCACGGTGTCGGGCTGCCAGCATTCGAAGAACCAGTCGCCCTTCGCGCTGAACTCGCCGTTCATCCGCGCGATCATCTGCCGGAACGCGACGGCCTCCTCGATCGACTCGTGCGTGAGCGCCGCGCCGCCGGGGCCGTCCATCATCGCGGCCGCGACGTCGTTCGACGCGATGATCGCGTAGTTCGGCGACGTCGACGCGTGCATCATGAACGTTTCGTTGAACTGGCCATGCGGAATCGGGTTGCGGCCGTCGCGCACATGGATGTACGACGCCTGCGACAGCGCGGTCAGCAACTTGTGCGTCGACTGCGTCGCGAACACCGTCGGGCGGTCCGCACGATGGTCGCGCGGGTCGCCGTGCATCGCATGGCGATCGCGGTAGATCGGGTTGAAACGCGCGTAGCCGTACCAGGCTTCGTCGAAATGCAGCCGGTCGACGCTCGCGCCGAGCAGCTCCTCGACCCGCGCGACGTTGTAGCACAGGCCGTCGTACGTCGAGTTGGTGATGATCGCGTGCTTCGGCTGGCGGTCGGCGAGCCCGGCCGCGAGCGGGTTCGACGCGATCGCCTCGCGGATCGCCGTCTGCGTGAGGCGCTCCGACGCGATCGGCCCGATGATCCCGTAGCGGTTGCGCGTCGGCACGAGGTAAGTCGGGATCGCGCCCGACATCGTCATCGCATGCTCGGCCGACTTGTGGCAATTGCGATCGCACAGCGCGATCTGGTCGCGGCTCACGCTCGCCATCAGGATGATGCGGTTCGACGTCGACGAGCCGTTCGTTACGTGATACGTGCGATGCGCACCGAACACGCGCGCCGCGTAGCGCTCGCTTTCGCCGATCGGGCCCGAGTGGTCGAGCAGCGAACCCAGCTCGCCGACCGAGATCGACAGGTCGGAACGGAACAGCGCTTCGCCGAAGTATTCGAAGAACGCGCGGCCGACCGGCGATTTCAGGAAGCCCGTGCCACCCGTGTGGCCGGGCGTATGCCACGAGTATTCGTAGACACGCGAGAATTTCGCGAGCGCGCCGAACATCGGCGGCAGCACGGTGGCGCGATAGCGTTCGATCGCCGCATGGATGCGCCCGCCGATGAAGTCGGCCGTATCTTCGAGCAGCCACACGAAATCGTCGACCTGGCCCATCACGGCGGACGGCACCGTCGACGCGACGCTGCGGTCGGCCAGCAGGAAGATCGGCACGTTGCCGTTGCGTTGCCGGATCGCGTCGACCACGGCCTCGGACGGCCCGTGGCCGTCCACACCGAGATCCCAGTCGAGCAGCACGCACTGGATCGACGGATCGGAACGGATCAGCATGATCGCGTCGTCGGCCGAGGTTGCCGTGAGCACATCGATGTCGCGCTGCGCGAGCTCCGCGCTCAGCGTGCGGACCGCACGCCCGGTCGCCGATTCCTGGGTGATCTCGTCGTCGACCAAAAGCGCGCGCATGCCGAGACGGCGAATGCCACCGACGGACGTATTCATGTTGTTGCCCTCGTTGTTCCGATGCTTCGTTGGGGTGATGCATCTCACGAGCACGCGGACAGCAGGCCACGGGCGGCGGCGTGAGACGCTCGCAAATCCGATTTGATTCGCCATCCAATTCGGTGCCGACTATGCCATAGATGCCATTCGGTGAACAGCAGGCGATTCGACGAAACTGGTGACTGTTTTCAAATAGTATTTCACGATTGGTTCATTTTTATGTGCATTGCAGCATGCCAATTCCTGATTATTTGATCATTCTCATCCAACACTGAGATTGTCGATTCCGGTCGATTGAATTCGCGTGGTTTTGTTGCTACGATCGGCTGCGCCGTGCATTGACCGATGGCGGCCGTGCCTCGCCGGACAAGGCTTCTTCGTGCGGCGCGCCATTCGGCATTCAGCATTCGCGGGAGCATTTCAATCGGCTGCAGCGCGTATCGGATTACGCAGATTATGCAGCCGTGCGAATGCGGCTCCCGCTTCCGCACATTTACGGGAGAGTTCGCGTGAGCCTGTTGAAAATCGCAGTCGAGCCGGCGCTGATTGGCGCCTTCCTCACCACGCATGAACAGGTCGATGTATTCCAGACCGATTTCACGAATATCGCGGCAATCGTCGTCGGAATCGAATCGGCGCAACAGGTACTGAAAACCGTCGAAAGAACCGGATTCGCGATTCCGTTTTTCGTCGCGGTCGAGCCCGACCAGGAAGTGCCGCCGTCGATCCTGCCGAGCGCGAGCGGCGTGATCCAGCTCCGCCACGGCGGGCGCCACTACTACGGCCGGCAGATCTCCGCCGCCGCCGACATCTACAGCGAAAACCTGCTGCCGCCGTTCTTCAAGGTGATGCGCGAATACGTACAGCGCGGCTACGTCGAGTTCGACTGCCCCGGCCACCAGGGCGGCCAGTTCTTCTCGAATCACCCGCTCGGCCGGATGTTCTTCGACTTCTTCGGCGAGACGATCTTTCGCGCCGACCTCTGCAACGCCGACGTCCGGCTCGGCGACCTGCTGATCCACGAAGGCCCCGCGCTGGAAGCGCAGCGCAATGCCGCGCGGATCTACAACGCGGACAAGACCTACTTCGTGCTGAACGGCACGTCGACGTCGAACAAGGTCGTCACGAGCGCGCTGCTCGCCCCCGATGATCTCGTGCTGTTCGACCGCAACAACCACAAGTCGGTGCATCTCGGCGCGCTGGTGCTGTCGGGCGCGCGGCCGGTCTACCTCGAAACCGCGCGCAACGCGTGGGGCCTCATCGGCGGCGTCGACAGCGCGGCGCTCGACGAAGCCCGCATTCGCGACGCGATCCGCGACGTCGCACCGGAGCGCGCCGACCGGCCGCGCCCGTTCCGGCTCGCGGTGATCCAGCTCGGCACCTACGACGGCACGATCTACAACGCGCGCGAGATCGTCGACCGGATCGGCCATCTGTGCGACTACATCCTGTTCGATTCGGCGTGGGTCGGCTACGAGCAGTTCATCCCGATGATGCAGGACTGCTCGCCGCTGATGCTCACGCTCGGCCCCGACGATCCCGGCATCTTCGTCACGCAATCGGTGCACAAGCAGCAGGCCGGCTTCTCGCAGACGTCGCAGATCCACAAGAAGGACAGCCACATCGAAGGCCAGAAGCGCTTCTGCGATCACCGGCGCTTCAACAACGCGTACATGATCCATGCGTCGACGAGCCCGTTCTACCCGATGTTCGCGGCGCTCGACGTGAACGCGCAGATGCATGCGGGCCCGGCCGGCAAGCGCCTGTGGCGCGATTGCGTCGCGCACGGCGTCGATGCGCGCAAGCTGCTGATGAAGACCTGCCGCCAGATCCGCCCGTTCGTACCGCAACAGATCGACGGCCGCCCGTGGGCCGACTACCCGACCGAGCAGATCGTCGACGACCTGCGCTTCTTCCGCTTCCACCCGGCCGATACGTGGCACGGCTTCGAAGGCTATGCGGACGACCAGTATTTCGTCGACCCGTGCAAGCTGCTGCTGACGACACCCGGCATCGATCGCGACACGCACGAATATGCGCCGTTCGGCGCACCGGCACCGATCCTGGCGCGCTACCTGCGCGAGCACGGCGTCGTGCCCGAGAAGGCCGACCTGTACACGATCCTGTTCCTGCTCACGCCGTCGGAAAGCTTCGGCAAGCTGCAGCATCTGGTCGCGCACCTCGCGCAGTTCGAGCGTCATCTCGACCAGGACACGCCGCTGCGCGAAGCGATTCCGTCATTGTGCGAAGCGTATCCGGAGCTGTACGGCAACATGCGCCTGCGGCAACTGTGCCAGCGGATGCACGACTTCTACCGCAGCCACGACATGAAGCATCTGCAGAAGCTGATGTTCCGGCGCGCGCAATTCCCGAAGCAGGCGATATCGCCGCAGGCCGCGAATGCCGAGCTGATCCGCAACAACGTCGAGCTCGTCACGCTCGATCGCATCGAAGGCCGGATCGCGACCGAAGGCGCGCTGCCCTACCCGCCCGGCATCTTCTGCGTGGTGCCCGGCGAAGTATGGGGCGGCCCGGCGCTCGACTACTTCCGTGCGCTCGAAGCGGGGATCAACGCGCTGCCGGGGTTCGAGCCGGAAATCCAGGGCGTCTATCTGGAAACCCGGCCGGACGGCACGAAGCAGGCTTCGGCGTATGTCGTGGCAACCGGCGCCGACGCGTCACGCGCGTAACCCGGGTTGGCGGGCGGCCGCGCGCCGCTCGCGATCCTGAGCGCATCGCGAAACATCACGGGCGGCGCGACGCGCCCGCCCGCCGCGTCACCACGCCTGCCGGTAAATCTCCAGCGCATCGGCCTCCGTTACCTCGCGCGGGTTATTCACGAGCAGGCGCGTCTGCAGCATCGCGTCCGACGCCATCCTCGGCAGGTCGCCCTCCCCGATCCCGACCTCGCGCAGCGTGCGCGGGATGCCCGTCGCGAAGATCAGCCGGTCGATCTCGCCAATCAGCGCGTGCGTGCGCGCTTCGTCGCTGCCCGTCGCCGACGGCGCGACGATCGCCGCGAGTTCCGCATACAGCGGCGCGGCAGCCGGTGCGTTGAAACGCAGCACGTGCGGCAGCACGAGTGCATTCGACAACCCGTGCGGCACATGGAAGATCCCGCCGACCGGATAGGCCAGCGCATGCACGGCCGCGACCGGCGCATTCGCGAACGCCTGCCCCGCGAACATCGCGCCGACCAGCATCGCCTCGCGCGCGTCGCGGTTGCCGCCGTCGTCGCACGCCGCGAGCAAGTTGCGCGACAGCAGCGTCAGCGCGTGCACGGCCAGCATGTCGGACACCGGGTTCTTCAGCCGCGCGGACGTGTAGGCCTCGATCGCATGCACCATCGCGTCGATGCCCGTCGCGGCTGTTGCCGCGCGCGGCAGGCCGAGCGTGAGCTCGGCGTCGAGGATCGCGACGTCCGCAAACAGGTGCGGCGACACGACACCCATCTTGCGCGCCTCGCCGACCGTGACGATCGACACGGCCGTCACTTCGGAGCCCGTGCCGGCCGTCGTCGGCATCTGCACGAGCGGCAGCCGCGCGCTCGTGACCTTGTCGACGCCGTACATGCCGGCCAGCGCCTGCTGCCCCGGCGCGAGCACCGCGATCAGCTTCGCGACGTCCATCGACGATCCGCCGCCCAGGCCGAGCACGATCTCGGCATCGGCCGCGACGGCCCGTTCGGTCGCTTCCAGCACCACGTGCTCGGGCGGATCGGCGATCACGTCGTCGATCACGGTAACCTGCCAGCCATGTGCGGCGAGACTCTCCAGCGCGGGCGCAAGCACGCCGCTGCGATGCAGGAACGCGTCGGTGACGACACACAGCCGCACGAGCGCCGGAAAGCGCTCGCGCAACAGCGCACCGAGCCGGCGCGCGGCGCCGAATTCGACGACCTGCGTCGGAACGGTACGGAATTGAAACGGGTTCATCGGGTGCCTCCCGGTGGCGTCGCCGTGCCGGTGTCCGGCTGCACCATGTAGCGCGACACGTCGCGGCGATCGAGCAACGGAATGATCGCGCCGATCCCGATCCGCTGGAAATGCGGCGTTTCCCGATGCACATCGAGGCCATCAGCATCCCGGTAGCGTTCGAGGATCACGATGTGGTCGGGATCCTCCGGCGACCGGAAATACCCATAGTCGAGGTTCTTCGGCTCGGCGCGCGTGGCCGGCGCGAGCTCGGCGAGCAATTCGATCACGCGGTCGCCGTTGCCGGGTTTCGCGTAGTAATGCGCGATGACCTGAAGGTAGGGTTCGTTCATGTTGCGCTCCGGGTTCGACTGGGGGCCGTCACGACGGGGACGCACGCCAGGCGCGGCGAACCGGAGGGATTCGAACGCGACGGCGCTACGCCGTGTCACTGGCGGGTCGTCGCATTGTATTGAATCGGCACGGCCTGCGCAGCGCCGCGAACAACCTCGCGGATCCCTCACCCCGTTCACGGCCCCGAGGATCGCAACCGGCCGCTACCCGCTACCCGCCGCGCGATGTGCCGATGCGACGATCACCACGGCACGGTCCTCCCCAGATAGTCGAGATACTCGAGCCCCGGGCGCACCCGCTTCGCGATCAGCACGTTCACGAGACTCGGCACGCTTTCCTCGATCGTCAGGCGCGCATCGGGCCCGCCCAGCTCCGTGCGGACCCAGCCGGGCGCCATCAGCACCATCGCGCGCCGCGTATCGGCCTGGCGCGCCGCGAAGCTGCGCATGAACTGGTTCAGCGCGGCCTTGCTGCCGCGATACACCTCGCGCATCCCGCTGACGTTGTTCGCGACGCTGCCCTGCCCCGACGACATCGCGCCGATCAGGCCGTCCGCGGTCACGAGATCCTGCAGCGCCTCGATCACGCGCATCGGCGCCAGCGCATTCGTGATCATCACGCGCACGAACTCGTCGGTCGTCACTTCGCCGATCGTTTCGGTCGGCTCGTTCGTCGTGCCCGCATTCACGAACAGCATGTCGAAGCGCCGGCCCGACAGTCGCTCGCGCAGCGCGGCCAGTTGCGTCGGCTCGCAGATGTCGAGCGTCTCGATGTCGAGCCGGCCGTCGAACCGGTCGGCGAGGTCGTGCAGCTTCGTGCGCCCCGATCCTGCGCGGACGGTGCCCGTTACGTGCCAGCCTTTGTCCAGGAACGCGTCCGCCATCGCGAGCCCGAGGCCGCGCGAGGCCGCGACGAGCAGGATCGCGGGGACATTGCCGTTCGATTCGATTGATTGCATGGTTTCCGCCTTTGCCGGGATTCGTCATGCAGCCACTATAGGTGCGCACCACGACAGGCGCCAGACGCACCAAACTCAACGCTTAGTTGCATCAAACGCCATGCCAATCCGCGCAGAGGCGTATCCTGTCGCCATGGAAGACATCGACCTGAACCTCGTCACCGCGCTCGACGTGCTGCTGTCTGAAGGCAGCGTGACCGGCGCCGCGCGCCTGCTCGGCCTGAGCACGTCCGCGATGAGCCGCACGCTCACGCGGCTGCGGCTGTCCACCGGCGATCAGTTGCTCGTGCGCGCCGGGCGCAAGCTCGTGCCGACGCCTCACGCAGCCGCGTTGCGCGACCGCGTGCACGCGATCGCAAGCGATGCACGCGCGGTGCTGCAACCGGCGACGGCCGACGTGGACATGGCGACGCACGCGGCCACGTTCACCCTCCGCGCGGCCGCATCGTTCATGGAAATGCTGTCCGGCCCGGTGGTCGCCGCCCTCGGCGAAATCGCGCCGCAGGTGCGCATCCGCTTCGTCCCGAAGCCCGACCGCGATCCGCAAGCGCTGCGCGACGGCGCCGTCGACCTGGAAATCGGCAAGCGCGGCGACGATGCGCCCGAACTGCACACGCGCATGCTGTTTCACGACTGGCACGTCGCGGTGGCACGCACCGGGCATCCGCTGTTCGCATCCGGCAGGATCACACCTGCGCGTTATGCGGCCTGCCGTCACGTGATCGCGTCGCAGCTCGGCGATTTCGGCGGGCCGGCTGACGACTCGACCGACAAGGCCGGCTCGGGCCACACCGTGCACGTCGTCGTACCGGGCTACCCCGATGCGATGCGGGTCGCGGCCAGCACCGACCTGATCGCGCTCGTGCCGCGCTCGAGCCTCGGCAACGCTTTCTCGCCGGGGCTCACGGAGGCCCTCGGGCTGCGCAGCTTCGAGATCCCGGTGCCCCTGCCCGGGATCCTCGTGTCCGCGCTGTGGCACCCGCGCATGCACGGCGACCCCGTACATCAGCGCCTGCGCGATGCAGTCATCGCCGTCTGCCAGCGCGCGTATCCGGATGGCCGCGCGCCGCGCACACCGGTGCGCCGCACCGGCACGCGCGCGACAGGCTGACGCGCGGCTCAGACCAGCCGGCCGCCGCCGTCGATGTGCAGGATCTCGCCATTCATGAAGCCGTTGCCCAGCAGGAACGCAATCGCTTCCCCCACCTCATCGGCACGCCCCACTCGGCCGCCGGGCAGCGACGACGCGGCGCCCGCGAGAATCGTGTCGCGCGCTTCCGGGCCGAACGCGTCGTACAGCGGCGTCTCCACGAAGCCCGGCGCGACGACGTTCACGCGAATCGGCTTCAGCTCGAGCGCGAGCGACTGCGCCAGCGCCTCGACGCCGCGCACGGCGGCGGCAATGACGGACACGCCCTGCGCCGGACGATCCGACAGTTGCCCGCCGGTCAGCACGATCGAGCCGGTTGCGGGCATCAGCGGCAACGCGGCCCGGATCGCATAGACCGGCCCGGCGATCCGCTCCTGCAGCGCGGCGAGCAGGTGATCGGGATCGGTCTCGTTCAGCGTGCCGGCAATGAACCGGCCGGCGGTGACGACCAGGTGATCGACGCGCGTGATCGTGTCGAAGACGGCCTGCACCG
>NZ_CAJNKE010000125.1 GCF_905232215.1 Burkholderia sp. LMG 13014
GCGGGGGGGGGGCGGCCGGCACCCGGCCCCCCGCGGAGGGTGTTACACGAGCCCCGTCGTGTAGTACACGGCGATCACGAAGAACACGGCGAGCGTCTTGATGATCGTGACCGCGAAGATGTCGCGATACGACTCGCGGTGCGTGAGGCCCGTGACCGCGAGCAGCGTGATCACCGCGCCGTTGTGCGGCAGCGTGTCCATGCCGCCGCTCGCCATCGCGACGACCCGGTGCAGCACGTCCAGCGGGATATTGGCGACCTGCGCACCCTTGATGAACAGATCCGACATCGCGGCGAGCGCGATGCTCATGCCGCCCGACGCCGAGCCCGTGATGCCGGCGAGCGAGCTGACCGACACGGCCGCGTTGACGAGCGGGTTCGGAATGCTCTTCAGCGCATCGCCCACGACCAGGAAGCCCGGCAGTGCGGCGATCACGCCACCGAAGCCGTATTCCGACGCGGTGTTCATCGCGGCGAGCAGCGCGCCGCCGACGGCGGCCTTCGAGCCGGCCGCGAAGCGATCGCTGACGCGCTTGAACGCGGTCAGCACCACCAGCACGATGCCGAGCAGCAGCGCGGCCTCGACCGACCAGATCGCGACGACCGTCTTGATCGACGCCGTGACCGGCGCGTGCACGCCCGGCAGCACGTCCGGCGCGACCGTGTACGACGCGGCGCCGTACCACTGCGGGATCAGCTTCGTGAACGCGAAGTTCGACACGCCGACGAGGATCAGCGGCAGGATCGCGAGTGCGGGATTCGGCAGCGACGTCGTCTCGACGCGTTCCGGCTCGTTGACGAGCGACGTGCCGTAGCCTTCGCCCTTCGCCATCGCCGAGCGGCGGCGCCATTCCAGGTAGCTGAGGCCGACGACGATGATGAACAGCGAGCCGATCGTGCCGAGCGCCGGTGCGGCCCACGCGGTCGTCTTGAAGAACGTGGTCGGGATGATGTTCTGGATCTGCGGCGTGCCGGGCAGCGAATCCATCGTGAACGAGAACGCGCCGAGCGCGATCGCGCCGGGCATCAATCGTTTCGGAATGTTGCTCTGGCGATAGAGCTCGGCCGCGAACGGATAGACCGCGAACACCACGACGAACAGCGACACGCCACCATAGGTGAGCAGCGCGCACACCGCGACGATCACCGCATTCGCACGCGAGCGGCCGATGTAGCGGATGGCTGCGTGGACGATCGACTCGGAGAACCCGGAGAGTTCGATCACCTTGCCGAACACCGCGCCCAGCATGAACACCGGGAAATACAGTTTGACGAAGCCGACCATCTTCTCCATGAAGATGCCGGAGAAGACCGGGGCGACGGCGGCGGGGTCGGTCAGGAGCACCGCGCCGAGCGCGGCGATCGGCGCGAACAGGATCACGCTGTAGCCGCGATACGCGGCAAACATCAGGAACGCCAGCGCGGCGAGGACGATCACGAAAGACAAGGGAGTCTCCTAATGGCTTTGGTTGTTGTTCGATCGCGCGATGCGCCGCGGACCGGCTCAGGTTCGTGCAGGTTTCGTGCCATCGGCCGGATTGCGCCGCCGGACATGGGTCCGCCGGAGACCGGGGGGCCCGCGCCGGTCGTTGTCTGACGATTCTACATAAAACGTCTCCATCCGGAGACGAAATGGCCGTCCGGCCAGCCCGTGGAATCGGGCAGGGCTTTCCCGGACAACGCATCGCGGCGTGTCTCCGAAGTGAGATAATCCGTCTCGATCCGGAGACAACCGGTCGAAAATACACGGAGACGAAGACACGATGATGAACGACTGGGCCCGCCTGCCCGTCAACTACGGCGACGTGCTGCGGCGCGCCGCCGAGTCGCTGTTTCGGACCTTCGAGGATTCGAGCGCGGGCACGGTGGTCGTCGATCGCGATGCGCGCGTCGTGTGGATGAACGAGCGGTACGCGGCGCGCTTCGGTTTCGCCGATCCGCAGCAGGCCGTCGGCCTCGACTGCGAGGCCGTGATCCCGAACAGCCTGATGCGCGAGGTCGTGTCGACCGGGCAGCCGATCCTGCTCGACATCATGGAGACGGGCCGCGAGCCGCTCGTCGTCACGCGCTTGCCACTGAAGAACGAGGCCGGCGAAACGGTCGGCGCGATCGGTTTCGCGCTGTTCGACCAGTTGAAGACGCTCACGCCGATTTTTTCCCGCTACGCGCAGCTTCAGCAGCAACTGATCGCGACGCAGCGTTCGCTCGCGCAGGCGCGCCGCGCGAAATACACGTTCGCGAGCTTCGTCGGCACGAGCGCCGCGAGCCTCGAAACCAAGCGCCAGGCACGTCGCGCCGCGCAGGTCGATTCGCCGGTGCTGCTGCTCGGCGAGACGGGCACCGGCAAGGAACTGCTCGCGCATGCGATCCACGCGGCGTCGGCGCGTGCACTCCAGCCGCTCGTGACCGTCAACGTCGCCGCGATTCCCGACACGCTGCTCGAAACCGAATTCTTCGGCGCGGCGCCCGGCGCGTACACGGGTGCCGATCGCAAGGGGCGCGTCGGCAAGTTCGAGCTGGCCGATCGCGGCACGCTGTTTCTCGACGAGATCGGCGACATGCCGCTGCCGCTGCAGGGCAAGCTGCTGCGCGTGCTGCAAGACAAGGAATTCGAGCCGGTCGGTTCGAACCGGATCGTACGCGCGGACGTCCGGATCATCGCTGCCACGAGCGCCGACCTGCCGGCGCTGGTCGCGGCCGGGCGTTTTCGCGCGGATCTCTATTACCGGCTGAACGTGCTGACGATCCACGCGCCGCCGCTGCGCGAGCGCGCGTCCGACATCGCGGCGCTCGTCTACGCGACGCTCGAGGAACTGGCCGCGCAGCACGGGCGCGCCGCCCATTGCGAGCTGACCGACGATGCGCTGCGGATGCTGTGTACGTATCCGTGGCCGGGCAACGTGCGCGAGCTGCGCAATACACTTGAACGCGCGCTGATGCTGTCGGATCGGTCGGTGATCGACGCGCGTGCACTCGCGCCGTTCCTTGGGCCGGTGCGTGTATCGACGGACGGCGCCGCATCGGCGCAGCGGGCAGCCGTAGCGCCGGCCGAGCGGCGGGCGGGCGAGGTGCCTGCTGCGTCGGCCGCTTCGTATGCCGACGCGTTGGCTGCGTGGGAGCGCCAGTTCCTGACCGATGCGCTGGCGGCCTGCGACGGGAAGGTGGTGGAAGCGGCCGCGCGCATCGGGATCGGCCGCGCGACGCTGTACAAGAAGCTGGCGGCGCTGGGCATCGACCGGTAGGCCGATCGGCACAGCCGACGCGGTCGGACGTGACGCATCGAACAGGAGATCACGATGAAGCAGATCGGCATCGCAGGGTGGCTGACGATGGTGCTGGCGACCACTGCGCTCGCGCAGTCGGGCGACGTCGACGCGCCCGAGGCGCGGCGCAACTGGTACAACGATCCGTTCATCGCGCTGTCGCAGGACGTGGCCGAATGCCCGTTGCCGCTCGGCCCGTGGATGACCCGGGCCGAGATGACGGACGATGCGCATTACCGGGCGGAACGCGGCACCACCTGCTGGCTCGCGCACCGCTGCTCGAAGCCGAACTCGTATCTGTATGACGCACCGATCGCCGACGCGGTGAAGACGCACTTCGCCGGCTCCGATCGGTTGCATGGCACGAGCCTGTGGATCACCGTGCAGCGGCGTTTCATTTACGTCGAAGGATGTGCCGATACGGCGTTCGATCGCCAGGCGTTGCAACGCGAACTCGAGGCGCTTCCGGACGTCGAGCAGGTATTCGTTCGCATCACCGACGATCCGCGCAAGAGCCTGCCGTACAAGGCGCGCGGGCAACCGGGCCGCACGCCGAACTGACGGCGGAAGGGCCGCGCATGGCATACTCGCGACATTCAAAAAAAGGTTGACGGGAAGAACAATGAAACACATGCTTGCGTCGGTCTGTCGGTGGCCTCGGGCGGCCGTCGTGGTGGCTCTGGTTACGGGGCTCGGCGGGTGTGGCGGTGCCGCGCCGCTGTTCACTTCGGACGGGCGCCCGACTACACAGGTGCAATGCACCGGCCGTGACTGGAGCAATTGCACGGACAATGCCCGGGCGATCTGCAACGGGGATTTCGACGTGCTTCAGCAATCGAGCGATGACACCACGCGAAATCTTCTCTTCGCATGCAAGAAGAAGAGCGGTTATTGATCCCGAGATAACCGGCTGGGGAGACCACGATCGGGCGAAGCGTTTTTCTGTTGGCTGAGAGTCATCTATTTTTCACGAATAACCCTCACGGAGTCCCATCCATATGGCGACCTACAGACAACTGACCGCGCAGCTCGAACGGCTTCAGGAAAAGATCGACAAGGAACGCGAAAAGGCGATTGCCGATGCGATTGCCGATATCCGCGCGAAAATCGAGGAATACGACATTACGCCGGAAGAACTCGGGTTTCGTCCGGCAGGAGCGGCCGCTGCCACAGCGAAGCCGAAGCGTACGTCGCCGCCGAAATACCTGAACCCGAAGACGGGCGAAACCTGGAGTGGCCGCGGGCGGTCGCCGACGTGGCTTGGCAAGAACCGCGCGCGTTTCCTGATCAAGGACTGACTCCCGAAAAACCTCACCTTTCGCGTGCTGACTGACGGTGCGAACGGCCATGCGGCCGTCGCACCGTTTTGTTTTTGTGCATTCCCGGTGCGATTCCCTACGGTGTATTGAACTGCGACACCGCGCAATGAACGTATGCCGTTTTGCGAATTCGCCGCGATTCGACGGCATATCGCGGCGAATTCCGGTAAACACACCTGCAATTGCGCAGCACATGCGCATCGGCCTGCGCGATTCTCGCGGTGCACGCGTGCCGTGAATTCCGATCACCGCTCGCGTGTTTGTGGAGGGCGCCGTGCAATTCCCGAAGATACTCACCATAGCTCCTGTAAATCCTCACCTTTGACGAAGCGGCCGCGGCGTCGCGCCGCATGCCTGCGCCGCGAGCGCCGAGCGAATGGGCTCGGCCGGTGCGCGGCGATGTCGGGTCGTGCTCATGTTGCAGGCCCATGGTGCGAGCGTTGATGCGTGTCGAATAGTCGACCGTTCGGCATATAGGCAGCCGCATGCGCTTCGCCTATGCTTGGGGTTCGCGTCGATCGGCGCATGGCCTGTCCGTGCCGCATGCCGATCGAGTCGTCTTTCGTTACCGCAGGGAGCCGATGTGACCGTTCGCCATCTCGATGCGTTGTTCCAGCCCAAGTCCGTTGCGGTCGTCGGCGCGTCGTCGCGCGTGGGCAGTATCGGCGCGATGGTGTGGTCGCGCGTGCTCGACGGCGCATTCCAGGGGCCCGTGTGGCCCGTCAATCCGAAGTATCGTGACCTGCACGGGCATGCGGTCGTGTCCGATGTCGACCGGCTGCCCGCGCCGCCGTCGGTTGCCGTGATCTGTACGCCGCCCGCAACCTGGGCCGGCATCGTGCGCAAGCTGGGCGAGCTCGGCACGCGCGTCGCGGTGATCGTCGGCGAGGCGCGCACGGACGCCGATCGCGCCGCACTCGATCGCACGCTGAAGGCGGCGAAGCCGTTCGTGCTTCGTATCGTCGGGCCGGGCAGCCTCGGCGTGCTGTCGCCTGCGCGGCATGCGCATTTCGGTGCGCCGGCCTATACGGTGCGGTCGGGCGGCGTCGCGTGGGTGTCGCAATCGAATGCGCTGACGAACGCGGTGCTCGGCTGGGCCGATGCGCGGGGCCTCGGTTTTTCGCATGTCGTCGCGCTCGGCGGCGAGTCCGACGTCGATGCGGGCGACGTGCTCGACTATCTCGCGAGCGATCCCGGCACGCGCGCGATCCTGCTCGAACTCGATACCGTGCGCGCCGCGCGCAAGTTCATGTCGGCCGCGCGCGCGGCGGCGCGCAACAAGCCGGTGCTCGCATTGCGCACCGGCCGCGCGGATCCCGGCGACGCGCTCTATACGGCGGCGTTCCAGCGCGCGGGGATGGTGCGTGTCGATGCGCTCGACGATCTGCTCGACGAGATCGAGACGCTCGGCGTCGGCCGCGTCACCGCGCGCGGCGCGGCCACGCTCGTCACGAGCGATGCGGGCGTCGCGAAACTCGCGGTCGATGCGGTGGCCGAGGTGCGCGACGTGCTGGCCGACTGGTCACCCGCGGCCACGTCGGCCGTGTCGGCCGCGCTGCCGCATCTCGCGTCGCCCGGCAATCCGCTGACGCTGGGCGACGATGCGCGCCCCGAGCATTTTGCGGCGGCGATCAAGGCGCTCGCGCCGTTCCCGCAAACAGGCACGCTGTTCGTCGTCCATTCGACCTCACACAGCGCGCCGGCCGATGCGGTTGCGCACACGCTGATCGAAGCGCGGCAGCATGCGCATCGCGGCATCCTCGCGTGTTTCTTCGGCGCGGTCGATGCGGCGACGCGCGATGCACTGCACGCGAACGGCATTCCCGTGCACACCACGCCGCAGCGGCTCGCGCGCGCGTATGCGCGTCTCGTCGACTACAGCCTCGGGCGGCAACTGCTGATGCAAACGCCCGAGGGCACGCCGCCGCAGCCGGCCGAGTGCGTGGCATCCGCACAGGGCGACGCGCGCCGGATGGTCGAAGCGGGCCAGCACGAGCTGACCGGTGAAGCCGCGCTGCGCTGGCTGTCGCATTTCGGCCTGCAGGGCGAGCCGGCCGTCGAGCCGGCCGGCACGAAAGTCGTCGATGTCACGGTCGACATGTACGACGATTCGAACTTCGGCCCGGTGTTTCGCTATGCCGTGCCGCCTGCGGACGGCGTATCGGCGCCGTTCGTCGTCTATGGCCTGCCGCCGCTGAACTCCGTGCTCGCTCGCGCGGTGATGGAGCGCTCGCCGTATGCGCGCAGCACGCCCATCGAGCCGACACTCGACGCGCTGACGGCACTGTCGCAGGTCGTCTGCGACGTGCGCGAAGTCGTTGCGATGTCGGTCACGCTGCGCGTGCGGGCCGACCGCGCGCAGGTGATTGCGCCGCGCATCACGCTGGCCGCGGGGCGCAGCCGGCTCGCGATCATGCCGTATCCGCGCCACCTCGAGCAGACGCTCGAGTGGCGCGGCGAGACGGTGACGATCCGCCCGATCCGTCCGGAAGACGAGGCCGCGCACAATGAACTGCTCGGCGCGATGACGCCGGACGATTTGCGGATGCGTTTCTTCGGCGCGGTGCGCAGCTTCGATCATTCGCAGGTGGCGCGCATGACGCAGATCGATTACGACCGTGAGATGGCCTTCATCGTGTCGTTCACCGATGTGTCCGGGCGGGATCACACGCTTGCGGTCGCGCGCGCGGTTGCGGATCCCGACAACGAGACGGCGGAGTTCGCGATCGCGGTACGACCCGATCAGAAGGGCAAGGGGCTTGGCCGGCTGATGATGGCCCGGATCATCGACTATGCGCGCTCGCGCGGAACCGCATGGATGATCGGCGAGGCGCTGCGCGAGAACTCGGCGATGATCTCGCTGGCGAAGTCGTGCGGTTTTGCCGTGTCGACGACGGAGGAGCCCGGCGTCGTGGGTTTCAGGATGAAGCTGCAGCCGTAGCGTCTGCCGGCACCCCGGCGCGCGGAGACGTTGCATGCCGTGGACGTCTCCGGCCTCCCGGCACGTTGCGGATGTTTACCGTCAGGAATGCAGAGCATTTGAGCCTGTCTCGCGAGCGAAGCAACCACGAACGTGCCGGCGTCTGTTCGCGACGGAAATATCGACGCTCATATGGCGCTGCGAGACGTGTGCCGCTTGCCGCGATATCCATCCCGCGTCGCTGTTTTCTGCAAGGTGTCCACACGCATTGACCGCCGCGTTCCAGCCTCGAAAATTCGAATTTTCCCAAAAGGTGAGACTTTTCGGGATCTGCTGGTGAGCTTATCCGGGAAGGGGGTGGTGAGTCGATACGGGAGCGCTTGGTGAGCCTTCCCGGGAGTGGCTGGTGAGACTCTGCGGGAGGCGTCGGTGAGCCTTTCCGGGGCGCCTCGGTGAGGATCTGCGGGAGGTGTCGGTGAGGACATCCGGGAGGCTTGGGTGAGGCTTTCCAGGAGCCTTGGTGAGCTTTTTCGGGAGGCACAGGTGAGTGCTTGCGGGATGCCAAGGTGAGACTTTTCGGGAGCATCCGGACGCACGGCTCCCATCCGCGCAGCGCCGGCCAGGGCCGGCGTCACGCAGTGGGGCGGGCACGCATGAACCGTGCCCGCGGTTACCTTCAGGCAGCGAGTTTCGACGCCGCGTCGTTCACCTGATCGCGCGAAATCGCGAGTTCCTCGAGGTGCGGATCGGCATAGACGGCGCCGGTTTCGCGCTCGAGGCGGGCGATCGTCAATGCGCAGCGCGCGGTGTCCTTCGGCATCGCGATGAAGCGCTTGACCGATTCGCCGGACGTGAACGCGTCGAACAGCGCACCGCGCACGTCGTCCGGAAGCGTCTTGGTCCACTGGTACGGCTTGCCGTTGAACGTGATCGACGGCGGCAGCGTGCGTTCCTTCTTGGTCGCGGTGATAAGCCCGTAGGTGCGGGCCGCGTCGCCGATCTGGTCGGGCGAAAACAGCTCGTCGGGCGTGATGTCGAACTGCTCGATGTAGTTCTCGATCGTCTGCATTGCGGTGGCACGATCGTCGCGCTTCTTCTGTGCGCGCGCGACGATATCGCGCAGCTCGTCCGCCTCTTCGGGCGTGATCGTGAAGCTTGCCTGCTTCTGCTGAAGTTCGGAGAAACGCTGGAATTCTTGATCGTTCAGAAGTTTGGCCATGACATCCATCGGACACGACGGCCGCGACAACCGGCCGCCGTAGTTTTTGAGAGGGCCGCTATTTTAGCGTAGCGCGGAGGGCGCACGATCTGGCACCGTGCGCCGCGTCGCGCACCGGTGTTGCGCGCGACCGGGGCCGACGCAATGGCGCCGTATCCGGTGCGCTCCGCCGGGCCTGCGCGTCAGCAGGTCTCGTCGCGGCTCATCGACAGAAGGGCGGCCGTGTCGCGCAACCCTTCGACGACCGTGTCGACGGACGGTGCCATGTGCGCATCGATCCGGCGCATGTACGGGCACGTCAGCACCGCGATCGCATGGCTGGACGGCCCGAGGATCGGCGCGGTCAGGTCGGTCACACCGTAGGCCTGGCGGCTGTCCTGGCGCAGGAAGCCGGTCTGCCGGATGGACTGGCACGCATACGCGAGTTCCTGCTCGTTCAGCGGCGCTTCGCCTTTGACCTTGCGATGCTCGGCGAGCATGTGCGCGCGCTGCTCGGCACCCTGGAACGACAGCATCACGCGCCCCGATGCCGAATCGGCGAGCCCGACGCGCGAGCCGAGCCGGACCGAGACGCCCCACGAGCCGGGCCCGTCGACCTGCGCGATCACGAGCAGATTGCCGCGATCGTAGACGGACAGGTGGCACGACTGCTCGGAGGCGTCGGCGAAGCGCTGCATCAGCGGCAAGGCTTCGGCGATCAGCCGGCTCATCGGCGGATGCCGATGCGCGAGCGAGAACAGCTTGAGGCTGAGCGTGTAGCGATCGCCCCCGGTCGAGCGCATCACGTAGCGGCGCGCGACGAGGCGTTCGAGCATCCGGTAGATCTCGCTCGCGTTGCGGCCGAGTTCCTTCGTGATTTCGGTGCGGGTAAGGCCTTCTTTCTGCTCCGACAGGAGTTCGAGAATATCGAGACCCTTGTCGAGCGCGGGTGCGCGATAGCGGTCGATTGCGCCCATCGATTCCCGAGCGTCGCAGCCGGGAATCAGGTCGTTGGTTGTTTGCATTGTCGGTGTGAAGTTGGGGGTGACTGTCGATCGATTGGCGACGCACGCTGACCGATTCTGCAACACGCTTGTGTCGAGCCCGCGTGTGGCGACGAACGCCATCCGTTTGAGCTTAACAACAAACATTTAGTGTGCAATGCAGCGTCTTTTTACCGATCGTTACCAGATAAGAACGGATCAATTCGCTTTCAGGATGACAGGGAAGCCCCGAATACCCGGTATTCATGACAGGTGGCACCGGTTCAAGGTTTTCGAAAGGAAAGGGCGGGCGGCACCGTCCGCGATGCTGCGCCGCAGCGTCGGCGGGCGCACCAATAGTCGGTATCCGTCGCGGGTCATTTCACGGCGCGCGGCCGATGGTACAAAGGCTGGCGGGCCAGCGACGGTGCGGCCGCGCGTGAAGCCGGCCGGTACGGGCCGGACCATGTCGCGGGTGCCGGGCCGTCGTCGCCGATGCGCAGACCGGCGGCTGCCCGTTCGATGTGCGCCGTACTTCTGTGCGGCGCCACGATCGCTGCGCCCGCGCGACCCTCGCGCGTCGAACGGCATGCCGGATTCGGCGCCGACGCGCGCAATCGACGATCGACAATCAGTCCGGCGCGCGGCCGTGAAGGGCCGCGTCGGCCGGTATCCTGTCCCATTCGACAACAGAGGTTGAGCACGATGAAACTGCTTCGCTATGGCCCGTCCGGCCAGGAAAAGCCCGGTATTCTCGACGCGGACGGCCGGATTCGCGACCTGTCCGCACATGTGCCGGACCTGTCCGGCGATGTGCTGTCCGACGCGGGTCTCGCGCGGCTGCGCGCGATCGATCCGGCCACGCTGCCGCTGGTGGCCGGCGAGCCGCGCATCGGCGCGTGCGTCGGGCAGGTCGGCAAGTTCATCGGCATCGGCCTGAACTATGCCGATCACGCGGCCGAAGCCGGCATGCCGGTGCCGAAGGAGCCGGTCGTGTTCGGCAAGTGGACGAGTTCGATCTGCGGCCCGAACGACGGCATCGATATTCCGAAGGGCTCGGTCAAGACCGACTGGGAAGTCGAGCTGGGTGTGGTGATCGGCGCGGCCTGCAAGGACGTCGACGAAGCGCGCGCGCTCGATTACGTCGCGGGCTACTGCGTCGTCAACGACGTGTCCGAGCGTGAATGGCAGATCGAGCGCGGCGGCCAGTGGGACAAGGGCAAGGGCTTCGACACGTTCGGCCCGATCGGCCCGTGGCTCGTCACGCGCGACGAGGTGCCCGATCCGCAGCGTCTCGACCTGTGGCTCGAAATCGACGGCCACCGCTATCAGAACGGCAACACGCGCACGATGGTGTTCACCGTCGCGCAGCTGATCGCCTATCTGTCGCGCTGCATGACGCTGCAGCCGGGCGACGTGATCACGACCGGTACGCCGCCGGGTGTGGGCATGGGCATCAAGCCGTCGCCGGTGTTCCTCAAGGCCGGCCAGATGGTGCGCCTCGGGGTCGAAGGACTCGGCGAGCAACTGCAGCGCACGCGCGACGCGCGATAGCTGCGCACCCGGCGATCCCGTCGAACGACCGCCGCCGGCGGTCGTCGGGCGCCGGATACCGATGGTTCAAAGGCAAGGGCCCGATTCCGCACTGCGCGGAATCGGGCCCTTGGCATAGGTACGCAAGCGCGATTACACGATGTTGTCGAGTTCGCAGTGCGCTTCCAGCCGATAGCCGTCGGGATCGACGACGAACGCCGCGTAGTAGCCGGGGCCGTAGTGTTTGCGCTTGCCGGGCTCGCCGTTGTCCTGGCCGCCGTGCTCGAGCGCGGCACGGTAGAACGCGTCGACTTCAACCGGCGATGCGGCCTTGAACGACAGGTGCAGCCCCGACTCGGGATCGGCGGCAATGGGGCGAGCCGCATGCTGCAACCACAGCTCCGGTTCGGTCGTGCCGTACCCGATGGAGCCGTCGTCGCTGTACAGCCGTTTGTAGCCGAGCGCGCCGAGCGTGCTGTCGTAGAACGTCCGGCTGCGGCCGATGTGTGCAACACCGAACGAAAGGTGATCGATCATCTGTGGCTCCTTGGACTGAAGAAGGACGTCGGTGCGGCAATCCTGCTTATAACCACCATGCCAGCCGCTTGTAGCGGAGTGCGCCGAGTGTGCGGTCGTAGAACGCGCGGCCGCGGTCGTTGTGGACAACACCGGACGAAAGGCGATCGATCATCTGTGGCTCCTTGAACTGAGGCGGGTGTCAGTGCAGCAAACCTGTTTATAACTACCATGCTGGTTATGTTAGGAAGCGCCCGTGGGCTTGTCAACCGGCATGGTGGTTAGATACGATCCGGACATGAGCGATACGCAACCTTCCGTCACGATGGACTGCCTGATTCCGGCGCCGCCCGAAACCCTGAGCATCGATTTCGCGAACACGCTGTACTGGCGTGGCAGCGATCCGCCGACGGAAACCTTCGGCTCGATGGACGACCTGCTGGCGTGGTGTCGGGCGCAGGCCGGCGTGCCGGCCGACCTGGCGCAAGCGTGCCGCGCGCGCGGCGAAGAGGCGGGTGGACCGGCGATGCTGGCGCGCGCGCTCGCATTGCGCGAGGCGCTGTACCGGCTCTTTCATGCGCAGGCCGAGCAGCGCGAGCCGCAGGCCGACGATCTTGCCCTGCTCGGCGGTTTTCTGGCGGAAGCGGCGCCGCGCGTCGCGCTGGCACGCATCGATGGCGGCTATGTGTGGCGGGTTGGAGCGGCGGGTGCAACGCTCGCGGGGCTGCTGAGCCCGGTACTGTGGTCGGCGATCGACCTGCTCGGCGGTGTGCGGCTCGCGAAGGTCAAGCGTTGCGCGAACGACGCCTGCCAGTGGCTGTTCATCGATGACAGCAAGAACGGCAGCCGCCGCTGGTGTTCGATGTCGTCGTGCGGCAATCGCGCGAAGGCATATCGCCACTATCACAAGGCCGACTGACGGTCGGCTCGGTCACTGCACGGCAGCCGGCCCTACTTCACCGACAACTTCCGCCACAGCGTCGTCTTGCTGATGCCGAGCATCGCGCATGCGCGGTCGCGGTCGCCGCCGCATGCGTCGAGTACCGCGCGGATCTCGTCGGCTTCCGCGCGACGGCGGCGCGCGTGCAGCGTCTGCGCATCGTCGGCGTCGGCCGTATCGGGTGGCGCCGCGAACAGCTCGGGCGCGATCGCCTGCAGCGCGTCGGGACCGAGCGTGCCGCACGCGGCGGCCGGATCGTTTTCGTCGGCTTCCTCGGCCAGCTCCACCGCGATCCGCTCGATCACGTTCTGCAGTTCGCGCACGTTGCCGGGCCACCGGTAGCGCGCGAGCGCAGCCTGCGTCGTGCCGAGCACGCG
>NZ_CAJNKE010000126.1 GCF_905232215.1 Burkholderia sp. LMG 13014
TGCACGCGGCGATCAGCCGCTTGCGGAAGCGCTCGGCCTCGCCAACGGTATCGAGCGCGATCGCGTTTTCCGATGCACCCTGCACGCCGAAAAAGTGAGTCGTGCTGCCGATCGCGATCACGAGCGTGTCGTATTCCAGCTCGCGCGCCGGCAGCAGTTCCTCGCCGTCGCTGTCGTTGACCGGCGAGAGCGTGATGCGCTTCGCCGCGCGGTCGAGCCCGGTCAGCCCGCCCTGCTGGAACTCGAAGCCATGCCAGCGCGCCTGCGCCGCATATTCGAGCTCCTGCGTGAACGGATCCATGCTGCCGGCCGCGACCTCGTGCAGCAGCGGTTTCCAGATGTGGGTCGGATTGCGGTCGACGAGCGTGACAAGCGCACGCGCGGAACGATTGCCGCGCGCGCCGTAACGGTCGCCGAGCCGCGTCGCCAGTTCCAGGCCGCCCGCGCCTCCGCCTACGATGATGATCCGATGCATCTGTTCCCCCTTTGCGATTCGAAACTGCTGCCGCCGGACAGTGCGAACGCGATGCATTCGCGCCACCCGGTGGATTAACCGGTTCGGACATCATCGATGTGCAGTTCGAAGCACTTCGATGTTTCCAACCCCGGAACGCGGGGCGCGCCGCCCCCGCATCAATGACATGCATTGTCCGGGAGCTTGCGCGTTGACCACAAGCAAACCATCTCGATATTCAGCATCCCTGCAACAATATGCCGCAGGAATCGGGAACCGCGCGGCGGTGCGTCAGTGTGCCTCTTCCCAGTTCGCGCCGGCACCCACTTCGGCGACGAGCGGTACCTTCAGCTTCGCCACGCCGCACATCATTTCCGGCAGTTTCTCGCGCACCAGCGACAGTTCGCCGTCGGGTACCTCGAGCACCAGTTCATCGTGCACCTGCATGATCATCCGCGACGCAAGCTTGTCGCGGGTGAGCCAGTCGTCCACCGCGATCATCGACAGCTTGATCAGGTCGGCCGCGGTGCCCTGCATCGGCGCATTGATTGCCGCGCGCTCGGCCGCCTGGCGGCGCGGGCCGTTGCCGCCGTTGATCTCGGGCAGCCACAGGCGGCGACCGAAAACGGTTTCGACGTAGCCCTTCTCCTTCGCGATCGCGCGCGTGTCTTCCATGTACTGCGCGACGCCCGGATAGCGGGCGAAATAGCGGTCGATATAGAGCTTCGCCGCGTCGCGCGTAATGCCGAGGTTCGACGCGAGCCCGAACGCGCTCATCCCGTAGATCAGCCCGAAGTTGATCACCTTCGCAATCCGGCGCTGGTCGGAATTGACCTCCAGCGGCGTCACGCCGAACACTTCGGCGGCCGTCGCGCGGTGGATGTCCTCACCCTGCGAGAACGCACGCAGCAGCGACGCGTCGCCCGAGATGTGCGCCATGATCCGCAGTTCGATCTGCGAATAGTCGGCAGACACGATCTTGTGGCCCGGAGACGCGATGAATGCCTCGCGGATCCGCCGGCCTTCGGCCGTGCGCACCGGAATGTTCTGAAGATTCGGATCGTTCGACGCAAGGCGGCCCGTGACCGCGACAGCCTGCGCGTAGTTCGTGTGCACGCGGCCCGTTGAAGGGTTCACCATGCGCGGCAGCTTGTCGGTATAGGTCGACTTCAGCTTCGACAGCCCGCGATGCTCGAGCAGCAGCTTCGGCAGCGGGTAGTCTTCGGCCAGCTTCTGCAGCACTTCCTCGTCGGTCGACGGCGCGCCGCTCGGTGTCTTCTTCACGACCGGCAACTGCAGCTTCTCGAAGAAGATCTGCCCGATCTGCTTCGGCGAGCCGAGATTGAATTCGCCGCCCGCCAGTTCGTATGCCTGCGCTTCGAGCTCGATCAGGCGCGTCGCGATTTCGGTGCTCTGCGCCTGCAGGCGCGCATCGTCGATCAGCACGCCCGTGCGTTCCATCTTGCGCAGCACGAGCGACACGGGCATCTCGATCTCGCGATACACGCGCAGGAGGCCCGGTTCGCGCGCAACCTGCGGATACAGCGCGTGATGCAGCTGCAGCGTGATGTCCGCATCTTCGGCCGCGTATTCGGCGGCCTGCGTGAGCGCCACTTCGTCGAAACCGATCTGCTTCGCGCCCTTGCCGGCCACGTCTTCATACTTGATCGTCTTGACGCCCAGATGACGGAGCGCCAGGCTGTCCATGTCGTGCGTGCGATGCGATTCGACCACGTACGATTCGAGCAGCGTGTCGTGCTCGATGCCGTTCAGCGCGATGTCGTAGTTCGCGAGCACCTGCGCGTCGTACTTCAGGTGCTGGCCGACCTTCTTGCGATCGGCCGCTTCGAGCCACGGCTTCAGGCGCGCGAGCACTTCGTCGAGCGGAAGCTGTTCGGGCATGTCGGGGCCGCGGTGCCCGACCGGCAGGTAGGCCGCCTTGCCCGGCTCGACCGAGAACGACAGGCCGACGAGCCGCGCGAGCATCGGGTCGAGCGAGGTCGTCTCGGTATCGAACGCGGTCAGCGCGGCCGCGTCGATCTTCGCGAACCACGCGTCGAACTGCTCCCAGGTCTGGATCGTGTCGTATTCGCGGACGATGTCGGCCGCCACCACCGGTGCCGGCTCGCCGTCCGGCGCATCGGCGCCGCCACCTTCCGCCGGCGCGCTGTCGACTTCGCGCAGCCAGGTCTTGAAGCCGTAGCGCGCGAAGATGTCGCGCATCAGGTCGCGCGCTTCGCCGTCGGTCTTCAACGACGCCTCGATCGATTCGAGATGCGGCGCGAGATCGCAGGCCGTCTCGACGGTCACGAGCGTGCGGCCGAGCGGCAGGAAGTCGAGCGCGCGGCGCAGGTTGTCGCCGACCACGCCCTTGATGTCGCCCGCATGCTCGATCACGCCGTCGAGGCTGTCGTACTGCGCCAGCCATTTCACGGCCGTCTTCGGCCCGCACTTCTCGACGCCCGGCACGTTGTCGACGGTGTCGCCGATCAGTGCGAGGTAGTCGATGATGCGCTCGGGCGGCACGCCGAACTTCGCGATTACGCCGTCGCGGTCGAGCGTCTCGTTGGTCATCGTGTTGACGAGCGTGACGTGGTCGGTGACGAGCTGCGCGAGATCCTTGTCGCCGGTCGACACGATCACGTTCATCCCGTGCCGCTCGGCTTCGCGCGCGAGCGTGCCGATCACGTCGTCGGCCTCGACGCCTTCGACCATCAGCAGCGGCCAGCCGAGCGCGCGCACCGCGCCGTGGATCGGTTCGACCTGCAAGGCGAGGTCGGGCGGCATCGACGGACGGTTTGCCTTATAGTCGGCATAAAGGTCGTCACGGAACGTCTTGCCCTTTGCATCGAACACGCAAGCGCTATACTCTGCACTGACTTCCTTGCGCATACGGCGCAGCATGTTGATGATTCCGTAGAGCGCTCCGGTCGGCTCCCCGCCAGGGCCACGCAAATCAGGCATCGCATGGTATGCCCGATACAGATAGCTCGAACCGTCAACCAATAGCAGGGTCTTACCTTCCAGATTTCGTTCTTCAGGCATTATGAACAAGAGAAAAGTGATTCCGAGTCTGCGTTCGCTCGCAGATCAAGAACGCGCGACGGCCAAGAAGGCGCGCGCATCGTGGCAGATGTTCACGATTATGGCAGAGTTTATCGAGGCGACCGAGTACCTGTCGGAGATCCGCCCGGCTGTCAGCATCTACGGTTCTGCCCGTCTCAAGCCCGATACACCGCACTACAAGCTCGCCGCGCAGATCGCGCGCAAGCTGTCCGACGCCGGCTTCGCCGTGATCTCCGGCGGCGGCCCCGGCATCATGGAAGCCGCGAACAAGGGTGCGCACGCCGGCAAGGCGCCGTCGGTCGGCCTGAACATCGAGCTGCCGCACGAGCAGGCCGGCAACCACTACCAGGACATCTCGCTGCGCTTCCGCCACTTCTTCACGCGCAAGGTCACGTTCGTGAAGAACTCCGATGCGGTGATCGTGATGCCGGGCGGCTTCGGCACGCTCGACGAGCTGTCCGAAGTGCTCACACTGATCCAGACGAAGAAGTCGCGCCTCGTGCCGATCATCCTCGTCGGCAGCGAGTTCTGGAAGGGGCTGCTGCAGTGGTTCCGCGATCAGCTGATCCCGATGGGCCTCATCAATCCGGAAGACATGGATCTGATGCAGGTGATCGACGATCCCGACCAGGTGCTCGACGCGGTGCTCGCGTTCTACGAGGACAGCGGCGAGGAAGAAGGTTCGGACGACGACGGCCATCCGCCGCGCCCCGAAGAAGACCGGATGTTCTATCTGTAATCCATCCGTGACGACCGCCGGCCCGACGGCCGGCGTACCGCTTCCCGCGCGGCAGGCATGGCGATCCCGCCATCTGCCGCGTGTCAGTTTGTAACGCGCCGTTAATCGCGCTTCGCGGCCGCAGGCCGCCGAATGTCAAATCCGCACAGCCGGCGCTGTGCGACGCGCGCGCAATCATCCGTACATGCGGGCCGCCATTGTCAAATGACGCGGCCCGACACCCGTACCCCGCGCCTGCCGGCCGCCAATCCGCCGTAACAAACCCGCCTCGCATTTTCCGCCGCGTGCCAGCACACTGCATGTGTCGGTGCGGCGTTCCCCCCGGTGGAACGGTCCCCCTCGCTTCCATCGCGTCGCGCCGGCCTTTTACAACGACATCACGGAAAAGAACATGCAACGCTCGCTGATCGCCCTTGCCTTCGCCGGCCTCGGCCTTTCGCTGTCCGGCCTCGCCCACGCCGTCAACGTCGACGTCAACATCGGCACGCCCGCACCGGTCATCGTCGCGCCCGCGCCCGTCGTGGTCGCCCCGGCGCCCGCCGTGATCGTCGGCTGGCATGGCGACCGCTACTACGACGGCCACCGCTACTGGGAACGCCGCGAGTGGGAAGACCACCAGCGCTATCGCGGTCACGACGATCGCGGCTATCACTGCCCGCCGGGACACGCGAAGAAGGGTGAGTGCTGAGCGACACAGCACAGCCGCTCGACGCATCCAAGGCCGCCCGTGCGCTTCGGCGCCGGGCGGCCTTTTGATTGTCGAGCACCGAGCGCATGCATCGACATGCCTGACGACCCGCGGAATCGCTCGGTACCGGATGGTAGTATTGCCCTTGTCCGAGGCCATTTCCGCCACTCATGCCGCTCATCCGAATCTGGGTTGTCGACCAGGCCCTTGCATCCGGCGTCGCCGCGCCGACCGACATGCTCACGGCGGCCAACCATCTCGCCTCGACGACTTCGCAGGGCCGCACGAGCGCACCGTTTCGCTGGCGCGTCGAATCGATCGGCGGGCGGCCGGTGCGCGCGACCTCCGGCCAGATCATCCCGGTCGATGGCGCGATCGACGGCAGCAGTCCCGCCGACGCGATCTGGCTGACCAGCCCGTTCGTCGCGGATCTCGAGCGGCTGCTCGATCGGCCCGCAGCGCTCGCGCCACTGTTCGACGCGCTGCGCCGGCAACACGCGCGCGGCACGCTGATCGCGACGTACTGCACCGGCACATTCCTGCTCGCAGAGGCCGGCTTGCTCGACGGCCGTCTTGCCACGACGCACTGGTCGAAAGCATCGAGCTTCCGCGCACGCTATCCGGACGTCGCACTGCGTGCGTCGGACATCCTGACCGAGCAGGACGGCATACTGTGCGGCGGCGCCGTCACCTCGTACCAGAATCTCGCGCTGCGAGTCATCGACAAACTGGCGAATGCGCGCCTTGCCGCGTCGGTCGCCAGGCTCATGCTGATCGACATGAACCGCGTCTCGCAGGATTCGTTCATCGACCTCGACCGCATGGGCCATCGCGGGCACGACGATGCAACCATCGCGCGCGCCCAACGCTGGATGGAAAAGCACCTGCGGGAACCCTTCAGCCTCGCCCGGCTGAGCGATCACGTCGCGATGAGCGAACGCACGCTCCATCGCCGCTTCAGGGACGCCGTGGGCGCGCCGCCGCTCAGGTATCTGCAGACGCTCAGGATCGAAGTCGCGAAGCGGCTGCTCGCGGAAACGAAGCTCGCGATCGACACGGTTTGCGAGCGCGTCGGCTACGCGGACATCAGCGGCTTTCGGCAATTGTTCAAGCGCGAGACCGGCATCTCCCCCGGCGAATATCGCCGTCGTTTCACGCCCTGACCGCGCGCAACGGGCATCGGACACGATGTCGGCATTGGCATCGTCGAATGGCAGTTTCGCCACTCCGCGCGTCAGCATGAGGTTCGTACACTGGATTCACGTCGCCCCGCCTCGGAGCGACACCCTCTCCACCGAACCAGGACACCATCATGCCGATGATCGACGTATACATTCCCGAAGGTGCGCTCGCACCGCATGCCGAAGCACAACTGATGGAAGAACTGACGGACACGCTGATCCGCCACGAGGGACTCGATCCCGACAATCCGCGCGTGCGCGACGTGACCTGGATCTTCGTCCATCGGCCGGCGGCCGTGTATCGCGCCGGGGCGGTCGCGCCTGCGCCGATCTACCGGATCGTGCCGACCGTGCCGGAAGGCCAGTACACGGACGCCGCGCGTGCCGGGCTGATTGCGGACGTGACCGCCGCCGTGGCTCGTGCGGAAGGCGTGCCGGTCGACGCCATTGCGACGCGCGTGTGGGTCTTTCCATCGGAAATCGACGACGGCTGCTGGGGCAGCCGCGGCGTCGTGCGCCGCCTGCCGGACATCATGGACTATTTCGGCGGCGCGCCGCTGCGGGCGCTCGGGGAACAGCGGCTGGCGGTCAAGCGGCGCACGGATGCGATCACGATGCTCGAAGCCGCGCTCGCCGCGATGCGCGAGACGCATCAAGGCCCGTCGCACGTTCGCATCGCCGAACCCGCGTATTGATGCTCGGCGAGCGCGTGCCGTCTCCCGGCACCCGAACCCGGCGCCATGCAATGCGGGCATCTGCGGCGCGCACAACCGCGCGGCGCCCTTGCCCGGCCGGCCGCCCGGGTTCGCGTTGTACGTGACGACGTCGCACGGCCCGACGAACGCGCCGATCGTGGCCGTGACGGCTGTCATTGCCTGCCGGGACGCCTGAAGAAACGCGCGCGGAGCAACGACGCGCAGCCGCCCGGTGGCGCGTCCGCGATCAGGCGCGCGTCATGCCGGCGCGTCCGCAAACGAAAGCGGTGCCAGATCCGGATGCGCGCCAAGCCGGGCAGCGAGGAAATCCATCAGCAAACGGCTCCTCCGCGGCAGGTGCATGCGCTGCGGCATGCACAGGTGCAGGCCGTAACGGCAGGTCACGTGCCGGGTCAGCAGCGGCACGAGACGCCCCTCGCGAATGTGCGCGTGGACCGAATAGCCGAAGAACTGACCGATCGCGGCGCCGCTCAGCACCGTGTCGAGTTCGGCATCGATGTCGTTGGTCGCGATGAACGGGTCGATCTGCCGTGCGTCGACACGACCATCAACCAGGAATTCCCACGGAAACGGCTTGCCCGTGCGCGGATACAGGAACGCGGTGCAACGATGATCGCGCAGCGCGTCGATCGTCTGCGGCTCGCCGTGCCGACGCAGATACGCAGGCGCCGCGCAGACGATCAATTGCAGATCGGCGATGCGCCGTGCAACGAGCCCGCTATCGGGCAGATTGCCGGTTCGCACCGCGATGTCGATCCGCTGTTCGACGATGTCGGCCATGTCGTCGCTGACGATCAGTTCGGCCGTGACGCCCGGCTGACGGTCGCAGAATTCGCCGAGCAGCGGCGCGAGAAAGCGCCGGGCCAGCGAATACGGCGCCGCAACACGAATCGTGCCGGTCGCGTGCGCCTGATCGTCGTCGAGCATGCGCAGCGCGCTCTCCAGTTCCCCGACGGCGCCGCGACACTGTGCAAGCAGACGTTCGCCTTCGAGCGTCAGCACGATCCCGCGTGTCGAGCGCTGGAGCAACCGCACGTTCAACAGCGTTTCCAGTGCAGCGACCTGCTTGCTGGCCGCTTGCGGCGTCATGCCCAGCTCGCGGGCGCCCGCGCTGATGCCGCCCGCGGCCGCGATACGGACGAATACCGTCAGCGCCTTCAACCGATCCATTCGCAACTCCCGTCAAGCCCGGAACGCCCGGGCAATCATCCACGGCATCGCAACGCCTGTCCGACCGGTTGAATCGGTTTCAACCGGTCGGATGCTATTCGCGCGGCACCCGGCTTCGCACAATGGCGCTGTCTTCGATACCCGGGCCGAAACGGCCTGCCGCCATGAACACACTTTCATTTTCAGCCGTTTCGCGAGCCGCCGTCGCGGCCGCATTGATCGTCGCTGGTTCGCCGCGAGTGACCGCACAGGAAACGGACGCGGGCAGCCGCGTGGCCGAAACGGTGCTGCTGCAAACCACGCGTGCGTGGGACGGTTCGCGGTATCGGGCCTATCCGTCAGGACAACCGGAGATCACGGTCGTACGCTACACGATTCCGCCGCACGCGGTATTGCCGTGGCATACGCATCCGTCGATCAACATCGGCTACGTGCTGTCGGGCCACCTCACCGCCGTGCGCCGCAGCGACGGCAAGCGGCTGGCGCTCGGCCCCGGCGACGTGGTGCCGGAAATGGTCGACGGCGCCCATCGCGGCGAGACCGGCGACGAGCGCGCCGAACTGATCGTGTTCTACGCCGGTACGCCTGGCGCGCCCCTGACGGTGCCCGACCGCCAGGACTAAGCACCTCGACCCTGCGCCGGCCAGTCGGCCGGCTCGTTTCCCGTCACCTGGAGCAACTCGTCATGTCCGATTCACGGAGCCTGTCAACCTCTTCCGCCGCGACGCGGCCCCGGCTCGACGGACGCGTCGCGCTCGTCACCGGCGGCGGCACCGGCATAGGCCGGGCGGCCGCGCTCGCATTCGCGCGTGAAGGCGCCCGCGTCGTCGTTGCCGGACGGCGCGCGGCGCCGCTCGACGAAACCGTCCGCGCGATTACCGAGCGCGGCGGCGAAGCCTTCGCGATAACCATCGACGTCGCCTCCGCCGATGGCGTGCGCGCGCTCGTCGACACAACGATCGGACGCTACGGCGCATTGCATGCGGCATTCAACAATGCGGGTACGGAAGGCACGTTCGCGCCGATCGTGGAACAGACCGAGGCCGACTTCGACACGGTGATCGCCACCAATCTCAAGGGTACGTGGCTGTCGATCAAGTACGAAATGGAGGCGATGCTCGCGCACGGCGGCGGTGCGATCGTCAATACGTCGTCGTGGCTCGCGAAAGGCGCGCTTGCCGGTTCGTCGACCTATTCGGCCAGCAAGGGCGCGCTCGATGCGCTGGTGCGCGCGGTCGCGCTCGAAGGCGGCCCGCACGGCATCCGGATCAACAACGTGAACCCCGGCATCATCGATACGCCGATGGCGCGCCGTTTCGGCGACGACGAGATGTTCCGCCCGTTCGCCGCATTCACGCCCGCCCGGCGGATCGGCACGCCCGAGGACGTGGCCGACGCGGCCGTCTGGCTTTGCAGCGACGAAGCGCGCTTCGTGACGGGCGAATCGCTCCTGGTCGACGGCGGTTACACGATCGGCGGCATGCGCTGACCAGCGCTGCCACGGAGGAAGAACCGATGGAATACGTGAAACTGGGAAGGTCCGGACTGAAGGTATCGCAGCTGTGCCTGGGCTGCATGACCTACGGCGATCCGTCATGGCGCCCCTGGGTCGCGACCGAGGAGACGGCCCGCCCTTTCATCCGCGCGGCACTCGATGCGGGGGTGAATTTCTTCGACACGGCCGACATCTACTCGGGCGGCGAGAGCGAGCGCATTCTCGGGCGCGCGCTGCGCGATTTCGCGACGCGCGACGACGTGGTGATTGCAACCAAGGCGTTCTTTCCAACCGGCGACGGGCCGAATGCGCGCGGACTGTCGCGCAAGCACCTGCTCACCAGCATCGATGCGTCACTGCAGCGCCTCGGGACGGATTACGTCGATCTCTACGTGATCCACCGGTTCGATCCGGACACACCGATCGAAGAAACGCTCGATGCGCTCGATACCCTCGTGAGGAGCGGCAAGGTCCGCTACCTCGGTGCGTCGTCGATGCATGCGTGGCAATTCATGAAGATGCTCGCGTTTCAACGGCATCACGGACTCGCCCGATTCGTGTCGATGCAGAGCCAGTACAGCCTGATCTGCCGCGACGACGAGCGCGACATGCTGCCGCTTTGCATGGAAGAAGGGATTGCCTACACACCGTGGTCCCCGCTCGGCCGCGGGCTGCTGGCCGGCTCGCGTGATGCGTCGACGACGCGGGCCGCAACCGACCAGCAAATGGTGTCCTGGTACGACGGGCGCGACGCGGTCGCGGCGACCGTCGATGCGGTCAGGCAGGTGGCGCAGGCGCGCGGGGTGGCGCCGGCCCGGATCGCACTGGCATGGGCGCTGAACCGGCCTGGCATCACCGCGCCGATCGTCGGGTTGTCGAAGCCGCATCACTTGGGTGATGCGCTCGCGGCGCTCGATCTGACGCTCGACGATGCTGAAAAAGCGTTGCTCGAGGTTGCGTTCAATCGAACGGTTGAACTGGTGCAGTGGTAACGGCGATGCGGGGAGCTGGCCCGGTTGAAGGCATGCGCTGCGCGAAGGCAACGGAACGTGCAGCCCGCGCCACTGGAGCACATGCAGTTCAACGCACCCAGCTGATGCCGCCGACGGCGACGCAGACGAATACCGTCACCGCCTTCAATCGATCCTCCGTGCCGGACACGCCTTCATGGCGCCGCTCAGAACGGAGACCGTAGCGATCACAATGACGAGAAAAAGGCGGTGGCTGATGAACGATGGAATCCCGAGGTGACAGGTGTCTCGCTCGGGTTTGCGCAGTAGAGGTCGCTCCCTCGCGCCATTGACGCGCGCCCTTCTCTGTCGCTATCCAACCCGCGGACGAGGCGCACCCAAGGGTGGGCACGCCTGTTTCATCACTTACACCAACACGGTCGGGTAGTAGGACCGACCACCGCGACCGGTTTGCAAGGATTGGACGGGCCGATTACCGCGACCGGTTTGCAAGGCGGCTTGGATGGGCCGATCACCGCTTGGGCCATGGCCGACAGAGATGCGGTGAGCATCAGGGAAGCCAGCAGGATTTTGATTTTCATCGGGTATGTCTGCTCTCAATATGATAGGTATCAATTGGATCGACTATTCGCCGTTCCTTCGTGCGGGCGTCGGATAACGCCACGCAGGAAAGCATATTCCTGATGACAAGGACAACCTATAGGACAACTTCCAAATTGGAGAAAATGGTCACGTGCTAGTACGAAGGCCGTGATGCGGCCACGACGAGTGCCCAGGCGACCAGACGGGTGACACGGCGCGGGGTGACACAGGCTCGCGCCTGCCGCCGTGAAGCCGGCAGGACATCGAAATCCCCGCAAGCCGTGCGCGTTACTGGAACGCCACTTCCGCAAAACTCCGCAGCTTCCGGCTATGGAGCTTGTCGAGCCCGTTCGTGCGCAGGATCTCCATCGCTTTCACGCCGATCTGCAGATGCTGGTCGACCTGCCCGCGATAGAACGTGTCGGCCATGCCCGGCAACTTGAGCTCGCCGTGCAGCGGCTTGTCCGATACGCACAGCAGCGTGCCGTACGGCACGCGGAAGCGGAAGCCGTTCGCGGCGATCGTCGCGCTTTCCATGTCGAGCGCGACCGCACGGCTCTGCGACAGCCGCTGCACCGGTTCGCGATGGTCGCGCAACTCCCAGTTGCGGTTGTCGACGCTCGCGACCGTCCCCGTGCGCATCACGCGCTTCAGTTCAGCCCCCTCCAGCCGGGTCACGTCGGCCACCCCGCGTTCGAGCGCGAGCTGCACTTCGGCGAGCGCCGGAATCGGCACCCACAGCGGCAGATCGGCATCGAGCACGTGATCCTCGCGCACGTAGCCGTGTGCGAGCACGTAGTCGCCGAGACGCTGCGTGTTGCGCAGACCCGCGCAGTGACCGAGCATCACCCACGCGTGCGGACGCAGCACCGCGATGTGATCGGTGATCGTCTTCGCGTTCGACGGGCCGACGCCGATGTTGACCATCGTGATCCCGCTGCCGTCGGCGCGCTTCAGGTGATACGCGGGCATCTGCGGCAGGCGCGGCGGCGCGTTGCCCTCGGCCGGCTCGCTGCCGAGGTTCGCGTTGTAGGTGACGACATCGCCCGGCTCGACGAACGAACTGTACTGGCTGCGGTACGCACGCACCTCGGGATCGTCGCTCTCCGTCATCACCGTGCGGCCCAGCTTCACGAACTCGTCGATGTAGAACTGGTAGTTCGTATAGAGCACGTAGTTCTGGAAATGCGTGGGCGACGTGGCCGTGTAGTGGCGCAGCCGGTGCAGCGAGAAGTCGACACGCGCGGCGGTGAACAGCGCCAGCGGATGCGGCTCGCCCGGCGCCGGCTCGAACGTGCCGTTGACGATGCGGTCGTCGAGATACGACAGGTCGGGCGTATCGAAGATGTCGCGCATCGCGAGCAGACGATCGCGGTCGAGCTCGCCCTCGAGATGGATGCCTTCCGGAAACGCGAAATGGATCGGAATCGGCTGCGACGACACGCCGATCTCGATCTTCACATGGTGGTTCTTCGCGAGCAGGCGCAGTTGCTCGCGATAGTAGTTCGCGAAGAGATCGGGGCGCGTGACCGTCGTCTCGAATACGCCGGGGCCGGCGACGAAACCGTACGAGCGGCGCGAATCGACGTGCGTGTTGACGTCGGTGCGGATCCGTACGAACGGGTAGCACGCGCGGACGTGCTCGGTAATCGGTTCGTGACGGCGATAGCGCGCAAAGGCATCGCGCAGGAAGCCCGTGTTCGTGTCGTAAATGGCGGACAGCCGCGCGACGGCGGCGATCGGATCGTCGAAAGCCTCGACCGACGGGCTTTCGGGCGTCAGCACACGGTGCCGGCGGCTCAAATCGTTCTTCATTTTGATTACCTCGTCTGATCCGACGACATTACCACGGAACCCGGTCGCCCTTATGGCTGCCCCTACGCACGCGAGGGCCGGATGGTGCGCAGTATTTTGCTAAAATCGATGGGTTCACTGGAGACTCATCATGAAGCCGCTCAT
>NZ_CAJNKE010000127.1 GCF_905232215.1 Burkholderia sp. LMG 13014
GGGCTTCATTCCGATCAACGAGAAGCTCTCGAAGATGGACATCATGAACCAGTTCACCACGCACGTCGGCAGCGCGATCTTCGCGTGCCCGCCGGGCGCGCAACCGGGTTCGTACATCGGTGCCGCGCTGTTCGAGGCGTAACGACACGACAATTCAACGGACGAGTCAAAAAGCGGATGGTCCAAAGATGCTCTGCACAAACGGGAATCAAGGGTGCTTGATTGCTTGACAATGAGTGAAATGCCCCGCGGAGTCACTCCATCCGCCGAGAGCCAAGTATGCCAAAGCGTACCGACCAGCGTTTGCGGACGCCGGGTACGGCACTCGACTGGTCTGGAAGGCCGATTTCACTGTATGCAAGATCAGTTGACAGGCCGCGGACCCGCGATGCCATGCGGGCTTGAGCTTCCGTCAATGCTGTAGATGCGTACAGTGAGGCACGACGCGAAGGCAGAAAAACCCACACCGCATGTCAACTAAGGTCCATGTGCTTCCTGGCATCGCTTGCAGTTTCTAACGCGCAGCGATTCCAAGATCGGTAAGGACGATCCGCAAATCCGCGTTTTGACTTCCGAAGGGCCATTTATCCATCCGACTCCGATGATGCTTCTCAGCCAACCAATAAGCAAGAATGCAAATGGGGCGACTGAACAAACCCTCGTTTTCTGACCTGCGCCTAATCAAACCAGAGATAGCAGCGCTGCTGACGCGCTGCGAGATTTCGTCGCGATCCGCACTAGCAAGTAGGTCACGGAATGTATCAACCACTTCTAACGTATCCCGCTGATCCGTCTGTGACACATCCCGCCCAGATACGGCCCGGAACAGCGGAACCAGAAATTCGACCCACTGCTCACGCGCCGTATTGACTCGCGAAAGCTGCTCGATAGCCTCACAAAACAACTCATCCGCCGATTCAACGAACGCCATGCTTCGAGCAATAATTCGACGGGTTTGGGGCGGCACCACTCCGCCGGGCTTATACACGTTATCGTGCACCACCTCTGCATACGCATGTTGGAGGAGGGTTCGGATCTGGACTTCGCACGTGGTCCCACTTGGAACCAGCGTCCCATCTATATCCGAATCTCCGGAACAGCTTACGAGATAGTGCACTGACTGATAGTCAAAAACTTCGGGATCCTTATTAACTTCGAAATCGAAGTCGCGATCGCGACTGAAAGTCCATCCAGTGTACCCGGCAAGCGCATCCTCGACGAGACGCACATCTGTACGCAGCAGCACAACGACCCTAGCGCCGACTAGGTCCGTCATCTGGACCGTACTCTTCGTATTTGATGCTGCGCCAGACCCGCTCGACGAATACGTTGTCACGCCAGGCCCCTTTGCCGTCCATCGACAGCCGTACGCCACGGCCCAGCACGGCCTCAGTGAACGCGCCTGCCGTGAACTGGCTGCCCTGATCGGTGTTCACGATGTCCGGCAGCCCGTAGCGGGCAAATGCCTCTTCCATTGCCTCGACGGCGTGCGAGGCTTCCAGCGTGATGGTAACCCGATGCGCGAGAATCTTGCGGCTCGCCCAGTCCACCACGGCCGTCAGATAGACGAAGCCCCGCGCCATCGGAATGTACGTCGTGTCGAGCGCGAACACCTGGTTGGCGCGCTGGATCTTCATGCCGCGCAGCAGGTACGGCGAGATCTTGTGCTGCGCGTTGCGCCGGCTCGTGTTCGGCTTGCAATACAGCGCCTCGACACCCATGCGCTTCATCAGCGTGCGCACGCGGCGGCGACCCACTTCATGACTTTCCCGACGCAGCAGGCGCGCCAGCATCCGTGCCCCGGCAAATGGAAACTCCATGTGCAGTTCGTCGATGCGGCGCATCAGCAGTTGATCGGCTTGGCTGACCGGCTGAAGCTGGTAATACGCGCTCGATCTCGCGATGCCGACAAGTTTCGTCTGTCGCGAAACCGGCAGCGCATGCGCACGGTCGATCATCGCTTTACGCTCAGCAGTCCGGCCTTGCCGAGCGCTCCGGACAAAAAATCATTCTCCAGCGTCAACTGGCCGATCTTCGCATGCAGCGTCTTTACGTCCACGGGCGGCTCAGTTGACGGCGACCCAGCCGTACCGAACACATCGGCCGCACGCTCCTGCAACTGCCGCTTCCATTCCGTGATCTGATTCGGATGGACGTCGTATTGCTGCGCCAATTCGGCCAGCGTCCGCTCGCCCTTGACTGCGGCCAGCGCAATCTACGCTTTGAACGCCGCTGAGTGCGTCCGTCGGGTTCTCTTCGTCATTTCTCGGTTCCTTTGCCAGCATTATCGCTGGCTCAGGCCTCGGTAGTTCCACTTATCCGGCTGTCCGAATTTGCGCGACCACCTCTGGTCGGGCCGGCTCTCGCCGCGGACGAAATAAAGCGGTTGCCTGAACAGGGATACGCGTATGATGGGTTGACCCGAGCACCAATTGTAGATTCACCGCTCGCCCTCTCCCCAAGTCTGCGCCACACCCTGCCTGCGCACGACATTTGCCCCTTACACCACACTCGTCGCACCGTGCAGCAGCACGGTTCGAGATCGGCTCGCGCGTCCTCTTTGAGCGAGCTCAAGGGCTCTCGCGAAGCAGCAAGTCAAGATAAAAATCATCAGAAGGCGGCAAACATGAGCTGGTACTGCGAAGCGGAACGCGAATTACTGCATATTAGGCGAGCGATCGGACTACTCGAGCAAGCGCAACACGCCTTCATTAACAAATCGTCGGTGAACGACCCGGCGTACTGGAGGGTCAAGCTCAACAAGCTCCGCACGCAATCCATGCGAAACAAGGTCCTCGAAATCCAAGTGGACGAGCTTTTAGCCCGCCTCGCACTGATCCAGGATCCGCGCTGTCGCAAGTAGGAATCTACCCCTTCACTCTCACCTCCTTCCGGGTGCACGCGCATTCCAGGGGGCAGTCCGAAGGCGCCATCATCACCGGAGCAAGCCATGCGCCCCCCACGACGTAATCACGATCTTCGAGCGGTTGAATGCAGAAGGGCGGGCAGCGGTCGATCTAGACCACGCTTGTACTGGCTTCGCTGGTTGGCTGGCGGGCGTGTGGGATACATTAGGGGAAGAGGACATTGCGTTGCTGACATCTATCGGCGCGACGCTGTATCGCGAGGGCTACGGGCGGCGATACTAGGGACTGTTGGCTTTCGACGAACGCTTCACCTGTGCCCCGTTTACATTCCCGCTTGCGCCGGTTCGGTGACCATCTCGTCCGCTGGATAGAGCTGCAGCATCGCGCGCGCGGCTTCTACGTTCGACGTCGTCAGCCATTCCTCCCAGTCGTCCGGGGGCAGAATCACGACAGCACGCTTTTCATCGTCCGGCTTGTGCATGCGCGAAAAGATCGGGTGCCCCTCGCCGCTGACCGTGATCATGGACATCGTGTGATGCTCCGTACCGTCGCCGCCACACTACATCTTTCGCTCCTGGTCGAGCGCTGATTGGTTGGGTATTTGGTAAATCACGGACGTGTATTTCTGTGTCTCGCGCCGCTCCACGATGACACCGCCAAGAGATTCGGCGATGCGGCGGCTCGAATAGTTTTGTTCGGCTACCGGGTAAGTGAAGCTCTCGACGCCAAGCGCCAAGCTTGCCCACCTCGCAACAAGACCTACAGCTTCACGACCAAAGCGTTGCTTGTGAAAGTCTTCCCGAATCCAAATGCCCAGTTCCACGCTCGCGTTCCGAATACGATGGAGTCCGGCCAATCCAAGGAAATTCCCGTCATCCCGTTGACGGATTGCAAACACAAAGTCCGTCCCCTCGGCTATTGTCGGCAACCAACTCAGCCAGATGCGATCGAAGTCGTCTCTGTTGGCGGGTGGCTCCCACGACATGAAACGAGTTAGTGAAGGCGTAATGCAGCGAAAGCTAGCGTCAGCATCGTCAGCCGAGAACGGCCGAATCGAAAGCCGCTCTGATTCGATGTGGATTTCTTCCGAACGTAGCGGCATTTTTTCCCCGGTGTGTCTGCCTGTGTCGTCGGATTGTCGACGATCTACGTCTCTCTGTCGAATGTCTCTTACTGGCCGATTGCAGACAGTCGAGCCACCCTAAATTTTAGGGCGCAATCGCCCCTACAGCCCACCAAAACCGCTTGCTAAATCGCGGCGTTCATATATGTACACATCGCCCGTCCCCATTTTTCTGATCTTGACGAGGATAGCTTATCGCGAAATATACTGTGTTTTTATACAGGTGTGGCGACGTGATCAAGCCGCAGTGGGTGGGCTTACATCTGGGAGTACGGATTCGAAGGCGACGAGAATCGCCTGAGGACGCCTGTCGAGCTCACAAAACAAGAATTTGAATTCTGGATCGACGAGGACGAAAGGTCGACTTTCCTCGGCCCTTGCTGGCCAATCGAGGCAACAAGGATCGATCGCAATCGAGTACCGCTGACGGATCCGCGCTTCAAGATGAAGGCGGCAATGCCAGAGTTCGACGCACCAACAGACGCCGAGCTTCGCAACCTGTGGCGCGAGTACACCGATCTTCAGGTGCGCTGGCTTATCCTCGAGATCCGCGCGCTTCGCAAATCGCTTGAGAGAATCGAGGAATGGTACGTCTATACAGACAAGAACGTAACCAACAAAGGCGATCTGGCCGGCGCGCAGGGGCAGTTGCATCGACTGATGCACCTCTTGCGGGAGGAGATGCGACGCGCCCGCATGCGCTAACGTGCAGATGCCGTCTGGGCGTCGTAGTCTGCCGCTGAACACAGGAATCGTCTATTGCAATGAGTGGTCACCCGAAGCTGGAAACCGGAAGCAACCAGAAATATAATAGAAAGCTATTTGAACGACAACGAAAGCTTTCGGGGCGGTATGAACATCAACAAAATCGAGGCGACCCACGATTCGGGCGCCGTGCGGTTCGAAACTTTCTGCGACCCGATGGGGGCCGAATCGATTGAATTCGCCTATTACGTCTACCGTAATGCCGAGAAGATTCACGTCGAGTGATACAAAGAGAACCCGGTATTCGAGTACGGCCACAACGGAGTGAACGGCTTTTACCACGCAGGTGATTTCGTCAAAGACAAGACCGGCGCGATGGTTCAGAAAAGCTCGAATCCTCTTTTTCTCAACCCGCAAGTTTTGGCCGGCGGCATTTCGGAAGAACCAGCATCGAGCCAAGCGCTGCTATTCAAAAGCGGCGAATGGGAAATCCCCACACTGTATTATCCGCACGCCGAGAATCGCCTCTTTGTGTTGGTGCCCTCGGCCGTCAACCGTACTACGCACACACTGCCTTCGTTCCATCGCTTCTCGTGGCCGCGCGCGGGCTGTTCCCCGGCAAGGTGTTGTGCTTCTCAGACCCGACGCTTGACCTGCACAGCAAGCTCGAACTCGGTTGGTGCGTCGGCACGAGCGAGTCGAATCTAACCGACGTGCTGGCTACGTTCATCCTCGACACTGCGCGATCGCTCGGTGTTCGGCTCGACTGATTGAGGATCGCGTGCTCCCCACGGGAACGAGGTGAACGGCCGCTTTGGAGTAGATCGACCGGCTGCTTCGGGTCGGCAACCGCCGGCCACCACCGGCGGTTAGCGGCCAGGAACGGCCGGCTGCAAAGCGGTATTCCGATGTTAGGCAGCGACGTTCACGTGCTTGGTCGAAGCAAACAGATCCCTCGACCACGACGCGAACGCCTTTACTTTCGCGGAGAGCATCCGGTTCTCAGGGTAAAGAAGGTTGACGGGAACACCTTCACTCGTGTAGTCCGTGAGGATCCTTGTCAGACGGCCTGTAGCGAGATGCTCCTCCAGAATATAGAGGGGCAACTGGACGATGCCGAGTCCTGAGAGGGCGCCGGTGAGCGATGATTCTATGTCGTTATATGCGGCAACGTGTCGGCCTTTCACGTTTGTCCGGACGCCGTTCTTCGTGAAATTGAATTCGAAGAAGCGCCGATTCTTCGGGGAAAACAACCGGCAGACCAGATGATTTTCCATTTCCATGGGTGTAGCTGGCGTACCGTATTTCTCCAGATAGGCTGGTGATGCACAGGTCGCGATATCGAAGACGCCGAGCGCTCGCGCGACGAGTCCTTCGTCATGAATGAGATTGCCGCGAATCACACAGTCGATGCCTTCCCCGACAAGATCGACGGGGCGATCGGTACACCCCACTTCCAGAACGATGCCTGGGTAACGCTCAATAAACGATCCGAGTGCCGGGATGACGATGCGGTGGCCAATCGCAGGAGGCATGTCTATGCGAAGCCGGCCCTTCGGTTCGACCTTGGACGTTGTTACTGCGGCTTCTGCTTCATCTAGGTCAGACAACAGCGATACAACCCGCTCATAGTAAATGCCTCCCTCGGGCGTTGCCGTCACTCTTCTCGTCGTCCGGTTTAGCAAGCGCACACCCAGCCCGCGCTCCAATGCGCTGATCTGGGCGGAAACCGTGGTCTTCTGTAGATTGAGCGAGTTTGCTGCCCGGGTAAAACTTCCTAACTCGACGACCCGGGCAAAGGCACGCATGCTGTCGAATCTGTCCATCGTGAGTCCTCGCGCCCAAGTGTCTGATTGTGCAATTGTATTGCACAATCCGTGTTGAGAAACACCATTTATCCGTCGATGTTGCACGCGTACCATGGTCACGACGTTACGCAGCCGGGTATGACGCGAACAGCGCAAGCGTACCCTGGTGACCTGCGTGCGATGACACCGGAGATTCAAAATGGCATTTGATTTAGAGGCGGCGGAGCAGATTCGGCAGCAAAAGGCTAAATACTGTCGTTATGTGGACACAAAGCAATTCGATGCTTGGGAGGGTATCTTCAAGCCCGACGCAAAGATCACTTTCTACAATCTCGATAACTCGGTGATGGCTGAGTTCAATTCGATCGCCGAGCTGTCGGCAATGTCTCGCAGATTGTTCGCCAATGCGCAGACGATTCATCAGACGCACAATTCCGAGATCGAGTTCAAATCCGCTACCGAAGCAACGGCAATCTGGTCCATGGAGGACTGGCACATCTATGCGGCGAAAGATGGCAACCCGTCGAAGACGATGCATGGATATGGCTTTTACCACGAGAAGTGGGAACGGATAAATAATGACTGGAGGCTCGCCCGCCTGGAGCTTCGTCGCAACATCCTCACGCACACCTAAGTTTCCGGAAAGCGATGCTAGGTAATGCAATCTCGCTTGGGTCAGCAGATTGCGCTCACTCCTGTGGCGCACCAATATCCGGCGCAAGAAAGCAAAAAGCCCGCTGCGAGCGGGCTTTTTTTGCGTGCTGCTTTCCGTTTCTCCACTGTCCGTAACGGGTCGATCGCTGCCCTTGATGATCGGACATCGACAAAGAGATCAGGTCTAGCCCCGCACATTTTATGCCGGTTGCGGCTCCTTCAACAGACCGCGTGTCATCAAACGCGGATACAACGCTTCCTTCACGGCCTGATAGCTTGCATGCGCGTCTGACAGATCAAGACCGCGCGGATTGCTCCAGACTTTTGCGCCGCATGCGTTGTTCATCGCACCGATTCGCTTCGCCTTCATATGTCGCTGGATTGCGGCGCGCTCCTGCCACGTCAGAGCATCAACGCAAACGTCGACCTGTTCCGCACGCTTCTTCGCCGCCTTCCGGTCTGCCTCCTCCGAGCGCTCGTCGGCCGTGGCCGTCCGTTCGTCTTCGGAGAAGCCACGGCACGACGGATCGACGCGCCCATAGCCAAGACTCGGCACATACCCGGCCTGCCAGTCGTACCATTCGCTGAGCAGTTCTTCGATCTGGTTGCTTTCGTCGATCGTCATGTTGTTCCTGTTTTCGGTTTGCTTGAGAGGCCGGTGATTCGTCGTTACATGACGACCGCGAAGTTGATGCCGTGGTGCGTCAGCCAGTCGCCGATCGCATGGCGCATCGTCCGGTTGCGCGGCCACGGAAACGCGATCTGCGTGCCGTGTTCCGTCTCCGTGATCTCGCCGCTGAACGGGCATTCGTCGAAAGCGATGAGATCCGCCTCGGTCACCCCGTCGCGATGACGAATTGCAGATACGAGCAGCCGCTCGGGCACGTCGCTGTACAAGATGCATGCGGCGGCACTCATTCCCCGTCCCTCAAATCCAACACGTGTGCACCGCTCGCAAGGAAGCGCCCCAGCACCGGAGATTTCTGGTTGCGGTAAAGCAAGCGACAGGCCGGCGCGATCTGCGTCGTGAGTCAGGACGGTCATAGCGGAAAACCGCTGTGTGCCGAGCGAACCTGATGCAAGACCGCCAGCAACACGTGTCCGATGGCGTAGTAATCGGCACGAACCTCGCGCGGCCCGGAGCCGGCACGGCCGGGAGTAGTCGGGCGCGCGAGTGATGCAACAACGTTCAGTAAGGGCGCCTCAAGCCGGCGCGGCGGCTCTAAATAGCCCGTAAATGCATACGGTCTCCGTTGATGGAATGGAGGCACCATCCCTGAACGCTGTTGCAATCCAAGCTATCAAGAGCGCGCATTCGGACGCGGATCCTCTGCACCACTCAACCGACCTGCAGCGCAAACAGGACGTCGAGTGCGCGCCCTTGAGAGTTTCGAAATTGCGCCCGGGTAGATGGACAGCACACTCCATCGGTGAGCGCGACTCGTCCGCCCCGCGAGTGATAAAGGAAGTGGGCCCGTCACCTCAGAAAGCGGGTTTGGCAAGCCGACGGAAGGTCGAGAGAACGGGCGGGATGCCACCGTCGCCGGATACGTAACCGGCCATCGACCGCGTTGATCGAATCGCATTGACCTTCAGTGCCATTCCTTGAGCGCGGTCAGGCCGCCAGAAATCTAGTCGGCCTCAATATATTTCGTACGACTACTCTATTACCACATTACTTGTTGGTGTCGGTCTCGGTGTTTTCGCTTCGGCCCTGCTCCTCGTCGTCGTGTTTGATCTTCGGCAAGGGCCACGCCGACAGCGGAAGCAGTGACCAACGCAACACGAAGGGGAACGACCGTGAACCACCAGAAGCCGCAGATCAAGTCGACCCGCAAGCAGACCCTGCGCCGCGAATTCGTGTGCTGCATCAGGGAATCTCGTGCTGCGATCCGTTACGGCGAAGCGGACTATGCGCAGGAATGGCAAGACATGGCTGCGCGCCGCCTGTCGCAACTCGGCGGCCTTGCGGCTCGCTGGTAACGACCGCTCCCGCTACAGGAGAAAGACCATGGCAATCACTATCGAATTCGAAGATCGCGGGCAAGACTTCCTTGCATGGACGATCGACGAGAACGGCGTCGTGATCGAGTGCAAACCGTTTCAGGCATGGCTGTGGAAAGGTCGACAGCTAGTCGATCACGCAAACCTGAAGCGCGGCGACGTTGTGCACTTCCTCGACAACGACAACCACATGCGGCCGATGAAGTACCGCGTTGCGCGCGTCACGCGCTGACCAACCGCTCCCGTTGCACGAGAGAGATCGGAAGCGAATCGTGCCGAGTCTATAGAGCTAGTCGCGATCGAGCAGTAGCAGTAGGAAAGGACGCGGTGACGTGCCTGGTGTTAGCGCACCAGGCACGTCCCGCACCCGCAGTGCGCACTGCGAATCCAGCAAGGCCACGTCACCCCTGCCGAGGCGGACGAAGGCTACCACGGATGGACTCACTTGGCCAATAGATGCAACCAACACCAATCATTCCTTGGCTCGGCGGCAAACGCCGCCTTGCCGACAAGCTGATCCCGCTTTTCCCTCCGCACGATTGCTATGTCGAAGCGTTCTGCGGTGGCGCCGCACTCTACTTTCTGCGACCGGTGCCGGCCCCCGTCGAGGTCATCAACGACGTCAACGGTGAACTGGTCAACCTCTACCGCGTTGTGCAAAACCATCTGGAGGAATTCGTCCGCCAGTTCAAATGGGCAATCAGCAGCCGGCAGGTATTCAAGTGGCAGCAGATCACGCGGCCCGAGACCCTGACCGACATTCAGCGGGCGGCCCGTTTTTTCTACCTTCAGCATCACGCGATTGGCGGGAAGGTCTCGGGACAGACTTTCGGAACCGCCACGACCGCACCATCGGTCAACCTGCTGCGGATCGAAGAGCAGCTTTCAGCGGCGCACCTACGCCTAGCAGGTACGCACGTCGAAAACCTTCCCTGGAGGGAGTGCGTCGAGCGGTATGACCGACCGCACACGTTCATCTACCTCGATCCGCCGTACTGGCAAACCGAGGGATACGGCGTCCCATTCGGCTTTGAAGAATACGAGGCAATGGCAGCGCTGATGCGCGAAGCTCGCGGCAAGGTCATGGTCTCGATCAACGAACACCCGGACATTCGCCGCGCCTTCGATGGTTTCCACATGCTCGAGCTCGACATTCGCTATTCCGTTGCCAATCGCAACGGTCGGCCGGACACAAGCGGCGAGCTGGTGATCACGAACTGGACGCCCGGGGTGATGGATGGCCTGTTCTAGCCCGCCTGCAGCGTTCGAACATGTGGCCTTTCTAGCCCGCGATGCACTCACCGAAACCGGCCTCGGCTGACCATCTCTTGAGGAACCCACGATGACAACCGTCACCAAGGAACAGATTTACGACGAGCAAATCTCGCCGCTCATGACGCAGATCATCGCGATCTGCAAGGAACACAATATTCCGATTCTCGCGTCGTTCTTCACGCCTGGCGAAGACGATCCCGAACTCGCGGTTACGACCGCTCTGCTCGGCAACGGGTTCGAGGCACCGGTCAATTTCAGCAATGCGCTACGCGTGCTTCGGCCCGAACTGTTTGCTGGGACGCTGCTGATGCTTCGACTCGATCACGGCAACGGCAGCAAGACGCTGACCGCCATCCTGTAACTGAAGGCAACCACCTGGAGAAAAACATGGCGAGTTTCAAATACGCAATCGGCAGTGACGTAACGATCGCTGCGAGCGGCGAAAACGGAGAAGTCGTCGGCCGCGCTGAATATGCAGCCAGCGAAAACAGCTACCTCGTTCGCTACCGGTCCGCGGATGGTCGCGCGATGGAATGCTGGTGGAGCGAAAGCGCGCTCGCGTAACAGGTCGAAAGGACGGGCGGCGATGCAGCACAGGCGCCCGGTTCTCTGCGCGTTAGGCGCGCAATGATGAGACCAAACAAGAATTTCGAGGGACCTATGAACAGCCTACAACCCGCATTTCCGCAAAACAAGCGATCGTCTGTAATGCGTGCGCCGAGCGACAACTCCCTACTCGCCTCCTGCGATGAGCTGTATGGGTATGTCGCGAAGGGTAGCGCGGTCGCAACGGCATGCGGCGTCGCTGTCGGTTGCGTCTGGTTCCTCTGTGTTGCGTACCGTGCGGGGGTTCTTACGTGGCCCTGGTGAAAATCTGTCTCGGCGCGCTCGCGGCCGTCATCGTATTCCTCTGCCTGCAATCTATTCTGCAACAAGACTCCGTTCGCATCCAACGTAAGCGCTCAAGCAGCACCGTAGCTCAAGTTGTGGACGGCACGAATGCACGATGCTATCGGATGGGGGCAAGATTCATCGACTTAGCGTGCCTAGAACGCTCATCAGCACTTGTTGGTCCACGGCCTTAAAGAAGGCACGATCCGCAGCTTCAACGACCTTCACTGCGCGGACGGCGAGGTCCGCACCGTCTGGCGTTACGTCAACGATCTGAGCTCGCGAGTCAGAAGGGTCGGGCGTTCGAGTCAACAGTTTTCGTTCGGCAAGTGCGCGGAGAACCTGTGAGGTCATCATCGGGTCCGTATTGGCGTGCTCGGCGATACGGCGTTGACTCGGGGTCTCCTCGGCGACGCACGTTAGCCACCAAGTACTGGCCAGCAAGACGAACTGCACATGGGTCAGCCCCAACGGTTTCAGTGCAGCAGTGATGCGACGCTGCCAACTCAGCGTCGCGCGCCACAGAAGCAGACCCGGGCTTTCGCCGGGTTCTAGAGATTTACTCACCGAGCAGCTCTGCCCGAGCGCCGAGGGCAGAAATCACATCGGCGAAGTCGGAAGTGATTGCTGCGCCCAGTTCTTCAGTTACCTGCTCGGGCCCATCGATTTCACAGCGATACGTAATCCGAGTCCCCCGTTCCGTTGGCGACAGTTCGTGCCGAACGCGAACAACCGCACCAGCGTCCGGTAACTCAGTGACGTCCTCGAAGCCTCTGTCGGCTTCAACCCACGCGAAGCGGAACGGCAACGTCGTCGAGTCAGGTAGAACCATCACTGCCGTCGTACCGGATTGGAATGAGCCGTGCATCTCAATTCTAAGGACACCAGGATTCCACTCCGACCACCTCTGCGGCTCGGCCAAGATGCTATAGACCTGCGCCGGCGTTGCCGCGCACTCACCTGCGACCTCAATTGACCACATGTCAGTCCCTCTCAATAAATTATATGCGCGCATATTATCACGGCGTAGATCCGAGCGCGGAGCCAAATCCTTGTGTTGGCACGTAGCCGGCGTCGTAGGGCAGGTTGTCCGCGATCCCGGTTGTCTTCCAGTAAGCGCTTGAGCAGTACCGTAGTTCAGGTTGTTGACGGACGAGATCCGCGACGCTATCGGATGGGTTCCATGCGAGCGGTAGACGGCAGCGACAGCGCCACGTTCCACGGCAGCAGTTCGTCGATTCGGTTGGCCGGATGGTCGGCAATGCGCTCGAGCACGTAGGCAAGGTACGCCTCGGGATCGAGGCCGTTCAAGCGCGCCGTGCCGATCAGGTTGTACATCGCAGCCGCGCGTTCGCCGCCGGTGTCGGCGCCGACGAACAAGTAGTTGCGCCTCCCGATCGCGACGCCACGCAGCGCTCGTTCAGCGATCAGGTTGTCGATCTCTGCGCGCCCGTCGCTGCAGTAGCAGATCAGCGACGGCCAGCGGTTCAGCGCATACTGGATAGCCTTGGTCGTGTCCGACTTCGCGGAGAGCTTGGTAAGTGCCGCGTCGAACCACCGCTTCATGTCGTCGAGCAGCGGCACCGCTCGCGCCTGGCGCATGCTGTGCCGTTCGTCGGGTGGCTTGCCGCGGATCAGCTCTTCGATCTCGTAGAGCGCACCGATCCGACGCAGCGC
>NZ_CAJNKE010000128.1 GCF_905232215.1 Burkholderia sp. LMG 13014
GCAGGCCGTCCGCGGTACCTGCATGCGCACCAATGTGGTGCCGCCGGTGTCGGCGTCGACGGTGTGGGGGCACGGCCTCGGCATCCGGCAGCGCAAGAATGGCGCGATCAATCTCGCCGACGACATGCAGGTCGACGTCGACCTGACGCTCGGCCACCTGCGCGGATTGAGCCTGTTCTGGCCGGAATTCTGGTCGCAGCGCGACAAGTTCCGGCTGCACGTGAACGGGGCTGCGTGGCGCGATGCGCTTGCCCGCATCAACGGTGCGGCCGGGCCGATCGAGCCGCGCGATCCGCAGCCGCAGCCGAATCGTGCGCATGCGCCGCGCGCGCTCGCGAAACTCAAGGCGATCTTCCCCGCGCTGAAGGATGCGCAGATCGTCGAGGCCTGGGCCGGCCTGATCGACGTGCTGCCCGACGGCATTCCGGTGATCGATGCGCCGGGCACGCCGTCCGGGCTCGCGATTGCGACGGGGTTCTGCGGCCACGGTTTCGCGATGGGGCCGATCGTCGGGCGGCTGCTTGCCGAATGGGTCGACACGGGCGCGCCATCGCTCGACCTGTCGGCGTTTCGCGCGCAGCGCTTCGTCGACGGAACGATGGTGCGGCCGCGCAGCATGCTGTAACGGACGAATCGACGTGATGACGTCGGCCGGTCGCGGCCGACCCATCGTAGAATCGAGCCCGCATCCTTCAGGAGATTCCCCGTTGGCTTCGCCCTCCGCTCTGCGCCGCTCGTTGCGCTCACGCTTGCGTCGCGCCCGCAATCCGTGGCAGGCGCCGCGTGCGCGCACGCTGTTCACGCGTCCCGCGACGTCGCCGCGGCGCACGCTGCTGTTCCGTATCGGCGCGGTCGTGCTGCTGTGCACGCTCGCGTTCCTCGTGCTGTATCTCGACCGCGACGGGTTGCGCGATTCGACCAAGAGCACGCCGATGACCGTCGCCGATCTCGTGTACTTCACGATGGTCACCGTCGCGACGGTCGGCTACGGCGACATCGTGCCCGTCACCGCACGGGCGCGCCTGATCGATGCGTTCTTCATCGTGCCGATCCGCATCGGCATCTGGTTCATTTTCCTGGGCACGGCGTATCAGTTCGTGATCCAGCGCGTCGTCGAGGAATTCCGCATGAAACGCCTGCAAAAGCAATTGTCCGATCACATCGTCGTATGCGGTTATGGCCTGTCGGGGTCGATCGCGGTGCGCGAACTGCTCGAGAGCGGTGTCGATCCGGCGACGCTTATCGTGATCGATTCGCAGCAGCAGGCGATCGAGGCCGCGACGTCGCTCGGCGTGGCGGGATTGCTCGGCGATCCCGCGCACGAGGATCTGCTGCAGCAGGCACAGGTGCGTGAAGCGAAGGCCGTGATCATTTCCGTGACCGACGATCCGACAGCGATCCTGCTGACGCTGTCGGTGCGCAGCATCGCGCCCGATACGAAGATCGTCGTGCGGATCCAGGAGAACCTGTACCAGCGGCAACTGCGGCAGGCGGGGGCGGACGTGATCGTGTCGTCGACGAAGATCGGCGCGCTGCTGCTCGCGGATGCCGTGCATAGCCGCTATATCGTACCGTTCGTGAACGACATGCTGTCGACGCGCGGCCGCGCGACGCTGCTGGAGCGCGAGGCGATGCCGCAAGAGGTCGGCTGCATGACGAACGTCGTGCCGGGCGCGATCGTCGTCGGGCTCGACCGGTGCGGGAAGATTTTTTCGTTCTACGAGGACCCGCCGTGCCGGATCGAGGCAGGGGACACGCTGGTCGTGATCCAGTCGGCGCGGATTCCGGATCCGGATGTGTGAGGATGTTTGCTTTTGTAAATTCAATATTGTTCAAGTGCTTGTATTTTTATTTTTCTGATGGATTGTCGTTGTTTCTGGATCATGTAGGCGTGGTGTAGGCGGTTGGTATCAAGATCGAGCTACGTCAATCGATACCGGGAGTATGGTGGATGTGCGTCTCACGGCATCGAGTGTCGTGGCAACATCGCAACGGGATGCCAAAGTCATTCAGGCACAACGTGGCGCGTCGATGCCTTGGTCGGCATCTGGAGTCAATGCACATGTGATGCATGGGCAAATGGCATCGCAGGGCCCTCAAAACGGTCTCCAGCCCGCCGCTCCCGTTCCGCAATATCTTCCCGGGGCAAGCATGCCGTAGTGGAGCGATGGGCCACCGCTTCCGCTTCCCCCTTTTCCCCAGAGCTGGGGGGGCGGATCGTTGGAGATGACCCGCTAGTTCCCGGCGCGACTTCATGCTACGGAGTGTGAAGTCACGGTCTGCCGCACGTCATGTGGCCGGCAATTTTTCGGCGAGCTATGAGAATGCTTCTTGTGGTGGTGTTCGAGCGCAATGGCGAGAATTTGCTTGCCTGTCGCCACGTCCAGTTTCAGTTGAGGGCCTCGTGATAGCGCTCCGCCGTCTGCGAGAAGCTCATGGCCATGTTCGCTGATCGTGGATACATATCGGTATCCTCAACAGTATCGGGCAGAAGTCGACAGCGGAGCCGGCGAGCTTCATCGGTCGATGCATTACATCGCGTGCAAGGTCGTCGTTGTAGCCGGTTGCCGTTGCCATTAGGGGGCACCGATTCACTCATCCTATGCACCGCGGCATTTGTTGCCGTACCGATCAGCGGCGCGCCGTGTGAGCGCGCCGCGGCCATATGCGCGCGTTAAAGCGGAGCGAGGCTCCTCGTGGAGCGCTACCTTATCGAGCCCCGGAGAGGGCGAGATCAGTCTTTTTATGACGAAGCGTCGGAGGTGTCTTGCTGCGCTGAGGGCGACAGCCCGCGGTACTTCGTCCGCCAGTTGTAAAACGTCGCGTCGCTGATCCCGATCTTGCGGCAGACCTCTGCGACACGCGTAACCAGTTCGGCCTGCTTCAGCGCATATGCGCTCTGCTCATCGGTGAACTTGCTCTTCTTCACGGTATGACCTCCTGGTCTCGATGACAACGTCATGCCGGAATTTTTCACTTCCAAGTGGGACAGTTTTGTGGGCCAGGGTCAGCGAGACCTAACGAGGATGTTTGGACGCCGACGACCGCTTCGTGCCTTGGGACGGTCTTGCATCTGCCAATGCGATCAGTGCATCGGTAAGCTGTTCCATGTGTTTCGCCAGCTTGCTCGTGTCGCCGGACTGCAGCGAAATAAACGCACCGTCGAAACTGCTCAGGCCGAAGTGCGCGAGATCATTGATGAGTGCAGCCGTCATGTGCTTGTGGCTGGCACTCAGTGCACTGCGTATCATCTTCTGCATATAGTCACGGCCTTCCTTGCGGATGTCGATGATCGTCTGCATTGCTTCGGGCTCAACGGCTTCGGCTGTCAGGACCAGTAAGAACTGCAGACGCATGAAGTTTTCGTGGTGCTGAAACACTTCCCCCGTTTTCTGCAGATACCAACTCAGCCGCTCGCGCGGCGTCCCTTCAGGCGGGCACTGATGCGCGTCATGCATGGCGGTGAAGAACTCGCGTGCGCCAAGCGCCATGACCTCCGCAAGGAGACCAGCCTTCGATCCGAAATGGTGGTAGATCGCGCTCTTGGGAATACCTGTCGCTTCCACGAGTGCGGACATCGAGGTGCCCGCATAACCGTATGCGGCCATGACACGGGCAGCCGCGTCGAGTATTTCCTGACGCGATTGCCGGCCGCGTCGATTGCCGATTTTCGGTGAATTCATCATCCGCAGAGTATAGTCCGGATCCGGTTTTGGATCCAGTCGGGCCAATACTGGTTTCTCCCTAGTTCCGAGTTTTGGACCGATCGGTATGATTCTCAGCTATCGGCTTGAGGCCGACGTGCGCGGAACAGGCCGGGTGACAGGTGGCCGGCGCGCACATGGCGGGTATGGCGATGCTTGTCGGACTTTCCGTCGCCGGTCGATCCATTGCGAAACCTGGAGAAGCGAATGAGTAGCGTGTCAACCTTGGGATATATGGTTTTTGGCGTCAGCGACCTGACGGCGTGGGAGGCGTTTGCCGTCGACATACTCGGTTTGCAGGCGGGAAGACGGGTGCCGGGCGAGTCCCTTGGCCTGCGCATGGACGACTACGAGCAGCGCATCCTGTTGCTGAAGAGCGACCTCGACGATTTCGTCGCGGCGGGCTGGGAGTTCGAGTCGAACACCGAACTCGTGGCCTATGTGGACCAGTTGCGCGCTCAGGGCATTGACGTATCAGAAGCGGATACGGCGGTGGCGGACCAGCGTCGCGTTACGCGCCTGTTCGTTTGCCGCGATCCCGACGGCATTCGTCATGAGTTCTATTGCACGGCGTATCGCGCCCGCACCCGCGACGCTTTCCGTTCCTCGGTGCTGCGTGGCGCGTTCAGCACGGGGCGCCTGGGCGTCGGTCACTTTGTGACGGTGCCCAAGCAAAGCGCGGAAGCGAAGGCGTTCTGCGAGAACGTGCTCGGCCTTGTGCTGAGCGACACCATCACCGGCGACGCGGCTCCGGGCGTCGAGCTCGACGTGACGTTCTTTCATGCCCGGACCGGCCGTCATCATTCGCTGGCCATCGCCGATGTGCCGTTCCCGACGCGCAAGCGTATCCACCACGTGATGGTGGAGTGCACCGACGCCAACGATGTCGGTCTCGCATACGACCGCTGCAAGCGGGCCGGTGTGCCGATCCTGATGGAACTCGGGCATCACCCCAACGACCGGATGTTTTCCTTCTACATGATCTCGCCATCGGGTTTCGCCATCGAGTTCGGCGCAGGCGGGATCGTCGTCGACGACGCGACGTGGGAAGTCAAGCGCTACACCGAATTGAGCGACTGGGGGCACGCGATGAATCCGCCGCCGGCGGAACCGCTTCGTCCCGCACATTGAGTTCGTACCGCCCGTTGGGCCGAATCACCCTGTACCAATCCTGCCAATGGAGTTATGGAATGACCCTGACTGAAGCCAGCACCAGCAAGTTCGTGACGATCAACCAACCCGGTCTCGAGAACTTCAAGATTCACTTTAACGACGCCGGAAACGGCCCGGCAGTCGTGATGCTGCACGGTGGCGGCCCCGGCGCGAGCGGCTGGAGCAACTATTACCGGAACATCGAGGTACTCGTGAATGCGGGATACCGCGTACTGCTGATCGACAGCCCCGGTTTCAATAAATCGGACGAGATCGTCACGGATATCCCGCGTCCGCTGATCAACGCGCGCGCGACCAAAGGCGTGCTTGAGGCCCTCGGCATCGAGAAGGCGCACTTCGTCGGTAACTCGATGGGTGGCGCGTCGGCCATGAGTTTTGCGCTCGAATTCCCCGATCAGATGGACCGCTTGGTGTTGATGGGACCAGGCGCGCAAGGCCCCAGTATCTTCCAGCCGCAGCTGGGCGAGGGCGTCAAGCGCATGTTCAAGCTGTACACGCAACCCAGCTATGCAAATTTCGAGGCGATGCTCGAAGTGTTCGTCTACGAACCCGGCGCGATCACCGAAGAGCTGCGCCAGGGACGCTGGAACAACATCGAGTCGAACCCGAATCACCTGAAGAACTTCGTTGAAAGCGCAAAGCTTTGCCCGGTCAGCAGGTGGGATCTGACCGCCCGATTCCCCGAGATCAGCCACAAGACGCTGATCACGTGGGGGCGCGACGATCGCTTTGTTCCGCTCGATCATGGCTTGCGCATGATCAACACGTTCCAGGATGCGCGGCTCCACGTCCTGCCGAAGTGCGGTCACTGGGCTCAGTGGGAACACGCAGAGGAGTTCAACCGGCTCGTCATTGAATTCCTGAAGGGTTGACGAAGGCGGTACCGAGTCGGATCGAGCCTGCGGCTGGTAAGAAAAAGATACGGAGACAAACATGCTTTCTGATTCGCAGTACGAAACAAATAGAAAGAGCGCGAGCAGCTTGCAGGGTTGGCTGCTCGTGGCAACTTGTTGGCTGGCGTCGGCCGGTGCGGTACTGATCGCTCCCGTCCTCCCGTTCATGCAGAAGGCATTTTCCGACCAGCCGCACGCCGATGTGCTCACATTGATCGTGCTGGTGATTCCCGGTTTGATGATCGCGCTCTGCGGCCCGCTGATGGGCGCGATCATCGACATGGTCGGGAGAAAGCGGTTGTACCTGATATCGGTCGCGATCTATGCGATTGCGGGCACCTTGCCGTTCTTCCTGCACAGCCTCTCCGCGATTCTCGTGACGCGGGTGGTGGTGGGTATCGCCGAGGCGGCAATCACGACGATTTCCACGGCGCTGACCGCCGATTATTTCAGCGGCAGGGCGCGCGAAAAGTGGCTGACGATCCAACTGGGCTCTGCGTCCATTGTCGCGGTCGTGATGTTCGCGCTGGGCGGCGCACTCGGTGGGTTCGCCGCGGGCTGGCGCACGCCGTTCCTCGTCTACGGCGGCGCAGTCGTATTCCTGCCGCTCATCGCGCTGTTTGTCTGGGAGCCCGAGGAGCTTGGCGAAGCGCACGACAACGCGGCGCCGCGCTTGCCGTTTCCGTGGCGCGAAATCGGTCATGTCTGCGCGATGGCGTTATTCACTGCGGTGATGTACTTCGTGATTACCATCCAGATCAGCTTCCTGCTGACGGCGCGGGGTGTCACGATGCCCGCCGTCATCGGGCTCGGCAGCGCGATCGCCAATGCGGGAGTTCCGTTCGGCGCGTTTGTATTCCATCGACTGTCGGGGTGGGCCATCAACCGCCTGCTCGCCATTTCATTCTCGATCATCGCGGCTGGCTTCTGCATCGTTTCAACCGTGGCCAACGTCGACCTGCTGATCGCTGGAGCCTTCGTTGCGTGCTTCGGCGGAGGAATCGTCATGCCGCTGATGCTGAACTGGATCATGGTCCGGCTGCCGTTTGCGCAGCGCGGCCGCGGCGCGGGGGGATACATGGCTGCATTCTTCCTCGGCAATTTCCTCAGTCCGCTGGTCGTCGCCGCGATTGCGGCCAAGGCTGGCGGCCTGTTCGTGTCGATCGGCATGCTGTCGGCCGTGTGTGCCGCCGTCGCCGTCGTTTCCCTGATTTTGACGCTGCTCAAGCGCGGGCCGACAGAAGCCGTGGGCGAGCACGGTCATATGCCGCTGCCGCATTGAGACGGCAATTCATTTAGTGGAGTCCCTATGAAACAAAGCTTCGACGCTGACGTTGCAATCGTCGGCTATGGCCCCAGCGGCATCATCGCCGCGCTGACCCTCGCGAAATATGGTATCTCCGCGGTGGTGTTCGAACGGCACCGCGACATTTATCAACGTGCTCGCGCCGTGACGGTCAACGACTGGACCATGCGGATCTTTCAGAACATCGGTGTCGACGAAGCCGTTCTGAAATGCATCGATCCGCAGCGCGCACTGCGCTGGATGCGCTACGACGGCACGGAGATCATGCGCATCGAGCACCCGCCTTCGACGCTGGGTATCCGGTCGCGGCAATTCAATATCTATCAGCCGACGATGGAAGCGACGCTGCGCGAATGCGCCGCCGCGCATGCCGGGATCGACGTGCACTACGGCACGGAGGTCGTGTCGCTGACGCAGGACGATGCCGGCGTGACGGTGACGGCGAAGGATCTCGATACGGGTGCTGTCGCCGACACGCGTGTGCGTTACGTGATCGGCTGCGACGGTGGCAGCAGTGCCACGCGCACGATGATCGACGTGAAATTGCTCGGGGATACGATCGACGTGATGTGGATCGTTATCGATTGTCGAGTGAAGCGCTGGTGGCCTGACCGGAACCTGCTGACCTTCTGGTCGGACAAGGAGCGCCCAGTGGTCGACGTCGCGCTGTCGGGCGGCAATCACCGTTGGGAACTGCCGCTCAAGCCGGGCGAGACCCAAGCGGACTTTGCGACGAGCGAGCAGGTGTGGCCGTTGCTCAAGGCGCTCGGCGTGAGCGAGGACGATGTCGAGATTCATCAGCACGCGTTCTACCGCCACCATACGCGGATGGCTGACAAGTGGCGTGTCGGGCGCGTTTTCCTGGCCGGAGATGCCGCGCATTTGATGCCGCCATGGGCCGGCGCTGGCATGCAGACAGGCATGCGCGATGCGTTCGATCTCGGCTGGAAACTCGCAGGCGTGCTCAAGGGGACCTTGCCCGAGCATTTCCTCGACACATACGAAGCGGAGCGTCGGCCCAATGCGGCGTTCTACACGCATCTCGCCGTACAACTGGGTCGCGTCATCAAGCAGGAGCTCTCGGACGAAGAGCAGGCCGCGCTCAATGCGCCGCCCGCCGGGGAAGCCGTCGAACCCCCGTTGATCGCGCCGCCGGTGCTGACGTCCGGTTGGCTGCGCGGGCCTGTTGCCGACGGCAGCATCGTGGGCCGCATGGTGCCGCAGCCGGTTGTGGGTGACACACGGGGCGTGATGGCGCGTCTGGACGAGTTGCTTGGAGATCGCTTCGTGCTTCTGGGCGATGACGTCGATCCCGCCACGCTGCTCACGGCGCAGGAGAAGGCAGCCTGGGACAAGCTCGATGCGCGATACCTCGCCGTGCGGAACCAGGACCAGCATACCGAGGGGCCGGACGAATTGATCGATCTCGACGGCGTACTGAAGCCGTGGCTGCGGAAGTACGGGGTGCGCGTGGTCGCATTGCGGCCCGACCGGTTCGTGGCGGCAGCCGATGTGAGCGGTCTCGCGGTGCCAGCCTGACGCATCGGCGTGCCGGCGATGAAACCAGTTGCGCCGAAAACAGTACGGGAGGCCTTGTTGCCTCCCGCGATGGATCATTCGAAACGGACACCTCCCGATGATCGAACCCTCCGTAGTGAATACCTTGGCCGCGCGTCTGCGCGAAGCCGAAGCCGCGCGTGACGCGATCGAGCCGGTGCGTGGCGCGATCGCGCTTGACGACATGGCGACTGCGTACGCGGTGCAGCAGGCCAACGTCGATGCGCGAGTGGCCGCGGGCGAACGCATCGTCGGCCGCAAGATCGGCCTGACGTCGCTCGCGGTGCAGCAGCAGCTCGGCGTCGACCAGCCCGACTTCGGCGCGTTGTTCGCGAGCATGGCCTGCGGCGATGGCGAGCCGATTCCGCTTGCGCAACTGATCCAGCCGAAGGTGGAGGCCGAGATCGCGCTCGTGCTGGAGCGCGATCTCGTGCACGAGAAGCATACGTTCGTCGACATCCTGCGTGCCAGTGCCTATGCACTGGCGGCGATCGAGGTGGTGGACAGCCGCATCCGGGGTTGGGATATCCGCTTCGTCGACACGGTGGCCGACAACGCGTCGAGCGCGCGTTTCGTGGTCGGCAGCCGCCCGGTGCCGCTCTCCGGACTCGATCTCGCCGGTTGTGCGATGACGCTTTCCCGCGATGGCGAAGTGTTGTCGCGCGGCGCCGGCGCCGCCTGTCTCGGCAATCCGCTGAACGCCGCGGTGTGGCTCGCCGACCGGATGGTGCAACTCGGCACGCCGCTGCGCGCGGGCGATGTGGTGCTCACGGGCGCGCTCGGCCCGATGGTGGCGGTCACGCAGCCGGGCGTCTATACGGCGGACATCGACGGACTCGGCAGCGTGCGGGCGACGTTCGCGTAGCGCATTGGCGTACTCAATTCCTCAGGAAATCGACATGGCTTCCACGAAACTCAAAGCGGCGATCATCGGCTCGGGCAACATCGGCACCGATCTGATGATCAAGATCATGCGGCACGGAAAGCACCTTGAAATCGGCGCAATGGTGGGCATCGATCCGAATTCAGATGGTCTCGCACGGGCTGCGCGCCTCGGCGTCGCAACCACGCACGAAGGCGTCGAAGGACTGGCGCGTCTGCCGGTCTTCGACCAGATCGACTTCGTGTTCGATGCGACGTCGGCCGGCGCGCACGTGAAGAACGACGCATTCCTGCGCGCGCTGAAACCGGGCATTCGCTGCATCGACCTGACGCCCGCGGCAATCGGCCCGTACTGCGTGCCGGTGGTCAATCTCGACGCGCATCTCGACGCGCCGAACGTGAACATGGTGACGTGCGGCGGTCAGGCGACGATCCCGATGGTCGCGGCCGTGTCGCGCGTCGCAAACGCGCACTACGCGGAGATCGTCGCGTCGATCAGCAGCAAGTCGGCCGGCCCCGGCACGCGCGCGAACATCGACGAATTCACCGAGACGACGTCGAAGGCGATCGAGGCGGTGGGCGGCGCCGCGCATGGCAAGGCGATCATCATCCTGAACCCGGCCGAGCCGCCGGTGATGATGCGCGACACCGTGTACGTGCTGTCCGACGCCGCCGACGAGGCGAAGATCGCCGCCTCGATCGACGAGATGGCCCGTGCGGTACAGGCGTACGTGCCGGGCTATCGACTGAAGCAGACGGTGCAGTTCGACACGATTCCCGCGTCCGCGCCGCTGAACATTCCGGGCCTGGGCCGCGTGAGCGGACTGAAGACCTCGATCTTCATCGAGGTCGAAGGCGCCGCGCACTACCTGCCTGCCTATGCCGGCAACCTCGACATCATGACGTCCGCCGCGCTCGCGACCGCCGAGCGCATGGCGCAGTCGCTGCAGCGCATGAGCGCGTAAGGAGACCTTCACCATGAGCAAGAAGCTGTACATCTCTGACGTGACGCTGCGCGACGGCAGCCACGCGATCCGCCACCAGTACTCGATCGCGAACGTGCAGGACATTGCGCGCGCGCTGGATCGAGCCAAGGTGGACAGCATCGAGGTCGCGCACGGCGACGGACTGCAAGGGTCGAGCTTCAACTACGGCTTCGGCGCGCACAGCGATCTCGAGTGGATCGAGGCGGTGGCCGACGTGGTCGAGCACGCGAAGATCGCGACGCTGCTGCTGCCGGGCATCGGCACGATCCATGACCTGAAGGCCGCGTACGACGCGGGCGCGCGGATCGTGCGCGTCGCGACGCATTGCACCGAAGCGGACATCTCGAAGCAGCACATCGAATATGCGCGCGAACTCGGGATGGACACGGTCGGCTTCCTGATGATGAGCCACATGACCACGCCGGAGAATCTCGCCGTTGAGGCGAAGAAGATGGAAGGATACGGCGCGACCTGCATCTACGTGGTGGATTCGGGCGGCGCGCTGACGATGAACGACGTGCGCGACCGGTTCCGCGCGGTGAAGGCGGTGCTGAAGCCGGAAACGGAAACGGGCATGCACGCGCACCACAACCTGTCGCTGGGCGTCGCGAACTCGATCGTAGCGGTGGAGGAGGGCTGCGACCGCATCGACGCGTCACTCGCGGGGATGGGCGCAGGTGCCGGCAATGCGCCGCTCGAAGTGTTCATCGCGGCGGCGGAGCGGATGGGCTGGAACCACGGCACCGATCTCTACACGCTGATGGACGCGGCCGACGACATCGTCCGGCCGTTGCAGGACCGTCCGGTGCGTGTCGATCGGGAGACGCTCGCACTCGGCTATGCGGGCGTGTATTCGAGCTTCCTGCGTCATGCGGAAGTGGCCGCGAAGAAATACGACCTGAAGACGGTCGACATCCTGGTCGAACTGGGCAAGCGCCGGATGGTCGGCGGCCAGGAGGACATGATCGTCGATGTCGCGCTCGATCTCGCCGGGCGGTAGCGGTCGGCTGCCGCCATACGCATCACGCGGATAACAAGAACGCCTGACCTCGTGACCGATTCAAAAAAATAAAATCATGTTTGGAGACTTGAATGAAAAAGGAATTGGCAGCCATATGTATAGTAGTCCTTCCAGTCGGTTCGGCCATCGCGCAAAGCAACGTCATGATGTACGGCTTGCTCGACGCCGGTGTTGCGTATGTTTCGAATCAGGGAGGGCACGCTGTTACAAGGTTTGACGACGGGATTCTGGTGCCCAACCTGTTTGTTATCAGTGGCACCGAGGATCTCGGCGGTGGAACGAAAGCGATCTTCAAGCTTGAAGACCAGTTTCAACTCGGCTCGGGCGTGACTATGCAACCTGGCATCTTCGGCCGCAATGCGTACGTCGGACTCGACGATGCACGTTTCGGCAAGCTGACGCTAGGGAACGTCTACGAGTTCATGTTTACGTCGCTCACCGAGGCTAAAAACACGCCGGGACTGATCTCTGGCGGCCTATATAGCGTCGCGGCGGGCCCGTTCCAGAATCTCGGCATTCCGCAAAACCCGACGGGCTGGTTTTCGTGGTCCCGAACGAATGGCGTTCCGATCAACAATGCGGTGAAGTACCAGTCGCCGCAGGTCGCCGGCTTTTCGGTCGGGGCGCTGTATTCGTTCGGCGGTGTCGCCGGGTCGTTCGGATCGAACTCGGGAAAGAGCTTTGGCCTGAACTACGATCGCGGCACGTTCGGTTTTGGCGCCGCGTACACCGAGCAGAAGTATCCCGGCTCGGTCAATGGCACGCCGCAGATCGCCATTCGAAACTGGGGCGTCGGCGCGCACTACGCGCTGGGACCGACGCTGAACTCGGCAAGCTTCGTGACGGTTCGAAATGTGCAAACGGGCGCCTATGCGTATTCGGCACAACTTGCCAGCAACTGGCAGATCACGCCGGCTGTTTCACTCGGCGCGAGTTACATGTACATGAAAGGGAACGATGTTCTCCACGGCAATCACGCCAATCAGTTGAACGCGATCTTGGGCTACTCGCTGTCAAAAAGCACGATGGTCTTTGCGGAAGGCGCGTATCAGCGTGCCAACTCCGGCGCACACGCCGACATCAACGGAATCCTGAGTCCGGCCGGCTCGTCGAGCAGCGCTTCACAGGCGATCGCGCGGGTTGGCATACGGACGATGTTCTGATCGATCGAATGACGGAAACGGGGCATCCGGATGGCCGGCATTCCGACTGTCCCGATCGCGCCGTGGCATTGATGAATTGAAACGCTCGGATTTTCTGAACTCAGCGCCGTTGCCCGAAGGCGGCGTCCGGATCACCATGCAAAGCGCATGACGATCCGGGCTCGCGGCGCATCACGAAAAGGAAGCGACACACATGCAAGATGATGCGAACAACCGGACCAATCGGCAGGCTACGGAGCACGACGATACGGCGGATCGCCCGAGCCGCGACGACGCGCGTGC
>NZ_CAJNKE010000129.1 GCF_905232215.1 Burkholderia sp. LMG 13014
GGGACGGAGGATGACGTGCTCACATCACCGCGCCCAAGCGCACCCAATTGCAGCGTTCGGTTCCCAAAGAGCCGATATCATTCGCGATCCTTGGGTCTATCGATCCTATCTCCGCTCAAAACTGCAATTCCTTCATCCCCGTGGATCGGTTGGCGCCGTCGTGCGCGATCCGCTTTCCATCGTCGACAACGAACACCGGGTTGGCCATGCAAGTCTCCCCCGCGGAAGACTCACGGAACAACCGAAACTCTCCTCGCTTCCTCCAATCGCATATCGGTCGGATAACTCGGAATCCGCACGAAATGAACGCTTTATTTGGCGCGTCCACGTAAAATTTGCGAATCCCCATCTCTGCATTCAAAACGATGAACGCCGCCATTCAGGTAGCCCGGGCCGTTTGCCCGCATGATTGTCCGGACACGTGCGCAATGCGTGTGACTGTCGAAAACGGCAAGGCGATCAAGGTCACGGGCGATCCCGACCATCCGCCGACGCAAGGCGTGTTGTGCACGAAAGTCAGCCGATACGCCGATCGCGTTCATCACCCCGACCGCCTCACCGTCCCGCTCAAGCGCATCGGCGCGAAAGGGGAAGGGCGTTTCGTGCCGATCAGCTGGGACGAGGCATTGGATGAGATCGGCCGTCGTCTCGGTGAGATCGCGACGCGCGCACCGGAAGCGATCCTGCCGTATAGCTATGCCGGGACGATGGGGCTCGTGCAGGGGGAGGGCATCGCCCAGCGGTTCTTCCACAAGCTCGGCGCGTCGCGACTCGAGCGCACGATCTGCGCGGCGGCTGGTGCGGCGGGGTTGCGTTACACCTATGGTGGCAGTCTCGGCATGCACCTCGAGCATTTCGAGGAAAGCGAGCTGATTCTGATTTGGGGTGCAAACCCGATCGCGTCGAGCCTGCACTTCTGGACGCGTGCGCAGGAAGCGAAGCGCCGAGGCGCACGTCTTGTCGCCATCGATCCGTACCGTTCGCTGACTGCGGAGAAGTGCCATCAGCATATCGCTCTGAAACCCGGCACCGATGGCGCGTTCGCACTCGGCATGATGCACGTGCTGATTACCGAAAACCTGCTCGATCACGACTACATCGCCAGCCATACGCTCGGCTTCGACGCGCTCAAGGAGCGGGCGATGTCCTATCCGCCAGAACGCGTTGCGCAGATCTGCGGCATCGACGCGTCGGAGCTGGTCGACCTTGCGCGTCGCTACGGCGCTACCCGCAAGGCATCGATCCGCCTCAACTACGGCATGCAACGCGTCCGCGGCGGTGGCAACGCGGTACGCGCGATCGCAAGCCTCCCGGCGCTGACGGGTGCCTGGCGGGATCGGGCCGGCGGGCTGTTGCTCTCGTCGTCGGAATCCGCGCCGGTCAACCAGGCGGCGCTGCTGCGCCCGGACTTGATGCCGGGCTGGCCGCACACGCTGCCGCGCATCATCAACATGAACGCGATTGGCGATGCGCTGCTGCACCCGGGCGATGCAACCTTCGGGCCGAAAGTTGAAGCGGTGATCGTGTACAACTCGAATCCGGTGGCCGTCGCGCCGGATTCTTCGAAGGTCGCCGCAGGGTTCGCGCGTGACGATCTGTTCACGGTCGTTCTCGAGCATTTCAAGACAGATACCGTCGATTTCGCCGACATTGTGTTGCCGGCGACCACGCAGCTCGAACATCTGGACATCCACAAATCGTACGGCCACACCTACGTGATGGCGAACCTGCCGTCGATTCCCCCGGTGGAAGACGCACGGCCGAATACGGAGATCTTCCGTGGCATCGCGCGCAGCATGGAGCTCGACGAGCCCGCGCTCTATCACAGCGACGAGGAGGTCGCGCGCGCGGCGCTCCGCTGGGACGATCCGGTGCTCGACAGCGATTGGGACACGCTGAAACGCGATGGCTGGCTGAAGCTCAAGCTGCCGGAGGCGCCGTTCGCTGAGGGCGGTTTCCGTACGCCATCCGGCAAGTGCGAGTTCTACAGCCCGCGGCTCGAGCAGATGGGGGTGGATCCCGTGCCCGACTACCTGCCGCCGTTCGAATCGGCCGAGGCTGCGCCCGAGCTTGCCGCGCGCTATCCGCTGGCGATGATTTCGCCGCCGGCCCGCCATTTCCTGAACAGCACGTTCGTGAACGTCGACAGCCTGCGTCATACGGAAGGCGAGCCGCACCTCGACATCCACCCGTCGGACGCCGAGGCGCGCGGCATCGCCGAGGGCGACGTCGTACGGATCTTCAACGACCGCGGATCGATGCAGGCGCTCGCGAGAATTACCGATCGTGCACGTGCCGGGCTCGTCGTCGGGCTGTCGATCTGGTGGAAGAAGCTGTCACCGGACGGCCGGAACGCAAACGAGGTGACGAGCCAGGCGTTGACCGATCTTGGCAATTCGGCGACGTTTTACGATTGCCTTGTGGAAGTTGAACGCATTTGATCGAATATCCCCGTATGATCAGACGATTTGCCACGGAAGTTCGAAGTGGACATCTAACCCTGTTGTCTCGGGACGGGCGAGCCGTTACGATGCGTTTTAGCACGACCATTCGAAAATCTGTGAGGAGACGCGCAGTATGGACAAAATTTGGCTGAAATCGTACCCACCCGGCGTTCCAGCCGAAATTGACGCGTCTCCTTATCCCTCTGTCCCGGACCTGCTCGACGAAAGCTTCCGGCAGTATCGCGACCGCACGGCGTTCGTCTGCATGGGCAAGGGCATCACGTACGGCGAACTCGACAAGCTGTCGCGCCAGTTCGGCGCGTGGCTGCAATCGCGCGGGCTTGCGCGCGGTGCGCGCGTCGCGATCATGATGCCCAACGTGCTGCAGTATCCCGTGGCGATCGCCGCGGTACTGCGCGCAGGCTACACCGTCGTCAACGTCAACCCGCTCTATACGCCGCGCGAGCTCGAACATCAGCTGAAGGACAGCGGGGCGGAGGCGATCGTCATCCTCGAGAATTTCGCGTCGACGCTGCAGGCTGTCATCGAGAAGACGGGCGTCAAGCACGTCGTCGTCGCATCGATGGGCGATCTGCTGGGCATCAAGGGCTGGCTCGTCAACTACGTCGTGCGCAACGTGAAGAAGATGGTGCCTGCCTGGCAGCTGCCGTCGTTCACGCGCTTCAAGGCCGCGCTGTCGGAAGGCGCGCGGCAGGCATTCAAGGCGCAGAAGATCGGCCCCGACGACGTGGCGTTCCTGCAATACACGGGCGGTACGACCGGCGTGGCGAAGGGCGCGACGCTGCTGCACCGGAACATCGTGTCGAACGTGCTGCAGGCGGGCGCCTGGCACCATCCGGCTCATGAGAAGTATCCGGAGGTGAAACAGTTCGTGACCGTTGTCGCGCTGCCGCTGTATCACGTGTTCGCGCTGACCGTCTGCGGCTTCCTGACGATGCGTACTGGCGGCATGGGCATCCTGATCCCGAACCCGCGCGATATCGCCGGCATGATCAAGGAACTGAAGGGCTACCAGATCTCGACGATCCCGGCGGTCAACACGCTGTACAACGCGCTGCTGAACCACCCGGAATTCAATCAGCTCGACTTGTCGAAGCTCGTGATCGCCAACGGTGGCGGCATGGCGATCCAGGAGGGCGTCGCGAAACGCTGGTATGAAAAGACCCATACGGCGATCATCGAAGGCTACGGGTTGTCCGAAACATCGCCGGTGGCGACCTGCAACCCCGTGACGGCGACCGAGTACAGCGGGACGATCGGCCTGCCGCTGCCGTCGACCGAAGTGGCGATTCGCGACGACGCCGGCAACGACGTCGCGCTCGGCGAACCCGGCGAGATCTGCATCCGCGGGCCGCAGGTGATGGCCGGCTACTGGAACCGGCCGGACGAGACCGCGAAGGTCATGTTCGCGGACGGCTTCTTCAAGACGGGCGACGTCGGCGTGATGGATGCGCGAGGCTACGTGAAGATCGTCGACCGGAAGAAGGACATGATTCTCGTGTCGGGCTTCAACGTGTATCCGAACGAAGTCGAGGACGTAGTGGCGTCGCACCCGGGCGTGTTCGAGGTGGCGGCGGTCGGCGTGCCCGACGAGCATTCCGGCGAAGCCGTGAAGCTGTTCATCGTGAAGAAGGATCCGGCGCTCACCGACAAGGACATCCTCGCCTACTGCAAGGAGCGACTCACCGGCTACAAGCGGCCGAAGCTGGTCGAGTTCCGTACGGAACTGCCGAAAACGAACGTCGGCAAGATCCTGCGGCGCGAACTGCGCGACGGACGCGCGTAACGGCGCGCTCGATCGAACGAACGGAAAAGCCCGGCTTGTGCCGGGCTTTTTTGTTTGCCGCGCGGTTCCGAAGTGGCCGTTTCCGAACGAGGCTTGCTTTCGGAATGGGCTCGCTGCGGCGGCAGTGCGTATCGGCGCGGTAAGACGGCACGGCGCCTCTACGACGGGCGCGTCGCGGTCGATACGGCTCACCGCGCTTTAGCTTGGCGGCTGCGCCGACCGGAAAAGAAAAAGGCGCCCGAAGGCGCCTTCAATATGCTGCGGCTTGTCAGGCAAGCTGATTAGAACTTGTGACGGATACCGACGCGTGCTGCAACCTGGTTGCTGGTGCTCGAACCTGCGAGACCGTTGATCGCTGCGGTTGCCTGGATCACGTTGCCGTTCGCGTCGAGCACGTTGCCCGATGCGTGCTGGTACACGCCGATCGCGTAGACGTCGGTGCGCTTCGACAGGAAGTAGTCGACACCCAGCGAGCCCTGGTGATACTTGGCTGCCGAGCTGCCGTTGATCTTGCTGCCCTGCGTGTAGTCGTACGCCGCGCCGAGAATCAACGCCGGAGTCAGCTGATACTTGAAGTTGAGTTCGCCGTTGTTGAACGTCGCGGACTGGTTCACGAACGGGCCTGCCGAGAAGCCCTTGAACTTCGTGTTCGAGTACGTCGCGCCGATCGTCGCTGCGCCGAACGTGTAGGCGCCGCCGGCACCGATGACCTGGTACGTGTTCGCGTTGTTCGCGTATGCGCCGTAGATCGGCGACGAGACCGACGAAGACGCGGAACCGTTGTTGAACATGCCGCCGAACTGGTTCGGCGTACGTGCGTTCAAGTAACCGACGCCCAACACCAGCGGGCCGTTGTTGTAGCCTGCGCCGAGCGACCAGACCTGGTTCTTCGCGAACTGGCCGGCTTGACCGCCGAAGCTGTACATGCCGCCGAACGAGATGCCGCCGTAGGTGTTGCTCGTGAACTTGACCGCGTTGTTCACGCGATAGGCGTTGTTGAAGTTGTCGAGGTCACCCGGGTGAGCGGCGATGTAGCCACCCCACTGGTCACCTGCCTCGAGCGGGCCGACGAAGTCGACGACGGAGTCGTACTGACGACCCAGCGTGACCGTACCGTACTGGCTCGACAGGCCGACATAAGCCTGACGACCGAACATCAGGCCGCCCTGACCGAGCTTGCCGCTGTTCACGTCGAAACCGTTTTCGAGAGTGAAGATCGCCTTCAGGCCGCCACCGAGGTCTTCGGTGCCGCGCATGCCGAAGCGGCTGCCTTGCATCACGCCGCTGGCCATGCTGTACAGGTGCTTGCCGCCTGCGTTGTTGTTGAAGAGCAGGCCTTCATCGATGATGCCGTAAAGCGTCACGCTGCTTTGCGCATGGGCAGCGCCAGCGAACGCGCCCAGCGCGACGAGCGCGAGAAGCGACTTTTTCATTAACGGATCTCCAAGAATCACTGAATTTTTTTGGCGGGGCAGATAGTTATGTTCTGTTGACGGGCCCCATCAACTTCGCAAGAAGTCGCACGTAATGTAGCAAAACCGTTTTTTGCCACAAAGCGAAATGCCGCAGCGCAAGGCCGCCATGTTTCCTTTATGCAACAATGGTTAAAATCACGGGTTAACCGCAATTTCCGCTGAATAATCAAGTCGGTTACGCAGCGGACTCGTGCCCTTGCCGCTCGCGGCAGCACCTGCAGCCAGGAGAACAGGATGGTGTTTGATGAACTGATCAGCGAATTCGATCGCGGCCTGCGATCGCTGACCGGCATTAGCCGGATGAGCCGCCCGGTGCCCGCACCGGCCGAGGCGCCGGCCGTCGAGCTGACGCCTGCGGAGCGCACGCATGCCGCCGGGCTGATGCGCGTGAACCACGTCGGCGAGGTCTGCGCGCAGGCGCTCTACCAGGCGCAGAAACTCACCGCGCGCACGGCATCGGCGAAGGCGATGTTCGAGGAAGCCGCGCGCGAGGAGGAGGACCACCTCGCGTGGACCGCGCACCGCCTGAAGGAGCTCGACTCGCGTCCGAGCCTGCTGAACCCGCTCTGGTATGCGGGTTCGCTCGCGATCGGCGTGGCGGCCGGCGCGCTTGGCGACAAGGTCAGCCTTGGCTTCATGGCCGAGACCGAACGGCAGGTCGAGAGTCATCTCGAAGGCCATATGTCCGAGTTGCCGGCGGCCGATACCGCGTCGCGTGCGATCGTCGACCAGATGCGTATCGACGAAGTGAAGCACGGCAAGGCCGCGGCCGACGCAGGCGGGATCGAACTGCCGCTGCCCGCACGGATGCTGATGCGCGCCGCATCGAAAGTCATGACGAGCACTGCGTACTATCTGTGAGATTCACACCGGGGCGATGCGTGACGTCGCCCCGGTTCCCCACCGCTGATACCGCCCGTTTATTCCTCGTTTTCCCGCCCCCGAAAGCCCCGTCCGCACACCCGTCTGGCCCGTCTTTCTCACGTATCACCTTCACAAGTTGCACTAGCTCATTCATTTATAACGGTTTTTGGAATGAGGGGCCGCATGAGCATGTGCGCGTAAGTCCTTGTTCTAACTAACAAAATTCGTCAAAAATGCGGGCCGCTCCCTTGACCGTGCCACACCCTTCCTCTAAAGTGGGAGACAGTGTGAGAAAGTGTATTTTTGTGTGATTTGGCGGGCTATTCCGGCTAAATTCTCAGCATGTAGCGGGTGCTTCGGTGCCCTGAACGGGAGAGCGGAAAGTGTTCCAAGGGGCGTCGGCGCTGACGCTCGATGCGAAAGGGCGGATGTCGGTGCCGGCTCGCTATCGCGAAGCGCTGCAAGGACAGGCAGAAGGACGGGTGACTGTGACCAAGCACCCGGACGGCTGCCTGTTGCTGTTTCCGCGCCCCGAATGGGAAGTATTCCGCGCCAAGATCGCCGCGCTGCCGATGGACGCGCACTGGTGGCGGCGCATTTTTCTCGGCAATGCGATGGATGTCGATCTCGACAGCGCCGGCCGGATTCTCGTATCGCCCGAGCTGCGCATGGCAGCCGGACTGGAAAAGGAAGTCATGTTGTTGGGAATGGGTAGTCACTTCGAGCTGTGGGATTCGCAAACCTACAACGCGAAGGAGCAGGCAGCGATGGCGCAGGGCATGCCCGACGCGCTGAAGAATTTCACGTTCTGATTGCGGTGACGGAGACGCCCGCGATGGGAAACGAATTGCAACATCGGACCGTGTTGTTGGACGAAGCGGTCGACTCGCTCGTGACGCGACCGGACGGCATCTATGTCGACGGCACGTTCGGGCGCGGCGGCCATAGCCGCGCGGTGCTCGCGCGGCTGGCGCCGGCCGGGCGGCTGATCGCGTTCGACAAGGATCCGAGAGCGATCGAGACGGCGCAGGGCATCGAGGATGCGCGCTTCTCGATCGTGCATGACAGCTTTGCATCGATGCGCGACGCGCTTGCGGCGCGCGGCGTCGAGAAGGTGTCGGGTGTGTTGCTCGACCTGGGCGTGTCCTCGCCGCAGGTGGACGATCCGGCGCGCGGCTTCAGCTTCCGCGCCGATGGTCCGCTGGACATGCGGATGGATCCGACGCGCGGCGAGTCGGCGGCGGAATGGCTCGCACGGGTTTCGGTGCAGGAATTGACGGAGGTGATACGGGATTATGGGGAAGAACGGTTTGCTTTTCAGATTGCAAAGGCGCTTGTTGCTCGCCGGGCAGAGTCCGACCGTCTTGGGCCTCTCGACACCACGGGCGAGCTTGCCCAAATCGTGGGTCACGTCGTCAAAACCCGTGAGAAGGGCAAGGATCCGGCAACCCGCACCTTTCAGGCTATACGGATTCACGTCAATCAAGAGCTTGCGGACCTGCAAGTCGTACTAGACGCGGCACTGTCGTTGCTGGATCAAGGGGGGCGGCTGGTGGTCATCAGCTTTCATTCACTCGAGGACCGGATCGTCAAGCGATTCATGCAGGCGCACGCGAGTGCGCCTGCAGTCGATCGTCGCCTGCCGATCCGTGCCGTCGACCTCCCGAGCCCCCCCCTCAAGATCATCGGCCGTCATTTCCCGAGCGAAGCGGAAGTGACGGAGAATCCGCGTGCCCGTTCGGCCGTGATGCGCATTGCGGAGCGCGTCACGCCATGAGCCGCTTCAATATCTTCCTGCTGATCATCGTGATGGGTTGCGCGCTGTCGGTCGTCAATTCGACGAACCAGCAGCGCCAGTTCTTCATCCAGCTGCAGCGTGCGCAGTCGCAGGAGCGTCAGCTCCAGCAGGACTACGCGCAGCTTCAATATCAGCAGAGCGCGCTGTCGAAGACGTCGCGCATCGAGCAGCTTGCGAACGACTCGCTGAAGATGCAGCCGATCACGACCGGCCGCACGCAATACCTGACGCTGCCGCCGGGCGCCGCGAAGGCGATCGATGCGCCGATCCCGGCTTCGGCGGACACGGCTGGCAAGGGCAAGGGGGGCGCGCGATGAAGCCGTCCCAGAAGCGCCAGAACGTGAAGTTCTCGTCGAGCCCCGTGCTGGGCGTGCATCTGCCGATGTGGCGCTCGAAGTTCGTCGTGTTCCTGCTGTTCATGGCGTTCGTTGCGCTGGCCGCGCGCGCGTTCTGGATCCAGGGGCCCGGCAACGCGTTCTATCGGAAGCAGGGCGAAAGCCGCTACCAGCGCACGATCGATCTGCCGGCGACGCGCGGCAAGATCCTCGACCGTAACGGGCTCGTGCTCGCGACGAGTCTGCCCGTGCGCGCGATCTGGGCGATTCCCGACGCGGTGCCGGACGATCTCGACGCCGACAAGGTCAACCAGCTCGGCAAGCTCCTCGGCATGACGCCGAAGGAACTGCGCGTGAAGCTGTCGGAAGACAAGGGTTTCGTCTACGTCAAGCGCCAGGTGCCGATCGACGTCGCCGACAAGGTCGCCGCGCTCGACATTCCCGGTATCTATCAGCGCAACGAATACAAGCGCTTCTATCCGGAAGGCGAGATCACCGCTCACCTGATCGGCTTCACGAACGTCGAGGACGAAGGGCAGGAGGGCGTCGAACTGGGCGACCAGAAGATGCTGTCCGGCACGTCGGGCGTGCGTCGCGTGATCAAGGACCGGATGGGGCACATCGTCGAGGACGTCGCCGAGCAGATCCCGCCGCACAACGGCACCGACGTCGACCTGTCGATCGACAGCAAGATCCAGTACATCGCGTACGCGAACCTGAAGGCCGCGGTCGAGAAGTTCAAGGCGAAGGCCGGCGCGGCGATGGTCGTCGACGTGCGCACCGGCGAGGTGCTCGCACTCGTCAACTACCCGACGTACAACCCGAACGACCGCTCGCGCATGACGGGCGAGCAGTTGCGCAACCGGATCATGACCGACGTGTTCGAGCCGGGCTCGATCATGAAGCCGTTTACGGTGTCGCTTGCGCTCGACCTGCACCGCGTGACGCCGAACACGCTCGTCGAGACGGGGAACGGGCATTTCGTGCTCGACGGCGCGCCGATTACCGACGACGCCGGTTTCGGCACGCTGACGGTCGGCGGCGTGATCCAGAAGTCGAGCAACATCGGCGCGACGAAGATCGCGATGACGATGCGGCCCGAGGAAATGTGGAATATGTATACGAGCATCGGCCTCGGCCAGGCGCCGAAGGTCGGGTTCCCGGGCGCGGTGGCCGGCCGCCTGCGTCCGTGGAAGAGCTGGCGCCGCATCGAACAGGCGACGATGTCGTACGGCTACGGCCTGTCGGTGTCGCTGTTCCAGCTCGCGCGTGCGTACACGGCGATCGCGCATGACGGCGAGCTGATGCCCGTGACCATTTTCAAGACCGACCCCAACCAGCCGGTCGTGGGTACTCAGGTGTTCAACCCGACCACTGCGCGCGAAGTGCGCGCGATGCTCGAGACGGTGGTGGCGCCGGGCGGCACGTCGCCCGATGCGGCCGTGCCGGGCTATCGCGTCGGCGGCAAGAGCGGCACCGCGTACAAGCATGAAGGTCACGGCTATACGCGCAAGTACCGCGCGTCGTTCGTCGGGATGGCGCCGATGCCGAATCCGCGCATCGTCGTCGCGGTATCGGTCGACGAGCCGACCGCCGGCAGCCACTTCGGCGGCCAGGTGTCCGGCCCCGTATTCTCGGCGATCGCCGGCGACACGATGCGTGCGCTGAACGTGCCGCCGAACATGCCGATCAAGCAGCTCGTCGTGTCTGACGATTCGCCGGCAGCACCATCTGCGACGGGGCCGCAAAAGCTGGCCGCGGGCGGCGGTGCGAAGCATATGATCGTGTCCAGCACGACGCGTAATTCACCAGGAGTTGTTCGATGAGCGCCGCTCGCAGTTCCCATCCGGCGCATCAGCAGATCGCAGCCGCGCTTGCGTGGCTGCGTCAGCATGTGGCCCCCGCCGCGCAACTGCATGCCGACACGCGCAGCCTCAAGGCTGGCGACGTGTTTGTCGCGTATGCAGTCGACGGGGCCGACAATCGTGCCTTCATCGTCGACGCCGTCGCACGCGGTGCGGCCGCGGCGCTGTATCAGCCGGAAGGGCTGGACGCGGCGCCGGCGGTGCCCGTCGCACTGGCCGTGCCGGCGCTCGACCAGCTCGCCGGCGAGATCGCCAGCGGCTGGTACGGCGATCCGAGCGACAGCCTGCTCGCGGTGGGTGTGACCGGCACGAACGGGAAGACCTCGTGCACGCAATGGATCGCCACCGCGCTGACGGCGCTGCACCAGCCGTGCGCGGTGATCGGCACGCTCGGCACCGGGATGCCCGGCCAGCTCGTGCCGACGGGTTTCACGACGCCCGACGCGCCGCAACTGCAACGCAGCCTCGCGCAGTTGCGCGACGCGGGCGCGAAGGCGGTGGCAATGGAAGTGTCGTCGCACGCGCTGCACCAGGGGCGCGTGAACGGTACGGCCTTCGACATCGCGGTGTTTACGAATCTCACGCAGGATCACCTCGACTATCACGGCACGTTCGATGCGTACGAGGCCGCGAAGGCGAAGCTGTTCGCATGGCGCGGCCTGCGCGCGGCGGTCGTCAACCGCGACGACGCAGCCGGCCGGCGCCTGCTCGAGAAACTCGCCGGCCGCGTGCGCACGATCGCGTACGGGATCGGCGACGCACCGGCGCCTGACGCCGATCGCGAACTGGTCGCGCTCGACGTGCGCGCCACCGCGACCGGCACGGCGTTCCATCTGCGTTCGTCGTGGGGCGACGCCGACGTCGAGGTCGGTACGCTCGGCACGTTCAACGTCAGCAACCTGCTCGCGGTGCTCGGTTCGCTGCTCGCGGCCGACGTGCCGTTCGATGCGGCGCTCGCCGAGATCGCACGGCTCGAGTCCGTGAACGGCCGGATGCAGCGGCTCGGCGGCCGGCTGCAGAACGACGAACCGCTCGTCGTGATCGACTACGCCCATACGCCCGACGCGCTCGAAAAGACGCTCGACGCGCTGCGCCCGATCGCGACGGCGCGCGGCGGCCGGCTCGTCTGCATGTTCGGCTGCGGCGGCGATCGCGATGCGACGAAGCGCCCGCTGATGGGTGCGATCGCAGAGCGGCTCGCCGATGAAGCCGTCGTCACGAGCGACAACCCGCGCAGCGAGAATCCGCAGCGCATCATCGACCAGATCGTCGCGGGCATGACCGCGCCCGATCACGCCCGCCGTATCGAGGATCGCGCGAGCGCGATCCTGCAGGCCGTGCGCGGCGCCGCACGCGAGGATGTCGTCGTGCTGGCCGGCAAGGGCCACGAGGCCACGCAGGAAATCATGGGCAAGAAACGCACGTTCTCCGACCAGGATCACGCGCGGCTCGCGCTGGCAGCGCGCGCGACGCATGGCAAGGGAGGCGCCGAATGACGATGCTCAGTCTCGGCGAAGCCGTTCGCCTGATCCCTGGCGCAACCGTCCACGGCGACTCGAGTGTCACGTTCGACCGCGTGTCGACGGACAGCCGCACGGCCGGCCCCGGCGACCTGTTCGTCGCCCTGAAAGGCGAGCGCTTCGATGCGCACGACTTCCTGGGCGATGTCGCTGCGCGCGGTGCTGCCGCGGCGCTGGTCGCGCACATGCCGGCGGGCGTCGCGATGCCGGCGATCGAGGGCGGTGAAACGCGGGCCGCGCTTGGTGCGCTCGCACACGGCTGGCGCAAACGATTCGCGCTGCCGCTCGTTGCGGTGACGGGCAGCAACGGCAAGACGACCGTCAAGGAAATGATCGCGTCGATCTTCGCGGCGGCGGTCGGCGCCGACGCGCGGCTCGCAACGGCCGGCAACCTGAACAACGATGTCGGTTTGCCGCTGACGCTGCTGCGCCTGTCGGCCGCGCATCGTCTCGCGGTGATCGAGATCGGGATGAACCACCCGGGCGAGACCGAAGTCCTCGCACGCCTCACGGCGCCGACGGTCGCGCTCGTCAACAACGCGCAGCGCGAGCACCAGGAGTTCATGGCGACGGTCGAAGCCGTCGCGCTCGAACACGCGGCCGTGATTCACGCGCTGCCGCCGGACGGTGTCGCAGTGTTCCCGGCCGATGACGCGTATGCGGGCATCTGGCGCGTCGCGGCGACCGGCAACCGGATCCTCGATTTCGCGCTGCACGATGCCGAACGGCAGAACGACGCGCAGGTCACGGGCCGTCTTCACG
>NZ_CAJNKE010000130.1 GCF_905232215.1 Burkholderia sp. LMG 13014
GCCGCCGCTCGCGAGCCTGGAGACGGTGTGCACGGTCGCCCGCGAGGGTTCGTTCCTGGCTGCGGCCGACGTCTCCGGCGTGACGCACGGCGCGATCAGCCGGCGCGTGGCTGCTGTCGAAAACTGGCTCGGCCTGCGGTTGTTCGAACGTCATGCGCGCGGCGTGCGCCTCACGCCGGACGGGCAGCGCTTCGTCGGCCGGATCGAGCAGGCGTTCGCGATCATCGACAGTGCGGCCGATCAGTGGCGCTCGCCGCGTACGCCGCGGCTGGTCAGGATGAGCGTGGTGCCGGCCTTCGCGCAGCTCTGGCTGCTCGAGCGCCAGCACGCGCTCGAGAGTGAGGCGCCTGCGTTGCGGATCGAGCTCGGCATCGAGCTTCGCAACGTGGATATCGCCGGCGGCGAAGCGGATCTGTCGATTCGCTACGGGCGCGGCAACTGGCGTCAGCTCGAAACCCGTGCGTTCATGCCGGAGCGGCTTTATCCGGTCGCGCATCCGCGGCTCGCCGCGCAACTGGCCACGGAGCGCCGCCGGCGCGGCGATGCCGCGCTGCTCGACCTGCCGTTGCTGCACGATTCCGACGTGACAGGCTGGCGCACGTGGTTCGATGCATTGGGCGTGCCGTTCAAGCCGCGCGCGCAGGATCGCCGTTTCGAGGATTACAACCTGGTGCTGGCCGCGGCCGAGGCCGGGCTCGGCGTGGCGCTGGCGCGCGTGCCGCTCGCCGACGCCTATCTCAAGCGCAGCGACCTCGTGCGCGTGAGCCGGCACGAGGTCGATTCGGTGCTCAGGTATTACTTTGTGCACGCGAAGGGGGAGAATCGGCCGGAGGTGCTGGCGTTGATGGAACGGATGCGGGCGGCGGTGGGCGAAGGCCGCTAGCCGGCCCGCCGTGACGGCCCGCCAGGCGGGCCGGTGGTGACGAAGGAAGCGGTACGCGATACGCGGCACTAGGCTCGGGCCGCCGGATCGACGACAATGCGACCGCGAAAAACGATGAGGTGGAGAGATGAACGAAAATCGACAATGTGTACAGCCGTGCGGATGGAAAGGAGGTCAACGATGAACAAGCCGGACAAGTCGTCGAAAGCGCGAGCGGCGCTCGACCAGCTGTTTTCGGGCATGGCGCCCGCGGATGAGACGCGCGCGTCACGTCCGGGCAACCCGTTCAATCCGTTCGAAGCGGCGGGCGACGAAGCGTCCGCGGGTTCCGGCGGGCGCGGCGGTGTCGAAGTCACGCTGTCGACCCGGATCCAGTTGCGCGGCTATCCGAACGCGGACGCATTCATGAAGCGCATGGCCGAAGCCTGGGGGCTGGAGTGGGGGATGTACGACAGCGTCAAGGCCATCGCGACGCTGCCTGCCGGATGGCGTGCGCGCCGGCTTCCGGAAGTCACGCAGATCGTCGACGGACACGACGTGCTGCGCGCGGAGAGCAGCCTGCAGGGCGGCGAGATGTCGTATCTGAAAGTGCATCCTCGGTACTACATCGACGCGCGCAAGGGCTTCGGCTGGGGCAAATCGTCGAAGGCGTCGGACGATCCGGATCTCGACGGCCCCGACTGGAACTGCTTCGTGGTCGATCGCGAAAAATCCGTCGAAGTGCACGAACTGACGACCTCGTCGCTGAAAGCCGACATGGACAATGCGCGGGCGACGTTGCTGAAATGGCTGGACGAGAATTATCCGAAACATCGCGATCCGTTCGCGTACTGGTCGGACTGCGAAGGGGCGTCGTAATTTTGCGTGGCCGCCCGGTTCGGTATCGCGGGCACACGTTGGCCGACCGGCGCCGGAGCGGGTGGGGCGCACGCCGCTTCGATGCATCGGCCGGTTGCGCAGGGGGCGCCCATTGAAGCGAGCCAGTCTCGTCCCGGTGCTCTGGGCCGCGTTCGGTGCGGCGGTCGGCTCGACCGTCGTCGAGCTGCTGCTCTGGCCGATCGTTGGCGACGACGCCATCGGGAACCTGTTGCGAGATGCGCGCCTCACGGCGGCCATCGTGATGGGGCGCCGCGTGCTCGGCGCGTCCGGCGGCTTCGATCCGTGGGTCATGGCGGTGGCGACCCTCGTGCATCTGGTGCTGTCGCTGGTCTATGCGGCCGTGCTGGTGAACGTGATTCGCACCATGTCGCTCGTCGCCGCGTTACTCGCAGGCGGCGCGTTCGGCCTCATCCTGTACGGCGTCAACCTGTACGCCTTTACCACGATCTTCCCGTGGTTCATCCCGGTTCGCGGCGCGATCACGCTCGTGGCCCATCTGGCATTCGGGATCACGGCTGCGGCTGCCTACCGTTTCGCGACGCGCCAGGCCGGACGTCAATCGCGGTAGCGATTTGCGGGGTTGCGGGGTTGTCCGCATCGATCATTCGCACCAGACCCCTGGAATAAGCAGGCGTGCTGCATCGTTTAGCCGGCAGGAGACCCTGTATGAAGCGGCGGCACGTGAGCGCCGCGTGATGAATCGTATGCAAGCAATCCGGTCTGCCGGGCGCCGCCAGCGGCGCCTGCGATCGAGTGGTCGGGGGCAATCAGGCAGGAGCCGATCATGTGCAACTGGTTTAGATCCGGGATAGGTATCGTCTGTCTCGGCTGTTCCGCGGCGGTCTTTGCGCAAACGTACGACGATCTGGCGGACGCCAGCACGAACTGCCGTGCGGTCGTCGCGCAAGCGAACATCGACGGCACGGAGCAGCAAATCGTGGGGCGTGCGTGCCTGCAGGACGATGGCACATGGCAGTTCGTGCAGAGTCCCGACGGTAGCGTTCTGTGGTATCCGGCGGTGGATTATCCGTATGCCGACCTGTGGTACTGGGGGCCGCCGCTTTTCATCGGCGCGGGCGTGGGCTTCGTCTTCGTCGATCGTTTCCACCATTTTCACCACTTCGATCACGTCGGCCATTTCAACGGGATGGAGCATCGCCGCTTCGGCATGCCGGTCGGTGCCGGTTTTCACCATGGTGCGTTTCCTGTGGGTGCCGGCGGCCACGGATTCGGCGGCATGCATCAGTTCGGCGGTGTGAGCGGATTTGGCGGTGGCGGCATGCGGCGACATTAGGCGCGGTTTCCGGGCAGATCGGCCGCGGCCCGGACATCCGCTAATCGAGCCGCCCGCGCAAGTCGTCGAGCGGTACTGCGTTCAGTCTGCATCGGATTGCGCGACCTTCCCGCGGACGACCTCCCAAAGCAGCTTGATATCGAGCGCCTGATCAGCAACGAGCAACTTCAGACGATTGTTCTCGTCCTCCAGCTGTTTGATACGTCGTGCTTCAGCGGCATCCCTGCTGCCGGGCATGGCACGCCACGCGTCGAGGCCGTCGTAGGCGATGCCATGCTTGCGATAGGGCTTGTTGGCAGTTGGGCCGACCTCGGCGTGGTCGGGCATTGCGTTGATCCGTTCTGCGTTGCATTCATGCTTGCTCATGTTCGCTCAGGCTCCACGAGATACCGGTTCTTCTATCAGCGACGTCTTTCAAGGGCGCAATGCGTATCGCTCAGGCCGTATCGACCGAGAACGCTTTGCGCTGCGCCGAACCGGCTTGCCGGAGAATCGACGCCGAAATCTTCTCCGCCAGCATGGTTACAGGTGAATTGAGGTTTGCGGATGGGATGGTCGGAAAAATTGAAGCATCGACTACCCGGACTCGTTCGACGCCAAACACCCTGCCCTCCGAATCCGTCACCGTCCCCATGCGCAAGGTGCAGGACGGGTGGTAATTGGATTCCGCCGTTGCTTTCGCCCACGCCAGAATTTCCGCGTCGCTGCGAGCTTGCGCAACGTCGTCTGCCTCCCCCAGAACGCGCTTGGCCATGGCAGGCTGGCTCATGATCTCTCGCACGGACTTGATCGCTTTGATCGCCAGCTTCTTGTCATGGTCGGTAGTCAGATAATTGAAGCTGAACGCGGGTGTTGCCAGTGGGTCGGCGGAGCGTAGCCATACCCGGCCGGTGCTCGTTGGCCGCTGCAGACTCAATGAGCAGTGGTATCCGGGATTGATGCGTATTGCGTCGTGCCCGAAGTAAGGTCGAAAAGCCACGCACTCCATCTGAATATCCGGTCGCCCGGAGCCGTCGGTGGAAATCATCGCGCCGGCTTCGAAGAGATTGGAAGCGCCAATGCCTCGACGTGTCAGCATCCATTGCGCCCCGATCAGCGGACGGCGCGGCAGGGACAACTCGCGGGCCATCGAGTCGCGCTCGTTCCTGACATGCCAGTCGACGACGAGTGCAGTGTGATCGGATAAGCCGCGTCCGACCTCCGGATGGTGGACTACCGGTGTAATGCCATGGCCGCGGAGCGCGTCCGCATCGCCGATGCCCGACAGCATCAGCAGGTGCGGGGACATCAAGGCGCCCGCACAAAGAATTGCCTCGCGCCCTACGGCGATACGATGATTTCTGCCCTGGCGGGTGGCCTGGACGGCGACACAGGTTGTGCCCGAAAACAGCAGTCGTGTCACCCGTGTATGCAACATGACATCGAGGTTGCGCATGGGCTTTTGCCGCAGATAGGCATAAGAAGCGCTGATGCGCCGGCCATCGCAGATGTTGCGCTGGATTCGATGCATGCCTGCTTGCTGCTCGCCGTTTTGATCCGGATTCAGCGCATGCCCGGCTTGCTGTCCAGCCTCGAGGAATGCCTCGAACAGCCGGTTTCTGCAGGGTGCTCTCTCGACCTTGATCGGGCCGCTCCCCCCTCTCCAGGGACTCTCGCCATCTTCGAATGTTTCCATTTTTTTGAAGAAGGGGAGAACGTTCTTGTAATCCCACCCTGCCACGCCGAAATCGGACCAGGTATCGTAGTCCTCGGCGTTGCCGCGCATCCAGTTCATGCCGTTAACCGATGACGACCCGCCCAGCACGCGGCCTCGCGGCTCGTACACGGGCCCCGGGCCGTCATCCGAAAACAGCTTCCAGTTCGTCTTGTTGCTGAGCAACGGCAGACCCATCGCGCATGGCATGACGATGCCGATATTGATATCGGATCCGCCCGCCTCGATCAGAAGGATGCTTAACGATGTGTCTTCTGCCAATCGACCGGCAATCGTGCTTCCAGCGGATCCGGATCCGATGACGACATAATCGTAGCCATCGGCCGCCGGCTCCGAAACGATATTCAGCATGGCGCCCCCTGCGTATCGGGAATCACGTTTCATTCAAGGATCAACGCGCGTTCACTGGCAGTTGCAAACTCTTCAGTTCGAAGAATTCATGCATGCCGAAATCGCCACACTCGCGGCCGTTGCCTGATTGCTTATAGCCGCCCAAGGGCGCTTCATAGCTGAATTCGCCGCCGTTGATCGAGCAGGCGCCCGCCCTGATTTTCCTGGCAATGTCGATTGCGTCCGCAACGGTTCCGGACCAGACCGCCGACGATAGTCCGTAAGGCGTGTCATTGGCCATGAAGATGGCATCCTCCATCCGGTCGTATGAAATCATGCAGATGACCGGTCCGAATATTTCTTCCTGTGCGATCGTCATCCTGTTGTGCACGTCGCGAAAGATCGTCGGTCTTACAAACGCCCCCTTGTCGATGCCTTCGGGAAGATCGGGGCCGCCGGTCACCAATTTGGCGCCTTCCTTCAGCCCCTGGTTGATGTACGCGATGACGGTCTCTCGCTGGTATCGGGAGCTCATCGGGCCCATGTAAGTCGTTTCATCCGCCGGGTTGCCGATCCTGATGCGCTCGACGATACGCTTGGCGATGGTTACGGCCTCTTCGTACCTGGATGTCGGAATCAGCATGCGCGACAAGCAGACGCAAGTCTGGCCGGAGTTGATCATCACGTCTTCGACACCGAACCTGATTGCCGCCTCGAGATCGGCACTTTCAGTGATGATGAAAGGACTCTTGCCGCCGAGTTCCAGGCAGACCCGCTTGATCGACCGGGCGGCAAGTTCCTGGATGCGGGCGCCATTGGCCGTCGATCCGGTGAACGACACCATGTCCGCGACCGGGTGGGTGACCATCAGGTCGCCGAGTACGCTCCCCCGGCCGGTCAACAGGTTGAAGACGCCTTTGGGAAGTCCGATCGAGTCGACAATCTCCGCCAGGATCAGGCCTTGCAGCGGTGTTACCGACGATTCTTTGACCACGACCGTACATCCTGCGGCCAGCGCGGATCCGACTTTGGTCAGCAACTGGAACAGCGGATAGTTCCACGGGGTAATGAGAACGCATACACCGACGGGCTCCCGGATGATCACGACATTGTCGACCTCCGTCGTCTCGTCCAGCATCGCGCTGCGCGCGGCAAAATTCCGGAATGCACCGATACAGGAGGTCTGTATCTGCCGTGTCATGTCGATCGGGCAACCCATCGATGCCGAGATGGCGTTTGCCAGATCCTCACGACGGCTTTCCAGTGCATCGTGGATTTTCACGATCCAGTCATGACGCTCCCTGGATGTGGTTTTTGACCATGTGCCGAATGCTTGCCTGGCAGCGCGGAATGCTTTATCCACATCTTCGGCGGTTGCATTGCATATCTCGGCGATGACTTCTTCGGTAGCCGGATTGATGACCGCGCTGAAATCGCTGCCATGCGGGGCAACCCAGTCCCCATTGATGAACAATTTATCGAAGCGCCGAATCATCGGGAGTCTCCTTCGCTGCCTGGCTGGAATGGAAAATATTCGTTATTGGCGTGCGTCGTAATCGCGCCGATATCGCGAGTTTATTCATCGCAACGCGCAATCTTTTTCTGACCTTGAAATGGTATTCTCTTTCCCCCGGTAGCAGGCACTTCGCGAGTTCGAAAGGTGCCTTGCGCTTTGCGCAAAATATGAATCGAGTGATCCATGGACACCATCGCCGCAGTTCGACTGTTCCTTGAAGTTGCCGATCAGGGGAGCTTCTCCGCAGTTGCGCGCACCCGTCAGGTCGCCATTTCTTCGATCACGCGCCTCATCAACCAGCTGGAGCAAAACCTGGGCGCGACGTTGTTCATCCGCTCGACGCGCCAGCTATCGCTGACCGAAGCCGGGTACCGGCTTCTGCAATCGCGCGTCCAGCTGACTCAACTGGACGAGACGCTGAAGGCGATCAGAGGCGTGACGGAAGATATGTCGGGAAGGATGCGTATCACGGCGCCTGAGAACTTTGGACGCCGTTATCTGATCGACATCATTCCGGCATTGCTTGACGAATTCCAGGAGCTCGAAATAGAGCTTGATCTCAGTGATGAATACCGTGATCTGGTGACTCAGGGTTTTGATATGGGAATTCGGGTCGGTGAGGATCGATCCTTGTCGTTGATTCAGCACCGGCTCACGCCGAATACGCATGTGCTGTGCGCGAGCCCGAAGTATTTGTCTCGATACGGCGTTCCGGAAGAAATCGACGAGTTGAAAAATCATCGCTGCATACGGCACGAAATACTTGGTCTCGACAAACATTGGGTATTCGAGGACAAGGCAGGTGTGACGCACTTCCTGCCTCAAGGCGCATTCTCGTCCAATATGTCGGATGCGGTTATTTCTGCGGCGATTTCAAACCAGGGCATTATTCTGATGCCATATTGGCTGGTGGGTGCCGAGTTGGCTGCCGGAAAACTCGTTCCGATCATGGAGACCAGTTCCGCCAAGCCATTGCCCAAATACGGCGATTGGCTCTTTATCGCCTATCCGCCACATAATCGCCATTCGATCAAGGTTCAGACCGTCAGGCAGAGATTGATCGCGTCGTTGCGTGACGTAGGGCATCCGGTCGACACTGCGCCAGAAAGCCGATAGCGGCCGCATCGGTCGCCCCGATCATCGCATCACCGGTGCTCGCCGCGATGCGGCGGACGGCGTGGGTTGGGCGTATCTGATCGTCGCCGTGGACGATCACGCTCGGATTGTCTTCAAGGCGATGCATTCAGACGAAGTGGGTCGATGCGTCGACGTATCAGAACGCCGGGCATCGCAGCGACGCCCGGGCGAGCTGGCAGCATCACGACAACCGGTATCGTGCTCACGGCACCATGCGATGGCATGGCGCGGATGGCGAGACTTCCCGCGTTGAAAAGCTACCTCCTGACGCTTCACGGTTAATCGAGCCGCCCGCGCAAGTCGTCGAACGGAATCATCACATGTGTGCGATACGCGGGCCGCGCTTTCAGCCGTTCGTACCACGCTTGCACGTGCGGGATGTCCGGCCGTGCGATGTCGAGCTCGAAATAGCGATACAGGTGCGTGCCGGCCGCGATGTCGGCGAGCGTGAGCATGTCGCCCGCGAGAAACGGCTGCCCGGCCAGCACCGCATCGAGCGTCCGGAAGTGCTGCGCGCACTGCGCGATGCTTTGCTCGACGCGCGCCGTGTCGCGCTGCTCGGGCGGCGTCCGGAAGAAGCCCCGGAACACGCCGTTCAGGAACGTCGGCTGCAGCGTGGTTTGCGACCAGTCCATCCAGCGATCGGCGCGCGACTGCTCGGCGGGATCGTCACGCCAGAAGCCGGGGCGTCCGTAACGCGCAGCGAGGTAGCGCAGGATGCTGTGCGATTCCCAGACGACCGTGCCGCCATCGTCGATCACCGGCACGCGCCCGTGCGGGTTCATCGCGAGAAAGCCGGGTGTGTCGAGCACGCCGAACTGCCCGCCGGCCGGCACGTGCCGGTGCGCGAGCGCGAGCTCGTCGACAAGCCACAGCACCTTCTGGACGTTGAATGCAGTGCGGCGCCCCCATACGGTCAGCATGCCGGCCTCCTTGTGTCGTGCGGAACGGGATCGCGGACAGTGTAAACGCCGGCAGGCGCGCACCGCGGTGCGCGCCTGCGGCATGTCGTCATGCTACGTGTGCGATCAGAACTTGTGGCGAATCCCGACGATCGCGAGTTCCTGCGTATCGGTGCCGGAGTTCACGCCATACGAGCCGACCGACGCGGCGGCCTTCACGACCGCGCCGTTCGCGTTGAGCGTGTTGCCGCTCGCCTTCTGGTAGCCGAACAGCGCATACAGGTCGGTGCGTTTCGACAGCGCGTAGTCCGCGCCGAGGTTGACCTGGTTGTAGTGCGCGGAAGACGGGCCCGTCAGCGACGTGTAGTTGTAGCCGACCCCCGCGCGCAATGCCGGCGAGAACTGCCAGTTGAAGAACGCCGAGCCGTTGTTGAACTTCGCGTTCTGGCTGAACGCCGACAGCGTGTCCGCGCCGTACTGCGTATTCGAATACGCGAGGCCGAAGGTGGCGGGCCCGGCCACGTACTGGCCGGCCACGCGCACGATCTGGATCGACTTCGCGCTCGAGAAGCCCTGGTTGATCACGGTGTTGAACAGCGTGTCCGAGCTGCTCGACCAGTTGCGCACGCCGTTCGCCACGGTGGAGCCGCCGTTTGCGTAGAAGAAGCCGGCACCGAGCGACAGCGGCCCGTTCGCGTAACTCGCGCCGAAGCTGTACGTGCGGCCGCTGCCGGTGGCGCCCGCGACGCCGCCGAAGCCGTACAGGCCCTCGAACTGGAAGCCCGAGATCAACGGGCTCGTGTACTTCACCGAGTTGCTGACGCGCAGGCTGTTGTCGTAGTTGTCGAGGTCGCCCGGCGTCGCGAACACGCCGCCGAAGTAGTTGTCCTGCGTGAGACCCTGCACGAGATCGACGACCGGATCGTACTGGCGGCCGAGCGTCACGGTGCCGTACGTGCTGCTTGCGAGGCCGACGACGGCCTTGCGGCCGAATTCGCGCTGGCCCTGGCCGAGTGCGCCGGTGCCGACGTTGAAGCCGTTCTCGAGCTGGAACAGCGCGGCCAGGCCGCCGCCGAGATCCTCGGTGCCGCGCAGCCCCCAGCGGCTGCCCGACAGGTTGCCGCTGCTGAACTTGACGAGGCTCGACGCGTTGCTGCCGTTCGCGTTCTGCGCGTTGTGCACGTAGGCGATGCCGGCATCGACGATGCCGTACAGCGTGACGCTGCTTTGTGCATGAGCGCCGGCGACATAGAGCGCGGCCGGCAGCGCGAGCAGTGCGAATGAACGGATCTGTTTCATTGTTGGATTCCCCCGTTGGTCGAATGGTCTGGCGAGTCGGTGAACGATACGGACAGCGCATCGTCAAGGGAACCAATAAATTGTCGGATCGTTATGAGGCGGCGCGGAGATGGATGCGCGCGCAACCGGCCGGCGGCCGGTGCGCGGGAAGTTCATGCGTCGTGCCGCCGCGACGCGTTTCTCAGGACGAGCGTCATCAGCTGCCGGCGCGAATCGACGCCGAGCTTCGCGAATGCGCGCTTCGCGTACGTGTCGACGGTGGACGTCTTGAGCCCCATCGACTGCGCGATCGCGGCCGAGGTCATGCCCTGGATGAACGACGCGCACACGTGCAGCTCGCGCGCGGTCAGTCGTTCCTGCCATTCCGGCAGCCATTGCGCGACGTGGTCGAGATCGAGTTCGTCGCACTCGCTGCCGTCGGCCGACACCGCGCCGAGCAGCCGCTTGTGCGCGGACGCCAGCGGCAGCACCACCTGCGACAGCTGCTTCAGCAGGCTCAACTCCTTCAATGAAAACGGCGGCAGCCGCCGCGAGCGCGCGATCGAGATCGAATAGCGCGTGCCGAGCGTGACGCCGGCGATCACGCATTCGTCGTGGATGTCGCCGCTGTCGAAGAACTGATGGCGGATCTCGCTCGCGACGCGTTGCGCGGACACCTGTACGAGCTGCATGTCGCTTTCGCTGTCGATGGCCGCGTAGGTCGCATCGTCGCTCGCATAGCTCCGGTAGTAGTGGCGCATCACCTGCGTGACGAGTTCGGGCTCGCGGCCGAAGCTGCCGATCCAGCCGACGCTGCGCCGGCCCGACGGCGCGACCCGTTCGTAGTCGAGGTGCACCGCGTCGAAGTCGGCATAGCGCACGAGCGTGTCGTAGACGGCGCGCATGAACTGCGGCGTGCCGACGGCCTGCGCGATATCGCCCAGCGTTTCCGTCACGAATGCGACGTGACTCAGCGGCAGATCGGGGGAGGGGAGCGCAGCGTCCATGGCCTCGGGTATCGGGAAATTTCAGGTGGCGCTACTCGTATCACGACGATTTTCGATTGCCTAGATGGGAATCCACTCAAACGGCCCCGGTACACGACCTCGCTTGTCCCGGTTTTCGGGACTGACGGTACGAATCGCGATCTCTACATTGACCCCTGTGCCGAAACCGTCTGACGGCGTTGCCGCAAGTCCACCCGAGTGTGGCGCAACGGCCGATTACAACTCTCTGGAGATCCCCATGCGTGTCCGATTTCGCTGTCGTCCGGCCGTCCGTGCCATGTTCGTCATGTCGGCGAGCCTTGCCGCCGCGGCAAGCCTGCCGGTGCATGCCGGCGATGCCAACCTGAACGTCTACAACTGGTCCGAATACATCGCGAAGGACACGGTGCCGGTGTTCGAGAAACAGGCGGGCATCAAGGTCCGCTACGACAGCTACGACAGCGACGACACGCTGCAGACCAAGCTGCTGGCCGGCAGCTCTGGCTACGACATCGTCGTGCCGACGTCGAACTATCTCGCGCAGCAGATCCAGGCCGGCGTGTACCAGAAGCTCGACAAGTCGAAGCTGCCGAATCTCGCGAACCTCGACCCGGTGCTGATGAAGATGGTCGCGAAGGCCGATCCCGGCAACCAGTACGGCGTACCGTGGGCGTGGGGCACGACGGGTATCGGCTACAACGTCGAGGCCGTCAGGAAGCGGCTCGGCGACAGCGCGCCGACCGACAGCTGGGCGCTGCTGTTCGACCCGGCGAACGCGGCAAAGCTGAAAGGCTGCGGCATCTCGCTGCTCGACGCGCCGGACGCCGCGTTCGCGGCGGCGCTGCAGTACCTGGGCAAGGATCCCGAGAGCAAGAACCCGGCCGATTACCAGGCGGCCTACGACGTGCTGAAGAAGATCCGCCCGTATGTCACGCAGTTCAGCTCGGCCGGCTATGCGGACGACCTGGCGAACAACGACGTGTGCGTCGTGCTCGGCTGGTCGGGCGACGTCGGCATTGCGCGGCGACGCACGCTGGACGCGAAGCGCGCGTACGAGATCCGCTATGTGAATCCGAAGGAAGGCGGCCTGCTGTGGTTCGACGTGATGGCGATCCCGAAGGATGCGCCGCATCCGGAAGCCGCGCTGAAGTGGATCAACTACATCGAGGATCCGAAGACCAACGCGGCGATCACGAACGAGATCTTCTACCCGAGCGCCAACAAGGCCGCGCGCCCGTTCGTGACACCGGCGATCGTGCAGGACCCGAGCATCTACCTGTCCGACGCCACGATCGCGAAGACGTCGCTCGCGATGCCGCGCAGCGCCGACATCGCGCGGATGCAGAACCGCCTGTGGCTGCAGTTGAAGTCGGGCGGTTGAGCGAGGCGGCCATGAACCACATCCTGCCCGATGCGCCGGCCGCGGCCGGCGCCACCCGCGCGACGAACGACGCGTTCGTCCGCATCGAAAACGTCGTGAAGAAATTCGGCGACAGCACGGCCGTCGACAACGTGAACCTGACGATCGCGAAGAACGAGTTGTTCGCGCTGCTCGGCAGCTCAGGCTGCGGCAAGTCGACGTTGCTGCGCATGCTCGCCGGGCTCGAGACGGCCACCTCCGGCAAGATCTTCGTCGACGGGGAGGACCTCGCGTCGCTGCCGCCGTATCGCCGGCCGGTGAACATGATGTTCCAGTCGTACGCGCTGTTCCCGCACATGACGGTCGAGTCGAACGTCGCGTTCGGCCTGAAGCAGGAAGGCACGCCGAAGCACGAGATCAACGCGCGCGTGGCCGATGCGCTCGCGCTGGTGCAGATGAGCAAGTACGCAAAGCGCAAGCCGCATCAGCTCTCCGGCGGCCAGCAGCAGCGCGTCGCGCTGGCCCGCTCGCTGGTGAAACGCCCGAAGCTCTTGCTGCTCGACGAGCCGATGTCCGCG
>NZ_CAJNKE010000131.1 GCF_905232215.1 Burkholderia sp. LMG 13014
CACCTCTCTATTCGTCGCCACCGCCAGATGTGTATAAGAGCCACCCGCCATGCCGCCCGCGCGCCCGCCGGCTGCGCCGCCGCTGCACGACCGTATCCCGCATCCCACGAAGTGACGAACAAAGACGAACGACTAGGAGACATTCCATGAAAAAGAAGATGCTCTGCGCGCTGATCGCCGGAGCGTTGCCGGGGCTGGCCGCGGCGAACTCGAGCGCCGACCAGATCCGGACGCTGCAGCAGCAGATCGCGGTGCTGCAACGGCAGATGAGCGCGCTGCAATCGCAGCTCGGCGCGAAGCCTTCGGCCGTACCGGCCTCGGCGAACGCGTCGAACGCGGCGACCGGCGCGGCGGCTGACCCGTCCGCACCCGGCTACGGGCAGGCACCGGCCGTGCTCACCAACGACGACCTGTCGGAGATCCGGCAGCAGGTCGCGAACCAGCAACTGAAGGTCGATTCGCTGACCGATGCCGCGCGCACGGGCCCGATCGCGGGGCTGTCGGTGACGGGCTACCTGGATCCGACCTACCTGTACAACCGGGGCGCCGGCACGTCGTCGTTCCAGTTCGCGAACCACGAGAACGCGTACACCTACTACAACAGCACGTTCGGCGACGTATTCCTCGACATCAAGAAGACCTTCGGTGTCGGCCCGACTGCGCCGTCCGCGGAAATCACGCTGATGCCGAACCGCGGCGCGGGCCTGTCGATGATGACGGGCAGCGGCTCGAGCGGCCTGAACATCATCAACACGGCGGTCCTGACCGTGCCGCTGTCGGGCACGACGGCGATCACCGGCGGTCTCGTGACGGGCTTCGGCGGCTACGAGTACCAGCAGTCGAGCCAGATGCTCACGCTCACGCACAACCTGCTGTACGACTTCTCCGATCCGGGCTCGTCGATCGGCGCGGGCGTCAACTACCAGAGCGCGGACGGCCACTGGGCGTGGAAGTTCTTCGTCGGCAACGAGCAGTTCCGCAGCGCGGGCGCGGTCACGCAGACCGGCGTCAACGCGCTCGGCGACCCGATCACGACCAGCAACAAGGTGCCGACCTTCACCGCGCGGGTCGATTACATGCACGGCAGCGCGCTCGACGTCGGCGGCTCGATCAGCATCGGCCGCCAGACGCTGCCGAGCGCGGTCGATCCGGCGACCGGCAACGTGCGCTACGGCGTGGGCGGCAACGCACCGAGCGCGTACGGCGCGTTCTTCTTCGGTGAAGCCGATGCGACCTACACGCTTGCCGATGCGCAGTACAACGCAGAGTTCGACTACGGCCAGCAGCAGCACGGCGCGTTCAACGGCGGGCTCGCGCAGTGGTTCGGGCTGTCGCTGCTCGCGCACCGCAAGTTCAACGCGCCGGTGGTCGGCCGCATGGGCGCGACGCTGCGCTACGACCTGCTCGTGAACCGGAAGAACGGCGGCGGCGGTTCGTCGATCGGTTTGAACGGTAACGGGATGGATCCGTACAACGGCTTCGGCATCGATGCGGACTGCCTCGCGATGTCGAAGGCGAATGGCGGTGTCGGCTTCGAATGCAAGGGCGCGACGCGGCAGGCCGCCGCGTTCGACCTGCTGTTCTACCCGACCCAGCAAGTGACGGTGAAGGTCGAATACCGGCACGACTGGGCGAGCAACAAGGTGTTCCTGCGTCACGACGGGTCGTACGAGAAGTCGAACGACCTGCTCGCCACCCAACTCATCTACGCGTTCTGACGCGACGCCGTTCGCGAGTCTTGCACATGCTCAAGTTCGAAAACCAGCAACATGTTCAGTCCTACTACGCAGCGACGGCCAACAACCGTACACGGTATCCGTCGCTCGACGGGGCCGTGACGGCCGACGTCTGCGTGATCGGCGGCGGGCTCACGGGCCTGTCCGCGGCACTCGATCTGGCCGAGCGCGGCCACTCGGTCGCGCTCGTCGAGGCGTCGAAGATCGGCTGGGGCGCGAGCGGCCGCAACGGCGGCCAGCTGATCGCCGGGTACGCGTGCGATATCGATACGTTTTCGGCCTACCTGCCGGAAGACGACGTGCGGCGCGTCTGGGCGATGGGGCTGGAGTCGATCGAGATCGTCCGGCAGCGGGTCGAGCGGTACGGCATCGATTGCGACCTGACCTCGGGCTTCCTGACTGCCGCGAACAAGCCGCGCCATCTCGATGCGCTGCGCGCGTGGCGCGATACCGCGGCGAGACGCTTCGGCTATCGCGGCTACGAGGTCGTCGAGCGCGCCGACATGCATCGCTTCGTCGCGTCGGACCGTTACGTCGGCGGTCTCCGTTACGAAGGCAGCGGCCATCTGCATCCGCTGAACTACACGCTCGGCCTCGCGCGGGCGGCGCACGAAGCCGGTGTGACGATCCATGAGGACACGCCCGCGCTTGCGCTCGATCGTGCCGCGCCGTATCACCGCGTCACGTGTGCGCGCGGGCACGTGGATGCCCGTCATGTCGTGCTGGCCTGCAACGCGTACCTGGGGCGGCTGGCACCGGCGCTCGCACGCAAGATCATTCCGGTCGCGACGTACCTGATCGCGACGGAGCCGCTCGGCGACGCGCGCGCGGCCGAAACGATGCCGGCCGATGCGGCGATTTGCGACACGAATTCGGCGCTCGACTATTTCCGGCTGACGCGCGACCGCCGGCTGCTGTGGGGCGGCAAGGCCAGCAGCTCGACGAACACGCCGCGCGACCTCGCGGCGGCGATGCGGCGCGACATGCTGAAGACGTTCCCGCAGCTGGCCGACGTGCGGATCGACTATGCGTGGGGCGGCCTGATCGACGCGACGATGAATCGCGCGCCGCATTTCGGCCGGCTCGAGCCGACCGTGTATTTCGCGCAGGGCTTTTCCGGGCACGGCGTCAACGTGACGGGCCTCGCTGGGCGGCTGATCGCGGAAGCGATCGACGCGCAGGCCACGCGCTTCGATCTGTTCGGCCGGATCCGCCATCGCGACTTTCCCGGCGGGCGGGCGCTGCGCACGCCGATGCTGGCGCTTGCCATGACCTGGCACCGGATGATGGACCTGCTCTGACCCGCGCGGGGGCAGCTCGTCCGTCCGCGCGACATTGAAACGTTTCGAATCACTCATGCCCTGGAGGCACTCATGACCAACATCACGAATCTCGTCGACCTGATGCGGGCACCGGCGAAGCTTACGCAGAGCCGCGTGCCGAGCGGGCTGCTGCTCGACGGCAATCCGCTGCAGACGCTGTCGCATCACTACATCAGCCCGTGCGGGGAATTCAGCTGCGGGATCTGGGAATGCACGCCCGGCCGCTGGACGATCGAGTACGACGAGTCGGAGTATTGCGAGATGCTGAGCGGCGTCGCGATCGTGCGCGCCGCGGACGGCCGCGAGCGGGTGCTGCGCGCGGGCGACCGCTTCGTGATCCCGCCGGGTTTTCGCGGCACGTGGGAAGTCGTCGAAACGTGCCGCAAGATCTATGCGTCGCACGCACCGCAGGCCGGACAGCCGGGCGCGTAACGCGCGGCCGGTTCAGGACAACCATCGAGATCAACGAGGAGCAACCCATGACCCAGGAATTGTGGCGTCTCAGCGCGGCCGAGATGGCCGAGCGCGTCGCGCGTCGCGACGTGTCTGCCACCGAACTCACGCGCAGCTGCCTGCAGCGGCTCGAGGCGGTGAACCCCGTCATCAACGCGATCGTCGACGTGATGGCCGACAGCGCGTTGCAGGCCGCATCCGATGCCGACGCCGCGATCGCGCGCGGCGCGCCGGTCGGCCCGCTGCACGGCGTGCCGGTGACCGTGAAGATCAACGTCGACACAGCCGGATGCGCGACGACCAACGGCGTGCGCGCGTTTTCGGACCTGATCGCGCACGAGGACAGCCCGGTGACCACGAACCTGCGCAAGGCCGGCGCGATCGTGATCGGGCGCAGCAATGCGCCGGCGTTTTCGTATCGCTGGTTCACCGACAACGACCTGCACGGCCGCACGTCGAATCCGTGGGATGCGTCGCTGACGCCGGGCGGCTCCAGCGGCGGTGCCGCCGCGGCCGTGGCCGCCGGCATCGGCGCGATCGCGCACGGCAACGACCTGGGCGGCTCGATCCGCTACCCCGCCTACGCGTGCGGCGTCGCCGGGTTGCGGCCCAGCACCGGGCGCGTGCCGGCGTACAACCCCACGCAGTCGAAGGACCGCACGCTCGCGGTGCAGCTCGCCTCCGTCCAGGGCCCGCTCGCGCGCACGGTCGGCGATCTGCGGCTCGCGCTCGACGCGATGGCGGCGGGTGACGCGCGCGACGCATGGTGGATGCCGGTCGCGCCGAATGCGCACGAAGCCGGGTTCCCCGCGCGCGTGGCCGTGTGCCCGGCGCTGCCGGGCGTGCCGTCCGATCCGGTCGTGGTCGATGCGATCCGGCAGGCCGCACGCTGGCTTGAAGAAGCCGGCTGCATCGTCGAGGAAGCGGTGCCGCCGCGAATCGCCGAAGCGTGCGAACTGTGGCTGGACCTGGTGACCAACGAAGCGCGCAGCGGCCTCGGCGACGTGATCATGCAGCACGGCGACGCGGCGATCCGTACCGCGTTCGCGAGCCAGCGCCGTCTCGCGACGCCGCTGGACCTCGAGGGCTACATGAACGGCCTCGCACGGCGTACCGCGCTGCTGCGCGACTGGCAGCAGTTTTTCGTGCGTTATCCGCTGCTGCTGATGCCGGTGTCGTGCGCGCAGCCGTTCGCGATCGACGCCGATCAGCACGGCGACGACGCGATGCGCGCGATCGTCGAGCGGCAGGGGCCGCTGCTCGCGACCGCGCTGCTCGGGCTGCCGGGGCTGTCGGTGCCGACCGGCATCCGCGCTGGCGTGCCGACCGGCGTGCAGCTCGTCGCCGGCCGCTTCCAGGAAGCGCTGTGTCTCGCCGCGGGTGAAGCGATCGAGGCGCGCGCGGGCATCTTTACGCCGATCGATCCGGTCACCGGGTCGTGATGCGCGACTTTCCACGAGGAAACGCATGAATCAACCGACATTCGAAGACTGGCAGGCTCGCGCGGCCGTCGTGCGGGTCGAAGGGCGCGCATTCATCGACGGCGAGGCGCGCCACGCGCAAACCGGCGCGACCTTCGCTTGCGTGAGCCCAATCGACGGTTCCGTGCTCGCGCACGTGGCCGATTGCGGCGCCGACGACGTCGACCTCGCGGTGGCGGCCGCGCGCCGCGCGTTCGACGCGCGGAGCTGGGCCGGCATGAATCCGCGCGCCCGCAAGGCGGTGCTGCAGCGCTGGGCCGCGCTGATGCGCGAGCACCTCGACGAGCTCGCGCTGCTCGAGACGCTCGACACCGGCAAGCCGATCGCCGATACCACCGCGATCGACGTGCCGGCGGCCGCGCATTGCGTCGACTGGTATGCGGAGGCGATCGACAAGGTCGGCGGCGAAGTCGCGCCGGTCGACCATCATCTGGTCGGGCTCGTCACGCGCGAGCCGATCGGCGTCGTCGCGGCCGTCGTCCCGTGGAATTTCCCGCTGCTGATGGCCGCGTGGAAATTCGCGCCGGCGCTCGCGGCCGGCAACAGCGTCGTGCTCAAGCCATCCGAGAAATCGCCGCTCACCGCGATCCGTGTCGCGCAGCTCGCGTGCGACGCGGGCGTGCCGCCCGGCGTGTTCAGCGTCGTGCCGGGCGGCGCGGAGCCGGGCAGGGCGCTCGCGCTGCATCACGACGTGGACTGCATCGCGTTTACGGGGTCGACGCGCACGGGGCAGCAGATCATGGCGTGCGCCGCGCAGTCGAACCTGAAACGCGTATGGCTCGAGCTCGGCGGCAAGTCGCCGAACATCGTGCTGCGCGATTGCCCCGATATCGACCGCGCCGCGCAGGCGGCCGCCGACGCGATCTTCTTCAACATGGGCGAAGTGTGCACGGCCGGCTCGCGCCTGCTCGTGCATCGCGACATCAAGGACGCATTCGTCGCGAAGCTGGTCGACGCGTCGCGGCGCTACGCGCCCGGGCATCCGCTCGATCCGTCGGTGACGATGGGGGCGATCGTCGATCGCACGCAGCTCGACCGGGTGATGGGGTATATCGGCGCCGGGCGCGACGAAGGCAAGCTTGTGACGGGCGGCGCGCGCGTGAAGGAGGAAACGGGCGGGTTCTATGTCGAACCCACGGTGTTCGAGGTGAAGCCCGATGCGAAGATCGCGCGCGAGGAGATTTTCGGGCCGGTGCTGTCGGTGATCGTGTTCGACGATGTCGACGAGGCCGTGCGGATCGCCAACGACACCGAGTATGGACTGGCCGCGGCCGTCTGGTCGGCCGATCTCTCGACCGCGCATGCCGTGGCGCGGCGGTTGCGCGCGGGCACCGTGTGGGTCAACTGCTATGGCGACGGCAGCGACGACATGAACTTCCCGTTCGGCGGCTACAAGCTGTCGGGCAACGGCCGCGACAAGTCGCTGCATGCACTCGACAAGTACACCGAGCTGAAGTCGACGGTCGTGCGGTTGTAACGTCGGAGGCAACGCGCGGCCTGAACTACGAGGCCGCGCGTCTCACGCATCCGGATGAGCGGCTTACTGCTCCGCCTTCTCCACATCCGCCGTTTCACCGAGGAACCCGCCGCTCTGATGCGCCCACAGCCCCGCATAAATACCGCCTGCCTGCAGCAACTGCTGATGCGTGCCTTCCTCGACGATGCGCCCTTCGTCGAGCACGATCAGCCGGTCCATCGCCGCGATGGTCGACAGCCGGTGCGCGATCGCGATCACCGTCTTGCCGCTCATCAGATCGTCGAGGCTGCGCTGGATCGCGACCTCGACTTCTGAATCGAGCGCACTGGTTGCCTCGTCGAGCACGAGAATCGGCGCGTCCTTGAGCATCACGCGCGCGATCGCGACGCGCTGCCGCTGGCCGCCCGACAGCTTCACGCCGCGCTCGCCGACCTCGACGTCGTAGCCGCTGCGGCCGTGGCGATCGCGCAGCCGGTCGATGAACTCGGACGCTTCCGCGCGCATGGCCGCGTCGTGCATCTCGCGCTCGGTCGCGTCGGGGCGCCCGTACAGCAGGTTCTCGCGCATCGTCCGGTGCAGCAGCGACGTATCCTGCGTGACCATCCCGATCGCGCTGCGCAGGCTGTCCTGCGTCACGTGCGCGATGTCCTGCCCGTCGATCCGGATCGTGCCGCCGCCCACGTCGTAGAAGCGCAGCAGCAGGTTCACGAGCGTCGACTTGCCGGCACCCGAGCGGCCGATCAGGCCGATCCGCTCGCCGGGCCGGATCGTCAGGTTCAGCCCGTCGAACACCGCGCGGTCGTTGTCCTCGTGCGCGAACTGCACGTTGTCGAACACGATCCCGCCGCGCTGCACCGCGAGCGGCTTCGCATCGGGCGCGTCGACCACGCTGCGTACCTTCGTCAGCGTATTGATGCCGTCCTGGATCGTGCCGACGTTCTCGAACAGCTCGGTCATCTCCCACATGATCCAGTGCGAATAGCTCGACAGGCGCAGTGCCATCGCGATCACCGCCGCGACGACGCCGGCGCTCACCTCGCCGTGCATCCACAGAGCCAGCGCGAGGCCGGTCGAGCCGACCAGCAGCAGCGTCGACAGCAGGTGGTTGACGACCTCGAACGCGCTGACGAGCCGCATCTGCGCGTCGCCGGTCGCCTTGAACGCTTCCATCGCGCGGCGCGCGTGGTCGGCTTCCCGCCGCGTGTGCGAGAACAGCTTCACGGTCGTGATGTTCGAATACGCGTCGGTGATGCGGCCCGTCATCAGCGCGCGCGCATCGGCCTGGCGGCTGCCGACGTCACCGAGGCGCGGCACGAAATACGCGCACGCCAGGCCGTAGCCGAGCGCCCACAGCGCGAGCGGGATCATCAGCCGCCAGTCGAAGCTGGCCGCGAGCGCGAGGATGCCGATCAGGTACGCGGCGACGCCGATCACGACGTCGACCGACATGAACAGCGCATCGCGCACCGCGAGCGCGGTCTGCATGATCTTGGTCGTCACGCGGCCCGCAAATTCGTTCGCGTAGAACGACAGGCTCTGGTCGAGCATCAGCCGGTGAAACAGCCAGCGCAGCCGCATCGGGAAGTTGATCGCGAGTACCTGGTGCTTGACCATCGTATGCAGCGCGATCAGCAGCGTACTGCCGGCGAGAATCGCCGCGAAGCCGGCGAGCGTGCCGAAGTGCCGGCCGCCGAATTCGGCCGGCGTCGCGGACGCGAGCCAGTCGACCACGCGGCCCATCATCGCGAACAGCGCGGCTTCGTAGGCGGCCAGCGCGGCCGACGTCAGTGCGATCAGCAGGACCCAGCTGCGCGCGCCTTTCGTGCATGCCCAGACGAACGAGAAGAATCCCCGCGGCGGCGTGGCGGGATCTTCGAGCGGGAAAGTCGGCAGGCGCCGTTCAAACCACGAAAACATTGAAACCTCTCCTTGATGCGGCCACGCCGACCGGCGCGGCCCGTATTGCCCGTTTCATGCGCGACGCCCTTAGCGGCGGCGCCGTGTTGCACACGTGTTCACTGCGCGCGGATCCACGCTTCGATCGGGCCGAGCGTGCCCGGTGCATACGCATCGCGCCCGAGCGCCGTGTACAGCCACTGCTTCCACGTCGGCCAGTCGGACTCGAGCTGGTAGTCGAACCAACTGCTGCGCAGCAGCGCATGCGTCGCATCGGGCACGACCGCCACGCGCCGGTCGGGCTGGTTCGCGAACGCATGCGTGTAAGCATTCGCCTCGTCGACCGGATCGACATTGCGGTCCAGCGCGCCCCACACGGCCAGCACGGGCCCCTGCATCGTCGCGAGCGCCTGTGAAGCGTCTTCCAGGTAGTTGCGCGCGATGAAGCCGAAGCGGCGCGGCTCGATGTCGGGACGGCGGCGCGGATCGGCCGGCACGTCCGCCTGGCCGAAGATCGCGTCGTTGTCGCGTCGCTCGGCGGCCAGTGTCGCATCGATTCGATCCGGCTGCAGGCCGGTTGCCTCGAGCTGCTGTCGCGTGAGGTAAGTGCCTTGCCGGCGCCAGCTGACGGCGCCGCCGACGATGACCGAGAACGCGGGCCGCACCGCATTCGCGACGCGCGGAATGACCCAGCCGCCCTGCGAGAAGCCGAGCAGGCCGATCTTGTGCGCGGGACCGACGGTGGCGCGCACGCGCGCCATCGCGGCGATCGTTTCGTTCGCGCGATCCTGCATCGATTGCGTGAGCCAGTCGCCGCTGCTGCGGCCGGTGCCTTGCTTGTCCCACGCGAACACGCCGATGCCGGCGTCGAGCAGGCTGTTGACGAGCGGCAGCATCGCGTCGTCCGAGAAGCGCGTGCGCGGCCCGTCGCCGTGGACGAGCAGCACGATCGGCGCATCGGGCGCGTGGGCCGGCAACGCAAGCGTGCCGACGAGGTCGGCGTCGCCGGCGCGGAATGCGAGCGTCGCTACATCCGCGCCCTTCAGCTCGAAATCGGACAGGCCGCGCAACACGATTGCGCCAATCGCGGCCAGCAGGAGCAGGGCGAGCGCGATGCCGGCAATGACGATTCGTTTCAAGAGGCCCTCGGTGCGGTGGTGTGGGCGGACGTCGCAGGCGGCACGTACATCGGTACGGTACCTTGACGCCTGCGGGGCATCGCCATGATAATAGATCGACTAATCAGTCTAATAAAGATTTGAGTGATCGTCGAGCACGGAGTTCCTGTTGAGAAAGATCGACCCTGAAAGAGTGGAAGCGAAGCGGCGCCAGATCCTGGACGCCGCGATCGACTGTTTTGCGCGCGACGGCTTCCATGCGACGTCCACGGCCGCGATCTGCAAGGCGGCCGGCATGAGCCCCGGCAACCTGTTCCACTATTTCCCGACGAAGGCGGCGATCATCGAGGCGGTCGCGCAGGAGGACCAGCGCGAGATGGCCGAACTGTTCGCGCGGCATGCGAACGCCGACGATGCGCTGACCGCGATCGAGGAGATCGCGCTGGCATTGATGGAATTGTCGAGCGATCCCGTCTATGCGCGCATCAGCGTCGAGACCGCGGCGGAGGCGACGCGCAATCCGGATGTCGCCGCGCTGTTCGCGGCGAACGAGGCGCAGGTGAAAGGGCGGATGATCGCGCTGATCAAGCGCGGCGTCGCGCAAGGGAAGATCGACGGCAGCCTGAAGCCCGATCTCGTCGCGACCTGGCTGCTCGCGCTCGCCGAAGGCGCGGTCGGGCGCGTCGTGTTCGAGCCGGGGTTCAAGCCGCGCGCGCACCGGGCGATGCTGCGGACGATCATTCAGCGGATGTTGAAGCCACAGTAGGCATGGTCGTGCGGGTATGACGCACACCGGGTTCGGGCGCGATTCGAGCCCGGCGCGCGCGTTGCGCGGCCATTGGCCGGCGAGCACGGGCAGGGCGCCGGGCAGTTCACGGATCGCGCCCTCAAAAAAAGCCCTTGACTGTCTATCTATGAGTAGATAAAGTTCGGCGCATGGAAACGAAACCGACCGTCCGCGAACAGATTCTCGACCACGCGATCACGCTGATGATGCTGCGCGGTTACAACGGCTTCAGCTATCGAGACCTGTCCGACCTGGTGGGCGTGAAGACGTCGAGCATCCATTACTACTTCCCGTCGAAGGACGACCTCGTGCTGGAAGCGGTGTCGGTCTACAGCGACGATGTCCTCTCGGCCATGCGGGCGATCGATCCGGCGCTGCCGGCCGACGTCAAGCTGAGCCTGTACACGAAGATGTTCGGCCGCACGCTCGGCGACGGCAACATGATCTGCCTGTGCGGAATGCTCGCGGCCGATATCGAATCGTTGCCGGAGCATGTGCGGCAGGCCGTGCAGGCGTTCTTCAAGGCCAACGAGAGCTGGCTCGCGGAATTGCTGGCGCAGGGCGCGAAGGAAGGCACGCTGCAGTTCAGCGGCAAGCCCGAAACGGCCGCGCGCACGTTGTATGCGGCGTTCCAGGGCAGCGTGCTGGCCAGCCGGCTGTTTCACACGCGGGCGCGTCTCGAGGATGTCGAGGCGGTCTGGAAAACGCGGCCCTGACGGGCGGCGCAAGCGGTCAGGCGGTTCGCCGCCTTTTTATTGGATCTGGTTGTCTATCTGGTGATAGATAGATTGCTTGGGCAGGTGGATCAACCCCCTGCATTTTTTGGGGATGTTTATCTATCTATGAGTAGATAAGCAAATGCGAAACCGGCTGCCGAGCAGCCGGCACGCGGCCCCGGGTTGGAAGGCTGTTTCACTCACTGATTGAAAAGGAGTCTGTCATGTCGATCGAAAAAGTGCTGTACCGCGCCCATGCAAAAGCCACCGGTGGCCGCGACGGCCGTGCCACGGTGCCCGAGAGCGACCTCGACCTGAAGCTGGCCACGCCGCGCGAACTCGGCGGCGCGGGCGGTGCAGGCGCGAACCCCGAGCAACTGTTCGCCGCCGGCTACAGCGCGTGCTTCATCGGCGCGATGAAGTTCGTCGCGGCCCGCGACAAGATCGCGATGCCCGCGGACGCCGCGATCGAAGGCAGCGTCGGCATCGGCGCGATCCCGAACGGCTTCGGCATCGAAGTCGAACTGAAGATCGCGCTGCCGGGCCTCGATCGCGATACCGCGCAGACGCTGATCGATCGCGCACACCTCGTGTGCCCGTACTCGAACGCGACGCGCGGCAACATCGACGTCACGCTTACGCTCGTCTGATCGTACGCATTGCGAAACATCAACCGTTACATCGTCATTCACAGATTGAGCCAAGGAGTTACATCATGAAGATCGTCAAGCCGCTGCTGATCGCTGCCGCCGTCACCGCTGCACTGTCCGCCAAGACCACCGCGTTTGGCGCCGGCGCCGACGCCGTTCGGCCCGATGCGACGACGAGCGCATTCCTTGCCGCGCTGAACGGCCAGAAAGGCCCGGGCCTCGAAACGCTGAGCCCCGCGAAGGCGCGCCAGGTGCTGGTCGATGCGCAGAACGGCACGAAGGTCGACCTGTCGGGTATCGACGTGTCGAACCGCACGATCGAACAGGACGGCTTGTCCGTGCCGGTCACGATCGTTCGCCCGCAAGGTGCGACGGGTACGCTGCCGGTGTTCATGTTCATCCACGGCGGCGGCTGGGTGCTCGGCGATTTCCCGACGCATGAACGCCTCGTGCGCGACCTCGTCGTGCAATCGGGAGCCGTCGCGGTGTTCGTGAATTACACGCCGTCGCCGGAAGCGCATTACCCGGTCGCGATCAACCAGGCGTATGCGGCGACGAAGTGGGTGGCCGCGCACGGCGCGGAGATCGGCGTCGACGGCAGCCGCCTCGCGGTGGTCGGCAACAGCGTCGGCGGGAACATGGCGGCCGTGGTGGCGCTGATGGCGAAGGACAAGGGTGGCCCCGCGATCCGCTTCCAGGGGCTGATGTGGCCGGTGACGGACCACAACTTCAACACGGGCTCGTACAACGCGTATCAGCAAGGGCACTTCCTGACGCGGCCGATGATGAAGTGGTTCTGGGACGCCTATACGAAGAACGACGCGCAACGCGACGAGATCTACGCGTCGCCGCTGCGCGCGAGCACCGCGCAGTTGAAGGGCCTGCCGCCCGCGCTGATCCAGGTCGCGCAGTTCGACGTGCTGCGTGACGAAGGCGAAGCGTACGGCCGCAAGCTCGACGCGGCCGGTGTCGACGCCACGACCACGCGTTACGACGGCACGATCCACGATTTCGGCCTGCTGAACGCACTGGCCTCGGATGCACCGACGAAGGCCGCGATGAAGGCGATGGCGAATGAAATCGCGACGCGGTTGAAGTAACGCGGCTGGTTGGCACTCGCGCGGCCCTTGCGGTGGCGGCCGCGCGAGTGCCGATGAC
>NZ_CAJNKE010000132.1 GCF_905232215.1 Burkholderia sp. LMG 13014
TCCGGGCGCGCGACGACGATCACCTCGTCGGGCAGCCGATGCTGCCGCTGCAGCGCCGCCAGGCAGCGCGCGAGGTCGGCAGGGCGCCGATAGGTCGGAACGAGCACGGAAATTTTCATCGTTGGTTCTCCTGTCGGCCGGGCGGGCAACACTGGCTGCTCGCCCGGTTACGTGCGATGCGGATCAGGCGCTCAGGTATTCATGCACGGCCGCATAGCCGCGGCCGTAGCCACGCGCCTTCGGCGGCACGCCGTTGAAGATCCCGCCTTCCAGGTCGACACCCGCGGTGCGCAGGCGCTTGATCGCGTCGGCGATCTCGCCTTCGGTATGCATGCCCGAGCGCAGCACGAGGAACGTCGAGCCGGCCATGCGGCCGATGATGGTCGCGTCGGTCACTGCCAGCACCGGCGGCGAATCGATCAGCACCACGTCGTAGCGCTTGCCGAGCCCTTCGAGGTATTGCGGCAGGCGCGACGACATCAGCAGCTCCGACGGGTTCGGCGGGCGCGTGCCGGCCGAGATGAACGACAGGCCCTGCACCGGCGTCTCGCGCACGGCATCTTCGAGCGCCGACTGGTCGCTCAGCAGCTCGGACAGTCCCGGCTGCGACGTGAGGCCAAAGTAGCGGTCGAGCAGGCCGCGGCGCATGTCCGCGTCGATCAGCAGCACGCGCTTGCCCGAATGCGCGAGCAGCACCGCGAGGTTGACCGTCAGGAAGCTCTTGCCGATGCCGGGCGTCGGGCCCGTCAGCACGATCACGCGGTTCTTCGCATCCATCATCGCGAACTGCATCGCGGTGCGCAGGCTGCGCAGGCTCTCGACGCTGAGATCCTTCGGACGCAGGCTCGCGAGGATCGGCCGCGCGCGGCTGCCGCTCTTCTCGGCCTGCGCGTCGAGCTTCACCTGCTCGGCGCTTTGCGGCACCAGCCCGTACAGCGGCAGGTTGAACGCGCGCTCGATGCGGTCCGGATCCTCGATGCCCTGGAACATGTTGCGGCGCAGGAACACGACGCCCGTGCCGAGGATCAGCCCGAGGAACACGGCGGCCGACAGGATCAACACCTTCTTCGGCTTGACCGGATCACCCGGACGCAGCGCCGAGTCGACGAGGTGGATGTTGCCGCCCGTGCCGGCCTTCTGCACCGACAGCTCCTGCACGCGGTTCAGCAGCAGCACGTAGATGTCCTCGGCAACCTTTGCGTCACGCTGCAGCTGGACGGCCTTCACTTCGGTGGCCGGCAGGCTGCGGAAGCGGTTGCTGAACTTGTCCTTCTCGCCCTGCAGCTCGGCGAGCTGCTGCTTCGCGGCGATCACCATCGGGTGCGAATCGGTGAAGCGCTGCGCGAGCGACGCGAGCTGCAGGCGCTGCGCGGCGATCTGCTGCTCGTACTGCACGCTGCCTTCGAGGTAGACCTTCGCCTCGTCGCTCGCGTTGATCGAGCCCGACGTGCGCTGGTACTGCGTCAGCGCGGCTTCCGCGCGTTCGAGGTCGGCCTTCAGGCGCGGCTCCTCGCCCTTCAGGAAGTCGAGCATCTTGGTCGCTTCGGCCTGCTTCGCGACCACGTGCTGGTTCAGGTACGACTGCGCGAGCGCGTTCGCGATCGCGGCGGTCTGGTCCGGGTCCTTGCCTTCGAGCGAGATCTGCACGACGCCCGTCTGCTTGCCCTGCTCGGTCACCTGGATGCCGGTCTGGAAGCCGCTGATCGCGTCGAGATCGTTGTAGCGGACCACCGTGAACTGCGTGCCCGGGCGCGCGACGAGCTTCGACACGAGCAGCGTCACACCGCCGCCCTGCGCCGATTCGCCGACGTGGCCCGACAGCAGCCGCATGCCGTTCTGGTCGACGATCGAATAGGTGCCGTTCGGGCCGGCCGTCAGCGTCAGCTTCTTGCCTTCGAGCGCGGGCACGACGTTGATCGAATCGACGTCGGCCACTTCACCGCCCCAGGCGTACGACTTCAGGCCGAGCCACGGCTTCGCCGGTTCGCCCGGCGTCGCGACGCGCGCGGCGAAGCTGCCGATCACCGGCAGCGTCTTCGGCACGACCGAGAAGTTCAGCTTGAACTGCTCGACCACCGGCGCGACCACGCCACGGCTCTTGATGATCTCGATTTCCGCATCGGTCGGCGCCTGCTGCGGGCCGCTGTTGATCATCGCGCCCGTCTGCGTCTGCGTGAGCGCCTGCGACGTGTTGTCGTTGCCCTCGACCCGCACATGGACGTCGGCCTGGTAGACCGGCTTCGCGATGTAGCAGTAGAGGCCGGCGAGCGCGACGACCGTCACCGCGATGCCGAGCAACAGCCAGATGTCGTCCATGATCACCTGGAGCAACTGGCCGAGGACGACGTCCTCTTCCTCGGTTTTCGCGGACAGATCCGCGTAGGAGTGTTTCGCTTGCGTGTTCACCATTCGTTCCCGCTTGAGTGGTGCCGGGGCGGAGGCGCCGCCCCGGCGGGCTATCAGCGCGTGATTTGCCGCATGAAGAAGATCGTCTGAATCGTCGGCAACACCTGCTGCAGCACACGGTTGAACTGCACCGAGCCGGCCGTGCTGACGTAGACCACATCGAGCGGCTGAAGCGGGAAGCGGCTCGACAGCATCAGCGCATCCGGCTGCGTCATGTCGAGACGGAACACTTCGGGCTTCGTCGGGTTGTCACGCATCCCGCGCATCACGTAGATCTTGCGCGGATTCGCATCGGTGTCGAGGATGCCGCCGCCGGACGTCAGCGCATCGGCGAGGGTCAGCTTGCCCTTGAGCATCGGCACGGTGACCGGCGTCTTGACCTCGCCCATGATGAACACGCGGCTGTCGCTGCGGTCCGGCACGTTGATGATGTCGCCCGGCTGCAGCATCACGTTCTGCCGCACCTCGCCGCGATCGAGCACGCCGTTCGCGTCGAGCGTGTAGAGCTTGCCGTCGCGCGTCAGGCGCACGCGCTGCAGGTCGGCCTCGTTGGTCGAGCCGCCCGAGCGCGAGATCGCGTCGACGAGCGTCAGCGGCACGTCGCTCACCGCGAGCGGGCCCGGCTGCTTCACCTCGCCCGTCACCTGCACCTTCTGGCTGCGGAACGACAGCACCCGCACGTCGAGCTGCGGATTCTTCACGTAGCGCGACAGCGTGGTGGCCATCTGCTCGCGGATCTGCGCGACCGTCTTGCCGGCCACCTTGATGCGGCCGACGAACGGGAAGAAGATCGTGCCGTCGGCGGCGACCGTCTGCCCGTACGGATCGGCCTGGCCCGGCAGCGCGGTCGTATACGGCTGCTGCAGCGCACCCGCGACCGACTGCGTCGTGTTGCCGCCGCTCGAGAACGACTGGCCTTGCGGCGTCGTCAGCTCGGGGTGGTCCCACACGGTGACGCCGAGGATGTCCTGCGGGCCGACGCGGTACACGTACTCCGACGGATCGGTGTAACGTCCGGGCGGCAGCGGATGGTCGACCTGCGCTTTCTGCAGCTGATCCATCACCACTTTGGCGTCGATGTAATGAACCGGATAGGTTTCGGCCGCTTGCTGCCGGCCTTCGTCCTTCAGGTTCGACGAGTCGAGGTAGTTGCCGGGCGCGGTTGCACAGGCTGACAGGAAAGTCGTCAGCGCGACGGCAAGCGCCACCGGGCGCATCGGGCGTTTCAGCATAGTTTCTGTAGCCATCCTTGAACCAGACGTTCGATCAGTGAGTAGCTCTTGCGGTAATCGGCCTCGGGGCCGCCGTGCGGGTCGGCAATCTCGGCCCCTTCCCACTTGCCGAGCAGGTGGACCTTGCCGCGCGCGAACGGATCGACCGATTCGACGGCCTTGATCTGTCCGCGCTCGCTGACGAGAATCAGGTCGGCATCGCGCACGATCCGGCGCGACAGCCGCCGCGAGCGGTGGGTCGTCGCATCGACGCCCCGCTCGGCAAGCAGCTGACGCATCACCGGATCGATGCCGTCGCCGTCGTTCGCATGCACGCCCGCCGAATGGAACGTCGGGCGCGGGCCGCCGCGCGACGCGGCGTGCGACTTGAACAGCATTTCCGCTGCCGGGCTGCGGCAGACGTTCGCGTGGCAGACGATCAGGATGTTCCGGAACATGGCGTCTCGTAACGAGTGACGGGAAACGGGTTACGCGCTTGCAGGCGCGGTGCCCGGCACACGGGCGGCGACGGCCTGGCGCGAGCCCGGCCGGCCGATCGGGTGGTATTCGATGCCCTGCTCGCTCATCGTCTCCGGCTCGTACAGGTTGCGGCCGTCGAAGATCACCGGCGCTTTCCACAAGCGGCCGAGCGCGACGAAGTCGGGGCTCTTGAAGATCTTCCATTCGGTGACGATCACGAGCGCGTCGGCATCGCGGGCGGCCTGCGCCTCGTCGTCGACGAAGGTCAGGCGCTCGAGCCAGCTCGGGTGATCGGCGAGATCGAGCGCGATCACGCGGCGCGCTTCCTGCTGCGCGACCGGGTCGTACGCGGCGATGCGCGCCCCGCGCGACAGCAGCTCGGCGATCAGCTCACGGCTCGGCGCTTCGCGCATGTCGTCGGTGTTCGGCTTGAACGCGAGGCCCCAGATCGCGAACGTGCGGCCGGTCAGGTCCTCGCCGAAGCGCGCGACGATCTTGTCGGCGAGCACGCGCTTTTGCGTCGCGTTGACCGACGACACGGCCTTCAGGATCTGCAGGGCCTGCCCGTTCTCGTCGGCCGTGCGGATCAGCGCCTCGACGTCCTTCGGGAAGCACGAGCCGCCGTAGCCGCAGCCGGCATACAGGAAGTGATAGCCGATGCGCGGATCGGAGCCGATCCCGCGGCGCACGGCCTCGATGTCCGCGCCGAAGCGGTCGGCGAGGTTCGCCAGTTCGTTCATGAACGAAATGCGGGTCGCGAGCATCGCGTTCGCCGCGTATTTCGTGAACTCGGCCGAGCGCACGTCCATGTACAGCGTGCGTTCGTGGTTACGGTTGAACGGTGCGTACAGCTTCTTCATCAGCTCGCGGGCGCGCTCGCCCGGCACGTCGTCGTCGCAGCCGATCACGATGCGGTCCGGCCGCGTGAAATCGTCGACCGCCGCGCCTTCCTTCAGGAATTCCGGATTCGACACGACCGAGAACATCTGGTCGGCGCCGCGCTTCGCGAGCTCTTCCGCCACCGCCGCGCGCACACGCTCGGCCGTGCCGACCGGTACCGTCGACTTGTCGACGATCACCTTGAAGCCCGTCATGTGACGGCCGATGTTGCGCGCCGCCGCGAGCACGTATTGCAGGTCGGCCGAGCCGTCCTCGTCGGGCGGCGTGCCGACCGCGATGAACTGCACGTCGCCGTGCGCGACCGCGGCCTCGATATCGGTCGAGAAACGCAGGCGGCCGGCCGAGCGGTTGCGCGCGATCACTTCCTTGAGACCCGGCTCGTGGATCGGCACGCCGCCGTTGTTCAGGATGTCGATCTTTGCCTGGTCGACGTCGAGACAGAACACGTCGTGCCCGATGTCGGCGAGACAGGCGCCGGTGACAAGACCTACGTAACCGCTGCCGATGATAGTCAGATTCATGATGTGTCGGACCTCTTGACCAATGATTCGAAATTCGTAAAGCCGGAATGCCTGCGTGGCGCGGCGTCGAGACTCAGTAAGCGTTGCTGCCGGTGAAGCCTTTCCAGAGCGTCAGCACGACGATCTTGATGTCGAGCCAGAACGACCAGTTCTGCATGTAGTACAGATCGAGCTTCACGCGTCCCATCATCTTCTCGATCTGGTCGGTCTCGCCGCGAAAGCCGTTGATCTGCGCCCACCCGGTGATGCCCGGCTTGATCCGGTAGCGGAACATGTAGCCCTTGACCAGATCCTTGTAGATGTCGTCGTGCGCGAGCGCATGCGGGCGCGGGCCGACGACCGACATCTCGCCCTTCAGCACGTTGATGAACTGCGGCAGCTCGTCGAGGCTCGTGCGGCGCAGGAACCGGCCGACCGGCGTCACGCGCGAATCGTTCTTCTTCGCCTGCGTGACCTGCCCCGCCACTTCCTGGTGCACCTTCATCGAGCGGAACTTGTAGATCTCGAACTCGTGCCCGTCGATGCCCTTGCGCTTCTGGCGAAAGAACACCGGGCCGCGCGACGTCAGCTTGATCAGGCACGCGATCAGCAGCATCACCGGTGCGAGGCCCGTGAGCGCCACCAGCGCGAACGCCCGGTCGAACACGAACTTCGGCAGGATCCGCACGTCGGTGATCGGCGACGCCGCGAGGTTGATCGCCGGCACGCCAAGCACCTCGACCACTTCCTGGTTGAAGAACGACAGCGTGCGCACGTCCGGGATGAAGCGGATGTTCACGAAGTCGTGGCGGAACACCGTCACGATCTGGTGAATCCGGCGCTCTTCCGTAATCGGCAGCGTGAGCCACAGCTCGCTGATCGCGCGGCTGCGCACCAGCCACACCAGCGAGTCGAACTGCCGCTCGATGCGCACGTCGTCGAGCGCGACTTCGCCCGGCGCTTCGCTTTCGTCGTACACGCACACCGGATTGAAACCGGCTTCCGGCCGCGCCCGCATCTGCGCGATCAGCCGCCGCGCCGCCGGCGTACCGCCGACGATCGCGACCGCCTTCAGGTTGTAGCCGCCGCGGCGCAGTTGCCGCAGCACGACGTGCACGCAGGCTTTCGAGCCGACGAGCAACGCCATCGTCACGAGCGCCCAGTAACCCAGCCACAGCCGCGACAGGTCGCCCGACTGATGAAAGCTGAAGCTCAACAGGATGCCCGCGAGCTCGACCACGAGCCACGCAAACGCAACCCGCCCCACCAGCCCGACGAGACGCTTGCCGCGCCAGGACTGGTAGATGCCGAAGGCGGGAAAGCACACGACGACGAGCAGGCAATCGAACAGCATCATCGTGCGCTGCAGGTCGTTGAGCCAGATGCTGCCACCGTGCAGCGTGGCGGCGATCAACGCCCCCATCACGACCATCGCGATATCGATGACTCTCGCCAGCACGCTCAACATGTCTGCTTCCTCTTTGAACAGGCGTTTGCCGAACAGCTCCTTGTGCGACCCGTGCCGCACATTCGATTCAAACGTTGCATGACGCTATTGAAGCGGTAAGAAAATTCCTCCTCAAGCGCACAAGTATTTCGAAAAATAATCGGAAATTCTTGCCGGGAAGTTTTTTAATTAAATCGGCAGGTTTTCCCGAAATGCCCAGAAATCGGGAATTTTTCAGAATCTTTACGATTTCCGTGCACCCTTTGCGGGCGGTTAAGACCGGCCGATTCCCGGATTTATTTTTTATTTTTTTATTCGTATCGGATGCTAGCGCGGAAAATTCTTCCTGATGAATGCCTGGCGAATATCCGGAAAATGGGTTCGGTTTTATTGTCGATTTACTTCGTGCTACAAAGATAGGCACTGACTTCAACCGTGGAGAGTGTCCTCATGAATGCTCCGGCCGTGGCTGCCGAAACGCGCCATTCTTCTTCCGCCGCCCCCGCCGCCGGCACGCGCGTCGCCGTGCAACCGGTGATTCTCGCCGGCGGTTCCGGCACGCGCCTGTGGCCGATGTCGCGCGAACGTTTTCCGAAACAGCTGATCGGCCTGCTCGGCGAACATTCGCTGCTGCAGTCGACCGCGCTGCGCCTCGACGGCCTGACGGCCGCCCATCCGCTGAACGACGACGTGCTGATCGTATGCGGCGAGGATCACCGCTTCACGACCGCCGAACAGCTGCGCCTGACCGGCAAATCGGCGTCGATCATGCTCGAGCCGGTCGGCCGCGACACCGCGCCCGCGCTGACGCTCGCCGCCCTGCGGCTCGTCGCCGGCGGCAACGATGCCGTGATGACCGTGATGCCGGCCGACCATGCGGTCGCCGACCTGCCGCGCTTCCACGCGGCCGTCGCGGCCGGCGTGCACTGCGCGATGCAAGGCAAGATCGCGACGATGGGCATCGTGCCCAAGCACGCGGAAACCGGCTACGGCTACATCCGCGTCGGCGCGCCGCTCGGCGATGCCGGGACGGGCAGCCTCGACGTGCGCCGCCTCGACCGCTTCGTCGAGAAGCCGCATCTCGAACTCGCTCAGCAGTACGTCGCATCGGGCGAATACTGGTGGAACAGCGGGATCTTCATCGTGCGCGCGTCGGTCTGGCTGAAGGCGATCCGCCAGCTCGAGCCCGCGATCTACGCAGCCTGCGAACAGGCGGTCGCCCAGGGCAAGGCCGACGGCGATTTCTTCCGGGTCGATCGCGACGCATTCGCTGCGTCGCCGTCGAACTCGATCGACTACGCGGTGATGGAGCGGCTCGCGACCCTGCCGCAACTGTGCGAGAGCGTCGTCGTGCCGCTCGACGCGGGCTGGTCGGACGTCGGCTCGTGGGACGCGATCTGGCAGATTTCGCCGAAGGACGAAGCCGGGAACGTCGGCCGCGGCCACGTGCTGCTCGAAGGCGCGGAATCGACGTTCGCGCATTCGGAAAGCCGGCTCGTCGCCTGCGTCGGCACGCAGAACCTCGTCGTCGTCGAAACGCCCGATGCCGTGCTCGTCGCGGACAAGTCGCGCGTGCAGGACGTGAAGAAAATCGTCGGGCAAATCAAGGCACAACGCGGCGCGGAAGCAGCCGATCACCGCAAGGTCCATCGCCCGTGGGGCCACTACGACTCGGTCGACATGGGCGAGCGCTTCCAGGTGAAACGCATCGTCGTGAAGCCGGGTGCGCGACTGTCGCTGCAGATGCACCACCACCGCGCCGAACACTGGATCGTCGTGCGTGGCACCGCGCGCATCACGCGCGGCGACGAAACGTTCCTGCTGTCCGAAAACGAATCGACGTACATCCCGCTCGGCGTGTCGCACCGCCTGGAGAACCCGGGCAAGATGCCGCTCGAACTGATCGAGGTGCAGTCGGGTGCGTATCTCGGCGAGGACGACATCGTCCGCTTCGACGATACCTACGGCCGGCAGTAACAACGCGTCTACGCCCGGGGCGCCGCTTCGACAGCGGCGCCCCGGGCGAGGCAGACATGAAAGGACGGGACTTCCGCGCGGGCGTCGTGGCACACGACGGTCCGCGCGTTTCAGCGGGTTGGCGATCAGCCTACGCGGTACACGTATTCGCGACGCTCTGACTGCACCGGATCGTTACGGCTTTCGGACAGTGCGCCCGCATGACGCTCGGCGATGAAGCGCTGGATGTCCGACTCCGCACGCGCAAGCGCGGACAGGCCGGCCAGCACCTCGCCTTGCGGCTCGCGCGCCGGTTCGTCGCTCGCGCCATGGCGATCGATCCACTGGCGCGCCCAGTCGAGCGCGAACTGCTCGGCTTCCTCGGCATCGGTGAAGCGCGGACCGATGAGGCCCGAGCGCTCGACGCGCCGGTCGTCCTGCGTAATCTCGGCCCAGGCGCGATACATCAGGTTCTGCACGGGCTGCGCGATGCCGCAGATCGTATAACCGCGATACTCGTCGATTTGCGGTTCGGCCGCGGCAAAGCTCGCCGACGACGCATGTGCATGCGCATGGCGCAACTCCACCGACGGCGCACCCGGTACCGAGAACGACACGGCCGACGGATCGACCACTTCGTCGACCGGCATCGCGCTCAGCGACGCGCCCTCGCCCTCCCAAACGTTTGCCTGAGCGACCGGCAATTGCCACGACTCGGGGTTTTGCCAGAACACGCCGCGCAAGCGGTCGTTGTCGGGCATGGGCTCGGCACGACGCGCGGGCACGACCGGCACCGGCGGCGGCGGGATATACGCGAACGTACGCCCGCTGAACTGGGTCAACGCGTCGATCATCTGCAGCAGCGTGCCGGACGCGAGCCACTCCTCGTAGCGACGACGGCACGTCGGCCCGGACGGATAACGACCGGGCAGCTTCGACCAGGCTTCCCCGGTCGTCAGGATCCAGAGCACCGCATTGGCAACGACGCGCGGTTCGGCGCGTGGACGCCCACGACGGTTCAGCCGGATGGGTTCATCGGCGATCAGCGTTGAAAGACGAAACCACTCTTCATCGTTAAGCTCATCGAAGAACATAGTAGATCTCTCCACGCAGCCAGGCCGGGGCTGCGATTGGCGGCGCCGTCGCGACACATCGCGTCGCGGGGCGGCCAGGTTGCACATTATGGTTATCCGGGGTTGTGCACGCCGGTGCGGCACCGCACTTTCACGGTGCCGCGATTCCCGGCAATGACGCACAAATCACGGTCTCACTCCAATGTGGGAATTTTTGTGCACGAAGCATACCATCCCTAGGGTTAATCTCAATATGACAATGACTTAATGTTACGCACTGAAACAACCAGCCATGGATGCGTAATGTATTTACGCATGAATTTTTTTGAGAGATCTTTATGCCCGCCGCTGGAAAGGCCCGTCTGGCGGGGCTCTGCAGCGTATGAAGAATAGCTTTTTATGAGCATTTTCGGGGTGCTCAGACCCCTGCCGGCAACAATCCGGCGCATTGCTGCCCAACATCGGTAAATCAGGGAAAAAAGCGTAACAAGATATTCACGAATCGGTAAATCATTCAAATTCGGCCGATTTTAATTATCTCCGTGCACAATCTTTTTATTGTTTCTCTGCGGGTGATGAAAGCACGGTGACGCGGGATGCACATTTTTCGCCGCGTGCAAGCCCGTGACGTCTGTTACATCTGCGCGGCGGCAGGCGCGCGACCGCGTCGCCTCGTGGGCGGAAATCCCGTTTCGGGTCGGAACAGAAAAATGGAAAACGGTGCGCAGGTCGCGCCGGGCGCGCATCGGACGCGTCAGCGCAGATCGCCGGCCAGCGATGCGGTCACGTCCGCGTCCACGCGCTGAGCCGGCATCGTGTAGGCCGGGTGATCGCAGCCGATCGACAGCGCCGCCCCGCCCTTGAGCGCCGCGCGCATCGGCGCGCCGAACTCGAAGCGCACGAAGTGCACCGCCGACGTCTTCACGGCGTTGTCGCGCTCGAGATCCTCGTCGGCGATCGCGTAGACGCTCGGGTGCCCGTCGACCTGCAGGTACACACGATCCTCGACGCCGATCAGCCGCGCGAGCGCCGCGCGCCGTTCGATCTCGTGCTCGTACTCGATCTGCATCGTCGCCTTCAGGTTCGTGCCGTCCGGCACGAGCGGCAGATACGCTTCGAGCTCCCCTTCGATGCCCGCCTGGTCGAAGATCTTCTCGATGTGCAGCATTTCCTGGATCTGATAGCGGATCGTCGTCTCGTCCTCGAACAGGAAGCGCAGGTGATTGCCGAGCGCCACCGCGCGGCGGCGCTTGTACGCGACGAGCCGCGCGTGTTCGGCCTTGCGGATCTTCGCGTACGCTTCGAGCGTCAGCAGGGAGTCGCGGGTCAACGTCATGGGAGGTCCTCGTGGGTCGGCCGGCGGCGGCTCAGATGCCGTACGCGCGGCGCAGCAACGTGAGCGGATGCGCGAGCGGCGCGGACGGCAGCCCCTTGTCGTCGATGCCCTGCACGATGTGATGGCCGGCCAGCGCGCAGTCCGACGACACGAAATCCGGCTGCGGCTCGGCCATCGCCTTGAACACGGGCCCGCCGATCCGCATCGCGTCCGCATGAAACTCCTTCTTCACGCCGAACGTGCCCGCATGGCCCGAGCAGCGCTCGACGACATTCACGCGCGTATCGGGTACGAGCGACAGCGCGTCGGCCGTCTTGCGGCCGATGTTCTGCACGCGCGCATGGCATGGCACGTGATACGACACGGTGCCGAGGCCCGTCTTGAAATCGGTCTTCAGCAGTCCGTCGCGATGGCGCGCGATCACGTATTCGAATGGATCCCAGAATGCGTCGGCCACCGCGCGCACGGCTTCGTCGCCGGGGAACATCAGCGGCAGCTCGCTCTTGTACATCAGCACGCAGCTCGGGATCGCGCCGATCAGCGCATAGCCTTCGCGCGCATAGCGTTCGAGCACGGGCAGGTTCACCTCCTTCTTCGCGGCCACGCCGGCGAGATTGCCCTGCTCGAGCAGCGGCATCCCGCAGCAGGCTTCACGCGAGACGAGTTCGTACGGGATCTCGTTGTGCGCGAGGATCGCGAGCAGGTCGTGACCGATGCCCGGCTCGTTGAAATTCACGTAGCACGTCGCGTAGATCGCGACCTTGCCTGGCGTGCGTTCGCCGTCGCGCACGGGCACGCCGTCCGAGGGCTTCGCCGTGCGCCGGAACTTGCGCGGCGCGAATTCCGGCAGCCACGCATCGCGATCGACGCCGAGCGCCGCTTCGAGTGCATGGCGCGCGGGCGGCATGCGGTTCACCGCGTTCACCGCCTGCGTGACGATCGGAATGCCGGCGAAGTGGCCGAGCGCGTCGGTGTTCGACAGCACCTTGTCGCGCAGCGTCGCTTCGCCGCGCTTGTAGCGTGCGGCCTTGCCGCGCAGCATCAGGTGCGGGAAGTCGACGTTCCATGCGTGCGGCGGCACGTACGGGCATTTCGTCATGTAGCAGAGGTCGCACAGGTAGCACTGGTCGACGACCTTGCCGAACGCGTCCTTCGGCACTTCCTCGATATCGCCCATCGGCGTGTCGTCGACCAGATCGAACAGCGTCGGAAACGCACCGCACAGCGACACGCAGCGCCGGCATCCGGCGCAGATGTCGAACACGCGCGTCATTTCGGCATCGATCGCGGCCTGGTCGTAGAACGCTTCGGACTGCCAGTCGAGCGGATGCCGGGTCGGGGCTTCGAGACTGCCTTCCTTGTGGGGCATG
>NZ_CAJNKE010000133.1 GCF_905232215.1 Burkholderia sp. LMG 13014
GACGCGATGATGAAGGGCGGGGCGCACGGCCGCCCGGCGGGCATGCGCTTCACGATCAACGGCGACACCTACGCGCCGCACCGCGCGACGCTGACGAGCCGCCGTGGCGACATCGAGCGCTGGACGATCCGCAATGGCACCGACATGGATCACCCGTTCCATCTGCACGGCACGCAGTTCCAGGTGATCGAGCGTTTGTCGGGCGGTTCGCGCACGAGCGAACCGTTCCGCGCGTGGCGCGATACCGTGAACGTGCGCAGCGGCGAAACCGTGACGATTCTTGTTACGCAAGACATGCCCGGCGAGCGCATGTTTCATTGCCACATTCTCGAACACGAGGATCTCGGCATGATGGGCACGCTGAAGGTCGTGTAACGAAGTGGCGATTATGTTTCACGCGTCGGACGAGTATCCGATTTGCGCGCGAGACAAGACAATGCGTGTTCAATTATCGGGATTGAACGAAAAGGCCGGCCAATCGATAATCGATTGGCCGGCCTCAAATAAAGAAACCCGGCGCAATACCTGCGCCGGGTTTCTTCGTCTGATATCCGGTGCCTTATGCGGCCTGGATGTTCGACGCTTGCTTGCCCTTCGGTCCTTGAACGACGTCAAAGCTCACCTTCTGGCCTTCCTTCAGCGTCTTGAAGCCATTCATGGTGATAGCCGAGAAGTGCGCAAACAGATCCTCACCGCCCTCATCGGGAGTGATGAAACCGAAGCCCTTCGCGTCGTTGAACCACTTAACGATACCAGTTGCCATTTCCTACTTCCCCTGTCACACAGTCGCTGCTACTTACCACGAGCACGCTCGAAAAGCTAAACGACCGGAAAATGCAGCCGTTCCCCCCTCACAAGCTCACCTTCGGCCTCTTTCATTTTGCCAACCGGCAAATTGAAAAAAGTGCCAGCTTGATTGTTGGCGCTCTTTATTGGAGTGTCAAGTGGAATTTTTAGACGTTTAGAGGGACGTTGTAAAGAACCCATTTTCAGGGTTTTTCCGGCTTTGCTTAGCAGCACGCGGCCAAGCGCGAGGTCTTGAAAAGCCGCATAATCGGCTCATATACCAGGCTCGAGTGACACGCGTTCGAGTCGTCCCGGCTTGTGGGATACTGGATGCGGACACGACGTTCCGGTGCGGTTCCCCCTGACGGTTCGTGTTCCGCGCCACGCGTGAAAGCCGGCACCGCAGCCGGCTTTCGTATGGCACGAAGAAGATCGCGTGTTCCGGGATTCCGGGGAGGGCGCCGGCCGGTCGGTCGGGTAATGGCAGGATTGCGGGCCTGTCCGAGTTGTTTAGAATGGGTGTATGGCGATTATCCCGGACAAGCAGGACAGCACCGTCCTGGAACGCAAGCAGCAGAAGCTCAAGCCGCCTTCGATGTACAAGGTGGTGCTGCTGAACGACGACTTCACGCCGATGGAGTTCGTCGTGATGGTGGTCCAGGAGTATTTCAAGAAGGATCGCGAGACGGCCACGCAGATCATGCTGAAGGTCCATCGCGAAGGGCGAGGGGTTTGTGGGGTCTATACGCGGGACATCGCGTCGACCAAGGTTGAGCAAGTCGTTACCCATGCGCGGCAGGCCGGGCATCCGCTGCAGTGCGTGATGGAGGAAGCATGATTGCCCAGGAATTGGAAGTCAGCCTGCACATGGCGTTCATGGAAGCACGCCAGGCGCGCCATGAGTTCATTACGGTCGAGCATTTGCTGCTGGCCCTGCTGGATAATCCGACGGCAGCCGAGGTGTTGCGCGCGTGCGCGGCAAACATCGAGGATTTGCGTCAGAACCTGCGCAATTTCATCCACGACAACACACCTACCGTCCCGGGCACCGACGATGTCGATACCCAGCCGACGCTCGGTTTCCAGCGCGTGATCCAGCGCGCGATCATGCACGTCCAGTCGACGTCGAACGGCAAGAAGGAAGTGACCGGCGCGAACGTGCTGGTCGCGATCTTCGGCGAGAAGGATTCGCACGCCGTCTACTACCTGCAGCAGCAGGGCGTTACGCGGCTCGACGTCGTGAACTTCATTTCGCACGGCATCGCGAAGACGAACAACGGCGAAGCCGCGAAGTCGACCGATGCGAACGCGGAAAGCGAAGACGCGAATGCGCAGAAGGAAACGCCGCTCGCGCAGTTCACGCAGAACCTGAACCAGATGGCGAAGGACGGCCGGATCGATCCGCTGATCGGTCGCGAGCCCGAGGTCGAGCGCGTGGTCCAGGTGCTGTGCCGTCGCCGCAAGAACAATCCGCTGCTCGTCGGCGAAGCCGGCGTCGGCAAGACCGCGATCGCGGAAGGGCTCGCCTATCGCATCACGCGCGGCGAAGTGCCGGACATCCTCGCGAACGCGCAGGTCTACTCGCTCGACATGGGCGCATTGCTCGCGGGCACCAAGTATCGCGGCGATTTCGAGCAACGTCTGAAGACGGTGCTGAAGGAGCTGAAGGAGCGCCCGCACGCAATCCTGTTCATCGACGAGATCCACACGCTGATCGGCGCGGGCGCTGCGTCGGGCGGCACGCTCGATGCGTCGAACCTGCTGAAGCCGGCGCTGTCGTCGGGCGTGCTCAAGTGCATCGGCGCGACCACCTTCACCGAGTATCGCGGCATCTTCGAGAAGGATGCGGCGCTGTCGCGGCGCTTCCAGAAGGTCGACGTGACGGAGCCGACCGTCGAGCAGACGGTCGCGATCCTGCGCGGCTTGAAGTCGCGCTTCGAGGAACACCACGGCGTCAAGTATTCGTCGGGCGCACTGTCGGCTGCGGCTGAACTGTCGGCGCGCTTCATCACCGACCGTCACCTGCCGGACAAGGCGATCGACGTGATCGACGAAGCGGGCGCCGCGCAGCGCATCCTGCCGAAGTCGAAGCAGAAGAAGACGATCGGCAAGAGCGAGATCGAGGAAATCATCTCGAAGATCGCGCGCGTGCCGCCGCAAAGCGTGTCGCAGGACGATCGCAGCAAGCTGCAGACGCTCGACCGCGACCTGAAGAGCGTCGTGTTCGGCCAGGATCCGGCGATCGATGCACTGGCTGCCTCGATCAAGATGGCGCGTGCGGGCCTCGGCAAGATGGACAAGCCGATCGGCGCGTTCCTGTTCTCCGGCCCGACGGGTGTCGGCAAGACCGAAGTGGCGCGCCAGCTCGCGTTCACGCTCGGCATCGAGCTGATCCGCTTCGACATGTCGGAATACATGGAGCGTCACGCGGTGAGCCGCCTGATCGGCGCGCCGCCGGGCTACGTCGGGTTCGACCAGGGCGGTCTGCTGACCGAAGCCGTCACGAAGAAGCCGCACTGCGTGCTGCTGCTCGATGAAATCGAGAAGGCGCATCCGGACATCTTCAACGTGCTGCTGCAGGTGATGGACCACGGCACGCTGACGGACAACAACGGCCGCAAGGCGGATTTCCGCAACGTCATCATCATCATGACGACGAACGCGGGCGCCGAGTCGATGCAGAAGGCGACGATCGGCTTCACCACGCGCCGTGAGACGGGCGACGAGATGACCGACATCAAGCGCCTGTTCACGCCGGAGTTCCGTAACCGCCTGGATTCGATCATCAGCTTCCGCTCGCTCGATGAGGAAATCATCATGCGCGTGGTCGACAAGTTCCTGATCCAGCTCGAGGAACAGCTGCACGAGAAGAAGGTCGACGCGCTCTTCACCGACGCGTTGCGCAAGCATCTCGCGAAGCACGGCTTCGACCCGCTGATGGGTGCGCGGCCGATGCAGCGGCTGATCCAGGACACGATCCGGCGCGCGCTGGCCGACGAGCTGCTGTTCGGCAAGCTCGTCAACGGCGGCCACGTGACGGTCGATGTCGACGAAAACGACAAGGTGCAGTTGTCGTTCGACAAGCTGGCGAACCCGCCGCACAAGCCGAACGAAGAGGCTGTCGAAGTCGAGTAAGCGATAATCGGGTAGTTCATGCGAACGGCGCGGGATGTTTTCCGCGCCGTTTCGTTTTATCTGGCGCCGGCGGCGCGTTGGTGGTGCAGGGGAGTGGCAACGCAGTGACACAACAACAACGGACGTTCGACGACATCGTCGCGCGCGAACAGGGTTTGCGCCATGCGCTGACGTCTGGGCAGATGGCGATGATCGCGATCGGCGGCGCGATCGGCACGGGGCTGTTTCTCGGTAGCGGGTTCGCGATCGGGCTCGCCGGCCCGAGCGTGCTGGTCTCGTATGCGATCGGTGCGCTGATCGCGCTGCTGCTGATGGGCGCGCTCGCGGAAATGACGGTTGCGCATCCGACGGCCGGCTCGTTCGGCGCGTATGCCGAGCACTATGTCGGCCCGCTGGCGGGCTTCCTGGTGCGCTATGCGTACTGGTTCGCGGTCGTGTTCGCGATCGGCACCGAGATCAGCGCGATCGCCGTGTTCATGAAGTACTGGTTCCCGGCCGTGCCCGGCTGGTACTGGGTGATCGGCTTCTCCGCGCTGCTGATCGCGGTGAACCTCGCGAGCGTCACGCTGTACGGCACGGTCGAATACGCGTTCTCGCTGCTGAAGATCGCGGCGATCGTCGTGTTCATCGTGCTCGGCGCCTATCTCGTGTGGTCGGCGCCGGCCGCATCGGGCATCGGTTTCGCGAACTACACCGCGCACGGCGGCTTCATGCCGAAGGGGCCGTGGGGCACCTGGGTCGCGGTGATCGTCGCGATCTTCAGCTACATGAGCATCGAAGCCGTCGCGATCGCGGCCGGCGAGGCACGCGATCCGCAGCACGCGGTCACGCGCGCGTTCCGCTCGACCGTGTTCCGGCTCGTGCTGTTCTACCTGCTGACGCTGTCGCTGATGCTCGCGATCGTGCCGTGGACGCAGGCCGGCACCGACGAAAGCCCGTTCGTGAAGGTGATGGCCGCGACCCACGTGCCGTACGCGGCAGGCGTGATCAACTTCGTGCTGTTGATCGCGGCGCTGTCGGCGATGAACAGCCAGCTCTACGTGACGACGCGGATGATGTTCAGCCTGTCGCGCGCCCGACTCGCGCCGGCGGTGTTCGGCCGGCTCGGCTCGAACGGCGTGCCGCGCGCGGCGCTGTGGATCTCGACGAGCGGCGTCGCGGTCGCGGCCGTGCTGGTCGCGCTGGCGCCCGATACCGCGTTCACCGTGATGATGGCGATCGCGATGTTCGGCGCGCTGTTCACGTGGATGATGATCTTCGTCACGCACCTGCGCTTCCGTGCGCGGTATCGCGGCCCCGCGCTTGCGTTCCGGATGTGGGGGCACCCGTTCGGCAGCCTGCTCGGTGCGGGCCTCGTCGCGGCGATCCTGTTCACGACCGCGTTCACGCGCGAATTCCGGATGACGATGGTGGTCGGCATCGTGTTCGTCGTGCTGCTCACGCTCGCGTACGCGCTGCATTACCGGCACGAACACGCTCGTTGACGGTACCGGTGCGCCCGCCCGCTGCGTTTTTCCGTTCGCTAAGGTTCCGTTAAGCCCGCGGCGACTACATTCGATCCTGTCTGCAAGGCAGGCCGGCCCGCGCCGGCCCGCCGCTTTCCTGCAAAAAGGGGTTCGAATGAACAAACTTCCCGAAATCACGCTCGCGTTCTGGATCATGAAGATCTGCGCGACGACGCTCGGCGAAACCGGCGGCGACCTGCTGTCGATGACGCTGAACGTCGGCTACGCGGTGAGCTCGATCCTGCTGTTCGGTTTCTTTCTCGTGACGCTGGGCGCACAGCTCAAGACGACACGCTATCGCCCGGCGATCTACTGGGCCGTGATCGTCGCGACGAGCACGGCCGGCACGACGATGTCCGACTTCATGGACCGCACGCTCGGCCTCGGCTACGCAGCCGGTTCGTCGATCCTCGTCGCGATCCTGTTGGCGATCTTCGCGGTCTGGCGCCTGAGCGGCGAATCGCTGTCGGTCGACCTGATTCGCACGCGCAAGGTCGAACTGCTGTACTGGATTGCGATCCTGTTCTCGAACACGCTCGGCACTGCGCTCGGCGACTTCCTCGCGGACAGCTCGGGGCTCGGTTTCGGCGGCGGCGCGCTGCTGATCGGCGGGCTGCTGGCGGTGATCGTGCTTGCGCACTACTTCACGCGGATCTCCGGCGTGTTCCTGTTCTGGGCTGCGTTCGTGCTCACGCGCCCGTTCGGAGCGACGGTCGGCGACCTGCTGACGAAGCCGGTCGCAAAGGGCGGCCTCGCGCTAGGCACGGTCGGGTCGTCGGCCGTGCTGCTTGGGGTGCTGGTCGCGCTGGTGATCTATGCGATCGTGGCTCAGTCGCGGCAGCGCGACCTGACGCCCGCGCGGATCGCGCAAACCGTCCAGGAATGACGGCGAAGGACAAGAAAAAGGGGCCGCGAGGCCCCTTTTTTCATTGCGTCGTTCAGTGGCGGCCGGTGCTGCCGAAGCCGCCTTCGCCGCGATCGCTCTCGGCGAAATCGTCGACGATGTTGAACTGCGCCTGCACGACCGGCACGATCACGAGCTGCGCGAGCCGTTCGAACGGGTTCAGCACGAACTCGGTCTGGCCGCGGTTCCACGTCGAGACCATCAACTGGCCCTGGTAGTCGGAGTCGATCAGGCCGACCAGGTTGCCGAGCACGATCCCGTGCTTGTGGCCGAGGCCCGAGCGCGGCAGGATCAGCGCCGCATAGCCGGGATCGGCGAGGTGGATCGCGAGGCCCGTCGGCACGAGCGTCGTTTCGCCCGGCTGCAGCGTGACGGGGGCGTCGAGGCATGCGCGCAGGTCGAGGCCCGCGCTGCCGGTGGTCGCATAGGCGGGCAGGTAGTCGCGCATGCGCGCGTCGAGAATCTTCAGGTCGAGTTTCATGCGGTCGTCGAATCGGTCGGGAAGGGCGCGGCGGCAAGCGCCGCCGCGCGGGTGATCAGATCAGGCGGTTGTCGGGCAGGCGCTTCGCGATTTCCGCGACGAGCGTGTGCGCGAGTTCGTCCTTCGGTGCGCGCGGCAGGCGCGTGAGCCCGGCGGCCTCGAACAGCACGACTTCGTTGTCGTCGCGACCGAACGTCAGCGGGCCGAGATTGCCGACGAGCAGCGGCACGTTCTTGCGCTTGCGCTTCTCGTCGCCGTGCACGTCGAGGTCGCCGCTTTCGGCCGCGAACCCGACACAGAACGGCGGATCGGGCAGCGCCGCGACCGACGCGAGGATGTCGGGGTTCTCGACGAACGCGAGCGCGGGCACCTTGTGGTCGGCCGTCTTCTTCATCTTGTGCTCGGACGGCTGCGCAACGCGCCAGTCGGCGACCGCGGCCACCGCGATGAAGATGTCGGCATCGGCGACGGCATGCATGACCGCGTCGTACATCTGCTGGGCCGTCTGCACGTCCTGGCGGTACACGCCCCACGGCGTGTCGAGCGCCACCGGCCCCGCGACGAGATGCACGTCGGCGCCGGCCTGCTGCGCGGCACGCGCGAGCGCGAAGCCCATCTTGCCGCTCGAGCGGTTCGTGAGGCCGCGCACCGGGTCGAGCGGTTCGAACGTCGGGCCGGCCGTGATCAGCACGCGCCGGTGCGCGAGTACCTTCGGCGCGAAGTGCGCGACGATCGCTTCATAGATCGCTTCGGGCTCGAGCATCCGTCCATCGCCGACTTCGCCGCACGCCTGCGCACCCGAATCCGGGCCGAGCACCGACACGCCGTCCGCGCGCAGTTGCGCGGCGTTGCGCTGCGTGGCCGGGTTCTGCCACATCTGGCGGTTCATTGCGGGGACAACGAGCAACGGGCAATCGCGCGCGACGCACAGCGTGGACAGCAGATCGTCCGCGAATCCGTGCGCGAGCTTTGCGAGGAAGTCCGTCGACGCGGGTGCGATCACGATTGCGTCGGCTTCGCGCGACAGGTCGATGTGCGCCATGTTGTTGTCGACGCGCGCGTCCCACTGGCTCGTGTAGACGGGCCGGCCCGACAGTGCCTGCATCGTGACGGGCGTGATGAACTGGGTGGCGGCTTCGGTCATCGCGACCTGGACGGTCGCGCCGGCCTTCACGAGCAGCCGGGTGAGCTCGGCGATCTTGTAGCAGGCGATGCCGCCCGTCAGGCCGAGAACGAGGTGTTTTCCAGCGAGTTCTGCGTGTGCCAACTCAGGCCTCCAAGGGTCGAACGGAACGGCCGGCGCGAAGCCGGCCGTCGACGCCGAGTATGCGCGCTTAGCGTGAGCCGCGCACGCGACGCAGTTCGTCGTAGATGAGCAGCACCGCGCCGATCGTAATCGCGGAATCGGCGAGGTTGAACGCCGGGAAGTGCCAGGCGCCGAGATGGAAATCGAGGAAGTCGATCACGTGGCCGTAGACGAGCCGGTCGATCACGTTGCCGAGCGCGCCGCCGAGGATCAGCGCGAGCGACAGGCTGAACAGGCGCTGCTGGCCGTGACGCTTCAACAGGAAGCAGATCACGAGCGTCGCGGCGATGCCGAGCGCGGTGAACGCCCAGCGCTGCCAGCCGCCCGCGGTCGACAGGAAGCCGAATGCCGCGCCGCGGTTGTACACCAGCACGAGGTTGAAGAACGACGTCAGCTCGTGCTGCGCGCCGTACACGAACGTTTTCAGGATCGAGATCTTCGACAACTGGTCGAACAGGATCACGATCAGCGAAATGCCGAGCCAGGGCGCAAGCGCGCCGCTGGCCGGTTTCGACAGGGTTTTCGCCATAGTCAAGCAGCGCTCCGGATTTCGCCGTTTTCAAACAGGTTGGAGAAGCAGCGGCCGCACAGCGTCGGATGATCGGCGTGCGCGCCGACATCTTCGCGGTAGTGCCAGCAGCGCTCGCACTTCTGGTACTTCGAAGCGGCCACGTCGACGCTTTCCTGTGCTTCGTCGTCGACCTTGACGACCGTCGCGGCCGACGTGATCAGCACGAACTTGAGATCCTCGCCGAGGCTCGTGAGCGCGTCGTAGCGTGCGCCGCTCGCATGCACGGCGACTTCGGCCTGCAGCGACGAACCGATGCGGTTCGCGGTGCGCGCTTCCTCGAGCGCCTTCGTCACGTTGCCGCGCACATCACGCAGCAGCGCCCACTTCTCGATCAGCGCGGTGGAGCCGGCGACTTCCGGATACGCGTAGTAGGTTTCCGTGAAGATCGTTTCGCTGGCCGGCTGGAACACCTTCCACGCTTCTTCCGCCGTGAACGACAGGAACGGTGCGAGCACGCGCAGCAGGCCGTGCGTCAAGTGGTACAGCGCCGTCTGCGCGGAGCGGCGGGCGCGCGAATCGGCCGCGCTCGTGTACAGGCGGTCCTTCAGCACGTCGAGGTAGAAGCCGCCGAGATCTTCCGAGCAGTACGTCTGCAGCTTCGCGACGACCGGGTGGAACTCGTACTTCTCGTAGTGGCCGAGCAGCTCCGTCTGCAGTTGCTGCGAGAACGCGACCGCATAGCGGTCGATTTCCAGCCACTCGTCGACCGGCACCGCGTGCTGCGCGAAGTCGAAGTCCGACAGGTTCGCGAGCAGGAAGCGCAGCGTGTTGCGGATGCGGCGATAGCCTTCGGTCACGCGCTTCAGGATTTCCTCGGAGATCGCGAGCTCGCCCGAGTAGTCGGTCGATGCGATCCACAGGCGGATGATTTCCGCGCCGAGGCGGTTCGCGACTTCATGCGGGTCGATGCCGTTGCCGAGCGACTTGCTCATCTTGCGGCCTTCGCCGTCGACCGTGAAGCCGTGCGTGAGCAGGCCCTTGTACGGCGCGCAGCCATCGATCATTGATGCCGTGAGCAGCGACGAGTGGAACCAGCCGCGGTGCTGGTCCGAGCCTTCGAGGTAGAGATCGGCCGGGAACTGCAGCTGATCCTTGTGCGAGCCGCGCAGCACGTGCCAGTGCGTCGTGCCCGAGTCGAACCACACGTCGAGCGTGTCGCGGTTCTTTTCGTACAGGTTCGCGTCGTCGCCGATCAGCTCGCGCGGGTCGAGCGTCTGCCACGCCTCGATGCCCGATTGCTCGACGCGCTTCGCGACTTCCTCGAGCAGCTCGAGCGTGCGCGGGTGCAGCTCGCCGGTTTCCTTGTGCACGAAGAACGCCATCGGCACGCCCCATTGGCGCTGGCGCGACAGGGTCCAGTCGGGACGGTTCGCGATCATGCTGAACAGGCGCTGCTTGCCCCACGACGGGTAGAACGCGGTTGCGTCGACGCCTTCGAGCGCCGTTTCGCGCAGCGTCTTGCCGCCGTCGCGCGGCGTCACGTCCATGCCGGCGAACCACTGCGACGTCGCGCGGTAGATGATCGGCGTCTTGTGGCGCCAGCAGTGCATGTAGCTGTGCGAGTACTTCTCGCTGCGCAGCAGCGAACCGGCCGCGTTCAGCGCGTCGACGATCTTCGGGTTCGCGTCCCAGATCGACAGGCCGCCGAACAGCGGCAGCGATTCGATGTAGCGGCCATCACCCATCACCGGGTTGATGAAGTCCGAGTCGGTCATCCCGTGCGCCTTGCAGGACACGAAGTCCTCGATACCGTACGCGGGCGACGAGTGCACGACGCCGGTACCGGTGTCGGTCGTCACGTAGTCGCCGAGGTAGACGGGCGCGGTACGCTTGTAGCCGGGGTGAGCCGACGCGAGCGGGTGGTGGAAGCGCAGGCCCGCGAGCTTCACGCCCGGCGTGGTCGCAATGACGCGGCCAGTCAGCTTGAAGTCGGTCATGCATGCTTCGACGCGCTCTTCCGCGATGATCAGCAGCCCGCGCTCGGTGTCGACCAGCGCATAGACGATTTCCGGATGGAGGTTCAGCGCCTGGTTCGCCGGGATCGTCCACGGCGTGGTGGTCCAGATCACGATGCCGCCTTCGGCGCGCGGCAGGGCCGGCAGGCCGAACGCCTGCGCGGTCTTTTCCGGTTCCGCGAATGCGAACATCACGTCGATCGTCGGATCGGTGCGGTCCTTGTACTCGACTTCCGCTTCGGCGAGCGCCGAGCCGCAGTCGAAGCACCAGTTCACCGGCTTCAGCCCGCGATACACATAGCCCTTCTCGATGATCTTGCCGAGCGCGCGGATCTCTTCCGCCTCGTTGACGAAGTTCATCGTCTTGTACGGATTGGCCCAGTCGCCGAGCACGCCCAGGCGCTTGAAGCCGACCTTCTGCTTTTCGATCTGCTCGGTCGCGTACGCGCGCGCCTTGCTCATCACTTCGGCGGCCGGCAGCGACTTGCCGAACTGCTTCTCGATCTGGATCTCGATCGGCATCCCGTGGCAATCCCAGCCCGGCACGTACGGCGCGTCGAAGCCGGCCATGTTGCGCGACTTGACGACGATGTCCTTCAGGATCTTGTTGACGGCGTGGCCGAGGTGGATGTCGCCGTTAGCATACGGCGGGCCGTCGTGCAGGATGAACTTCGGCCGGCCGGCGCTGGCCGCGCGGATCTTCTCGTAGAGCCCGCGTTCTTCCCATTCCTTGACCCACTGCGGCTCGCGCTTGGGCAGGTCGCCGCGCATCGGGAACGGCGTGTCGAGCAGGTTGACCGGATACTTGGCCTGCGGTTTCGAATCGGCTTTCTTGTTGCTCATGATGGGATCGCTATCTAAATCTCGGGGGACGCGCGAGCGTCGTGAATCGGGTATGCGCGCGAGTGAGCGGCGCGAGGGTGCGGCGCCAGGCGCCGCCGTCCGGATCAGCTAATTCGGTCGGTGGCCGACGTCGAGAAGCCCGTGGCGCGGCTGCCCGGCGCACGGTCGCGCTCGATGAAGTACGCGCGCGCATTCGCGACGTCCAGCGCGATCGCGCGCGACAGCGCCTCGAGATCGTCGAATTTCGCCTCGTCGCGCAGCTTCTTCAGGAATTCGACGCGGATGAGCTTGCCGTACGCGTCGCCGTGCCAGTCGAGCAGGTGGACTTCGAGCAGCACGCGGCCCGAATCGTCGACGGTCGGGCGCAGGCCGAGGCTGGCGACGCCCGGCAGCGGGGCCGGGCCGAGGCCGTGCACCTGCACGACGAAGATGCCCGCGAGCGCCGGCCGCTTGTGGGCGATCGGTATGTTCAGCGTCGGGAAGCCGAGGTCGCGGCCGAGCTTCAGCCCGTGTGCGACGTGGCCGCTGATCGCATAGCCGTGGCCGAGCGCCTGCGCGGCCGCGTCGAGATCGCCGGCCGCGAGCGCGGCGCGCACGCCCGAGCTCGAGATGCGCGTGCCGTCGCTGCCGGCTACCGTACCCATCTGCTCGACCTCGAAGCCGTATTGCGCGCCGGCCGCCTGCAGCGTGTCGAAGGTGCCCGCGCGTTTCGCGCCGTAGCAGAAATCGTCGCCGACCATCATCCAGCGCGTGTGCAGCCCGTTCACCAGCGTGCGTTCGACGAACGCCTGCGGCGACTGGCTCGCGAACGTGTGGTTGAAGTGCTCGACGACCACGCGGTCGACGCCGTGATCGCGCAGCGCCTCGAGCTTGTCGCGCAGCATCGCGATGCGCGGCGGCGCGCCGGCCGGGTTGAAGAATTCGCGCGGGTGCGGCTCGAACGTCATCACGCACACGGGCAGGCCGCGCGCGTCCGCTGCCGCGCGCACGCGCGCGAGCAGGGCCTGGTGGCCGCGATGGACACCGTCGAAGTTGCCGATCGTCAGCGCGCACGGGGCGCGGCTCTCGGCGTTGGGCAGGCCGCGGAAGACTTTCACGATAGCGGATGCAGCGTCGGGGAATGGGCGGT
>NZ_CAJNKE010000134.1 GCF_905232215.1 Burkholderia sp. LMG 13014
GACGACGACTACCGCTACCGCCTCGCGCGCAAGGACGTGCACATCGCGTTCGCGAATCTCGGGCAGGCATTCCAGCGGATGATGATCGAGCCGAAGGCGCACCAGCGCTTCGTGCCCGAACTGAACGACCTGCTCGTGCAGACCCACGTGCTCGGCGCGCAGATCACGGCCGCCGCGCCGCTGATCCGCACGGCCTGTGCAGCCGACGGCAGTATCCTCCACGACGACGCGCTGCATCGCGGCCTCGCCGCGGTGCTCGACAATCTCGAGAAGGCCGAGGCCGGCGAGCCGCCGCCCGCGGATCAGCTCGACGCGTCGAAGCAGATCACGCGCGACCTCGATGCGATGGTCGTGTCCGCGGAGAAATCCGATGCGGTGGGTGCCGAGCTCACGCACGACCTGAAGGTGCTCGCGCACCAATGCAAGCAGATGCTGGCGTCTTCGCTGCTGATCCGCAAGGATGCGAGCGTGATCCGCCTGCCCGCCTGAGCGCGGCCTGACCCCGCCGGTGGCCGGCCCGCGCATGCCGCGGATCGGCCCCGGTGCTCCCCGATTCAGCGATCCCCGAAGCATGACCCGCCCGTTCCACGCGGCCTGCGCCCTCGCCGCGCGACCGCCCAGCCCCCTATTGCGCCCGTCGCGCCAGTCAGGGAATACCCGATTCCGGTCACCCGGTCCGGCTTGTTATCATTCGTTCACATTTAAGTTGTATAGACAACTTGAACCAATCGGATCGGCCCCGCTCGCCCGGTCCGTCGCATAACGATATCGGAGACTCGATGAAAAACTTGCAGCGCCATCTGAGCGCGCGGCACATCCGCTTTCTCGCGCTGGGTTCGGCGATCGGCACGGGCCTGTTCTACGGTTCGGCGTCCGCGATCCAGCTCGCGGGCCCGGCCGTGATCCTGGCGTACATCCTGGGCGGCGCGGCCGTCTACATGGTGATGCGCGCGCTCGGCGAGATGGCCGTGCGCGAACCCGTCGCCGGCTCGTTCGGCCATTACGCGACCGAGAACCTCGGCCAGTTCGCCGGATTCGTCACCGGCTGGACCTACACGCTCGAAATGGTGATCGTCGCGATCGCCGACATCACCGCGTTCGGCATCTACATGGGCTTCTGGTTTCCGGATGTCCCGCAATGGATCTGGGTGCTCGGCGTCGTCGCGATCATCTGCGGGCTGAACCTGTGCCACGTGAAGGTGTTCGGCGAGCTCGAGTTTTGGCTGTCGATCATCAAGGTCGGCGCGATCGTCGCGATGATCGGCGGCGGCGTCGCGATCCTGCTGACCGGCATGCACTTCGGCCACTCGGCCGACGTGCCGACGTTCGCGAACCTGTGGAACCACGGCGGCTTCCTGCCGAACGGCATTGGCGGGCTGATCGCGTCGCTGTCGGTCGTGATCTTCGCGTACGGCGGGATCGAGGTGATCGGGATGAGCGCCGGCGAGGCGAAAGATCCGGAGCGCGTGATTCCGCGCGCGATCAACGCGGTGCCCGCGCGCATCCTGCTGTTCTACGTGCTGACGATGGTCGTGCTGATGTCGATCAGCCCGTGGACGGGCGTCGGCGGCGACGGCAGCCCGTTCGTGCAGATCTTCTCGGCACTCGGCGTGAAGTCGGCTGCAACGATCCTCAACCTCGTCGTGATCAGCGCGGCGATCTCCGCGATCAACAGCGACATCTTCGGCGCGGGCCGGATGATGTTCGGGATGGCGCGGCAAGGCCAGGCGCCGCGCGTGCTGATGACGACGTCGCGGCACGGCGTGCCGTGGGTCACGGTGCTCGTGATGGCGGTCGCGCTGCTCGTCGGCGTGCTGCTCAACTACCTGATGCCGAAGGACGTGTTCCTGATGGTCGCGGCGATCGCAACGTTCGCCACCGTGTGGGTGTGGCTGATGATCCTGCTGTCGCAGGTGGCGATGCGTCGCCGGCTGTCGAACGCCGAAGTCGCGGCGCTGAAGTTCAAGGTGCCGTTGTGGCCGGTCGCACCGGCCCTGACGATCGCGTTCATGGGCTTCGTGATCGTGATGCTCGGCTGGTTCGAGGACACGCGCATCGCGCTGTATGTCGGCGCGGCCTGGCTCGCGCTGCTCGCGGCCGTGTTCTACGCACGGATCCGCCCGAAGTTCGCCCCTGCGTCACGTTGACGCACGGCTGACTTGCGTACGCGGCGCGCCGGTTCCGGCGCCCGCTTCTTCCCCGGCTCCGCGCGGCATCCGCCGCAGCAACAACCGGGGATTCATCCCCTTCACATCCCCACCACGTGCGCGGCCCGCCGGGCCGCGCATCGGCACGTCAGTGCGACGCCGCGCTCGCGGCCTCGGCCGGATGGGCCTCGTCGTACGCTTGCTTCTGCGAAATCGCGTTGTACAGGATCGTCCCGATCACGAGCAGCACGGCCACGACGATCAGGATGCTCACGTTGCGGACAGGGTTCTTCTTGCGCTGATCGTTCATGGTCGGGGCGACTCCGTCAAATTCATCGAAGCGGGCATTCTACGCGCTTGCGCGCCCGCTGCGAAGTAGCGCGCCGTTTAATTTGACCCGCGCCGACGTTTAATTTGACCCAGCAATTTCCGGGGAAAAATCCCGGAAAGACAACCGGCCGGGGGGGGAAACCTCCAACCGGCCTGCAACACCGCTTTGAAGCACCCTCAAAACCAGTTTGAGGGGCCCCAAAACTCAGATCACGATCCCTCGCCGCGAGCAGTACCCTTTCCAGAACTGGTACAGGGTCGTCAGCTCATGATCGGTAATGCAGCGGGACATCCCGATCGCAGAGACAAACTCAGACTTGCCTTCCCACTCGCCGGCAGCGTAGCCCGCTCCAATGCGAAAGGTTCCGCCGAGATCGAGGGCGCGGGGTTCCGGACCCGATGTGAATGAATGGCCGGTCGTGAGGTTGTTCACACGATGCACCTTGGCCGACGAGTCGAACCGCCCACAGAGGAACTGGTAGACACCAAGTCCCTGATCGTTTTCGAGGCTCACGCCCGCGAAAATTGACGCGTTCCCGTCCGTCACTGCTCGCTCGAAAACGACGGTCTTCAGCCCATCGTTGTCAGGCCCCGGTTCGGGCACGGTATACAAGCTCGCACCGATCGTCGTGCCGGAATGGGCAAGGGACACCGATCGATAGTTCGAGATGAGCACGTGGCCTACCATTTCCAGCGGCCGAGCGATCGCGATAAACGTCAGGTCGATCGAGTCGGCCATCTCGGTCTGCAGAAATGCGCTGGAACCAGTCAGGACGATGCTGTCCTCGTTCACGGTCGGCGATCCGACTGGAGCGAGTGCCGGCTTGTTGGCCGCGAAATTTCGGCTGCTCGCCGTCAGATCGCCCCCGAATACGCCGACGAACTCAAGGCCAGCGTCCGAAATTGGAAAAATCATCCCTTTAGCGTTGGCTCGGTAGGATGCTTGGTCGTCACGAAGAAGAATGCCCATTTGTACCTCGATCAGTTCGTTAGTAGGTTGTATCAGGCGTGATGCTGAATGCGACACACCAGTTGCTCAGCGGGTATGGCTTGCCGACAAGCGCCTGCACGTTGGCTTCGGGATAGAAGCCACGTCCGGCCTCGTACTCGTAGTTGTCAGGGGCAATCGTCGCATCGGAGTCGCACAAGCATCCGTTGCCCCAGTGATAAGTCTTGTCGGCGTAGCGAACCTTGACCTGCCCGACGAAATCGCGGGTGCATACGAGTTCCACGATAGTGTCGAGTACGATGCGCGCCTCCGAAATCGGCACGCGACCGTTGTCGTCGAGCACGGTGAAGCCTTTGTCTGCATAGTCCTGTGCCGCCGACACCACGTACGGGAGGGAAAATCGCAGAGGTGGCTCCGGAACGTGGAAATCGATCGAGACGACGCGGCCAGTTACGATCGCACGACGCGGAGATAGCGGCCGCCAGTCTTGCCGCATCTCGACGATCCGATGCATGACCTTTCCGAGCTGGAGCCCGAACCAGCGCGATCCGTTTGAGTCCAGATGGCCGTTCTTATCGGTGAATGGATACACGGGCGTAGCGAGATAGCACCCTGGATTCTCCAGACTGAACTCCCATTGGGCCATACCGATGGCAAGGTCATTTTCGTCGCGGGTATAGCCAGCGCCAGTCTGATACGTAATGAACGTAGGCTGCACATTCTGAGCAGCGATCCCGGCCACGCAATCGGCTTGGAAATCTCTTCGGAGTTGCGCCAGCTTTGCTTTGTAGCCCTCTTTCGTCGTGTCCCCGCCGATAGCCGGATCGTAGTTCCACTCGCCTTGAATCCAGACGAATGCGCCGATCCCGTAGGTCTTGCCAGCGGCCGTCGCATTGTCACGCGCCAGCTGGACGGCACCGACCAGGCGCCGCCACAGATCCGGTTCTGCGCCTTTCGAAAGCGCCTCGATGGTACGGCCGCCAACACCAGAAGACGTCGCGACGAAGTACCGGCTGGCATCGTCCAGCTTGCCGACACGCTGATTGTGCAAGCGCTTCGCAAAATTGACGGCACCCACGGCCGGCGACTCCCCACGGGCCATATTTCCACGCGGCAGCGCTGCGACCTGGGCATCCGACAACAATGCGCCGGTCGACTCATCTTGAACAACGGCAATGAGCGGCTGGAACGCTGGATTGCCCCCCACCGGGTCAAAAGCACCGGTATCCGTGACGGGCCGAACAGAGCCACCAACCATGACATTGCTTGCGTATCGACTCACGCGCGACAGCGCGGGCCATGTCTCGTACGACGCCTCGAGACTCTGGCCGTAAAAGGCGATGTGGTTGTAATCCCATGCCCACGGGCAAACAATCGAATTGAGCGTGGACTTCACGGCCGCGCTCAACGCCAGATTTCGGCTGTTGCGTGCACCGTACACTTCGTTGTCTCGGTCGACACGTCCATGTCCGATCGCATTGCCAGCCGGGTCAAGCAATTCGACATAGAAGCCCTCCGAGTCGACTACCCGCACGCCGTCAGCCCGCCCGGTTTCTAGTGCACCAGGCAGTTTGCCGTCATCGCCAACAACGTCGATCCAGAAACCATCCGCGTCGACCATACGCAACGCAGCTTCGGTGCCGGACTCCATTCCAAAGGTGTCATTGGCCAGTACGCGCGGGCCAAGGCGCAGTCCCGGCGTCTCCAGCGTTCCGTCTTGCAACATCTGCACAAACACAAAGCCGTCGACGTCCGCGACCTGCAGCACGACTGTTTGACTCTCGGCTGTCGCCAGCCGATTCTGCAAATCCTCGATCGTGGCCTGTGACGGGTAGTCCGACATGACCCAACTACCGGTGCCGCTTTCGCCGACCTTGCGAAAATACGAGTTGTTCGCGGGATCGGCGTCGTTCGTAACCAAGGCGATAGTGTTGTCGGGATACGCCAGATTGGCGTCCATTTCGGCGCGCGTCGGAAAGCCGATCAGGCCCGCGACCTGCCCATCGGTCAGCGCCTCGATTGCAGCGGCTGTGGCCGGTGCATCGGCGAACAGCCGGCGAAGCGAGCGCAGGAAGCGCTGATAGGAGTCGGGATCGCCAGGGCTGAACTCCTTGCCGCTGATGCCGGCAGCTTTCAGCACCTCCATCAGCGACCAGATCAGCATGTTCAAATCGCGTCGGCTGATAACCGTCGCTGGGCTTTTCGCGTCCTGATGCAGTCGCTGGCCGTTCGCAGCGACGCCGTAGTCGGGACTGGTGGTGTAATCCATGCGTGCCTCAGATTTTGATGAGCGCTGCGACGGCGACGTTGCGCATCCGCGTTTCGTTGCCGCCGGTCGCGGAGATCGAGATGTCGTGACGGTGTGGTCCTACGCCCGGAATGAGGTGGTCGTGATCTCCGACCGCCGCAATGTCAGCCGAATCACCACCCCCAACGGCCTGCTCGTCTCCGCTGTTTGTGGTGTCGCTGCCTGTGATCGAACCTACGTAGGGCGCCCTCAACAGGCGCGTGAAAATGCCGTTATTGTGGTTGTGGCCGCCACCGGAGCCAGTTCGACGATCCGCAACCGCGCCCGCGTCACCGCTGTTTGCCGCGTGCCCGTGAGACTCGATGGCACCGCCTTGCCAAGAGCCAAGAGTGCGTGCCTGGTCGACGCCGCGGCCGTTGTCCCACAGACGTAGCCCTTCACCACGGACGTCCGGCAACCGGAACTGATTGGCGTCGATGTCGCAGAACGCGTAGACACCAGGTGACCAGTTGGCGGCCGCGACGATGAGCCCGTTCTCACCCGCCCAGTCGTACAGTCCGCGCAGATCGGTCTTCGACTTGGCCGAGCCGTCGGCCGCCACTGTTCCGCGCCGCGCGGCCGATCCGCTCAACACGAGCTGGCCACAATCGAGTGATCGGTAATAGTTCCGATCGGCAAGCCATTCCATCAGGCCGAATGCGGGCACATAGATCACCGGCTCGGCCCGCTGGGCCGGCACCGCCGCGTAATAGCGAACCGCGCCTGTCATGTCTTCGCGAAGCGGAAACAGCTGCTTCAGCGCATTCAGGAACACGCTGTAGGTTTCCTCCGACGCCGGGTCAAACGACTTACCTTCCAGCGCTGCGGCCTTGATGACCTGCATCAGGCTCCAGATCACCATGTTCATGTCCGTGTCCTCAACTGCAGTTGGGACGGGCTTGCGGTCGTCATGCATCCGATTGCCGTTGTCGGCAATCGAATAGCTGTTGCTCTTCGTGTAATCCATCAGTCGATGTCCGGGACAAGTTCGATTTCAAAGCGTGACGGGACGATCCGCTTGAGCAGGCAATACAGGTCGTCCACCTCCGGCTGGCAAGCGACCAGGCGATCGCCGACGCGGGCCTTGCCGACACGTGCCTTGCGGCACAGTCCAACCGGGTACACATACAAAATGCCGTTGCGGCCGAGCCGGTCGCCGACCCGGTTCTGGCCGACCCGGAACGGGTAATTCACCCAGATTTCGCACTCGTAGCCGGCCGCCGCGAGGTAGTTCGTCATCGCACCGATGCTGTCGGCCGAGCTGTCCGCGAACGTCAGGTCGAGGTCGCCGCGCAAGCGCGCCAGCATGGCCGTGCGTCGTTCCTCTTCGTCCAGCTCGCGCGCGACGCACGAATCCGGAAGGCCAAGCGCTTCCTCCCATTCCTCCAGGCGGGAACAGGTGCGATGCGGCATCCACTGTCGGATCGCACGGTCGACGAAATCGTGATGCTCGCGAAGCACCGCTGCCCACGCGCCAAGCCACGCCATGACGGCCGAGCGCCGATTGCGCGGAAACGCAAAGCCAGGGGGCAGTAGATGCGTCAGGGCTTGCCAGAAGCGATCCACGGTCACTCCTGGAAGGCGACGGAACGCAGCACGAGAATCTGGTTCGTGCCTGCGACAAGGAACCCGCCCGATGTCACAACCGGCGAAATGAACTTGTGATCGAACTCGCCAGGCGCAGCGGACACGGCTTCGGTCAGGTGGGAGTGAACGATTCGACCGGCCGGCGTAGCCTCGCGAAAGAACAGGTCTTTCAGCTCCAGCGTCACCGCTTGCCGCACGGCCAGCGTGTCGGGATCGATCTGCAGCACGACGTCGACGAAGACAGGTTCCGGAATGATCACGAACAGCTCGTCGGGCGGCCCGCGCCGCGAGTCGCGGATGTAGGCATAGACGGCATCACGCTGGGCAGCGGTCGGCAGGCCGTATTCGTTGTTGTCGGCCATGATGATGACGCCGGCCGAGCCGGGGCCACCAGGCGTGCGAACACCCCACGCGCGCGTGATGCCCGGAACGGACAATGCCCAGCGCTCGTAATCGGTCGGCGCGCTTCCGCGCGGCGGATTCGCCAGACGCTGGCTCAACCGATAAACCGCCTCGGGGTCCGTCTCCCGCTCTGTGCCGCCGCTCAGTCCGTTCGCACCGACCCTGAAGTCCGCGTCGATCCCGTCGACCGTCGCGATGAGCGACAGCGCAGCGCCGGCCGCGAGATTGCCGGCCGCGCCTGGCGTCGTACAAACCACGGTTGGGGCCAGCGTCTTGTCGGCCGCGACCACAGCGTCGACGAGCACCGTGAATTCGAGTCCGGTATCGCTTTGCAGCGCCGTGCCGGCCTTCAGGATTTGCCCGACGTCGCCCGAGCCAACCAGCGCGCCCTGTGACACGCTCGCTTCCTTACGCGGGATGCCGTACGCAGTCAGCCAGTCGTCGAGATACTCGTCGACGGCCTTGGTCGGGATCGCTTGCTTCGCAACGAAATCACGCAGATATCGATAGGCGCCATGCACGCCGACGCCCTGGACGAATGCCATCGCCTCGACGTTCGATCGCGCCAGCTCGATGTCGGCGGCGGTCAAGGTCGTGCCGGCCGACAACGCCGCGTCGACCAGCGCCTGCTGGAGCTGACGGCGGGCGTTGTCCTTCGCCTCCTGGATGGAGGGAATCGTGACTTGGATGGGCGTGCTCATGATGTTTTCCGCAGGGTTGTGCCCCAGAGCACGTCGTATACGGGGCGGGTCGAGTCGGATTGCCAGATACGCGGGCGCAACGCGAGGCGGTCGGCGTTCTCGCCCGACCAGCTCGCATCGACTTCGAGCCGGCTGGCGATTTCCGTGCGTAACATCCACTGCAGTGACTCGTATGCCGCGAATCGCGCACGTTCCAGGACGTCGACCGTGCTCTTCGTCACGTAGCAGAGCCACAGGTGCGATCCCCACTGGTCGGTAACGTCGCGCGGGGCGTCGGTGCTGGCGTTGACGAACTCGTCGCCGCACCAGCCGCGCCGGTCGGTCTGGTTGTGAGGCAGGATGGTGTCGGCGTCAGCACGCCGATCGGAGAACAGAGACAGGATGACCGCCGTGCAAAGCGAGTCGTCCATTTCCAGCGCGCGCACCTCCAGCGCCTCAACGAAGTGGGCGGGCGCAGCACAAGGATTGGTGAAGTCATGCCACGCGGCGCCGTTGACGCGGCCAGCTGCAATCACGCTCCAGTCAAACGGGATGCCGGTGTCTGCTGATGCTCGGGCGGTGGTCAGGATGTCGATCATGATGGCCTGCGTCTGTAGGCCCTCATGATCGGTTTAAAGCGGGTTTAAATCGTTGTGAAGCATTTCATAATCGACCGTTTTGCGTCAGCCAGCGACGCCTCCGGACAGATCGTTGCCGCGTTGCACGGCATCATGTTGGTGGTCGACGAACTCCTGGTTGCCGATCTTCATCGACTCGCCGATCTCGGCGCGGGTGCCGACCTGCAGCGCTTCGCTCGTCGACATCTTCGGCGTCGTGACGGCCACGCCGTTCTTGCCGTTCAGCGTGATGTTGTCAGCGGTGACGTCGAAATCGGTGCAGGTCACTGAAATCTTGCCGTTGTCGCTCAGCAAAATCTTGTGGCCATCCTTGTGCCATACGGCGACCTCGTACGCTTCGAGGCGCGGGCGGCTGTCAATACGATCCATGCGCAGCACGACAGTGTGGCCGCCGGCCTCGATCACGATCCCTTGGCCGTCGACCGGATTGCCGGCGAAACCGTAATCCTGGTGCCGCTCTGCATCGTCGCGCGCATTCGTATCGAACACGCGAACGCTCACGGTCTGCACCGGGCCTTCGCGGAGATTGCGAAACAGTGCCCGCCGCAGCAGATTCAACAGATCCATCAGTTTGCTCCAGTCACTTCGAGCACGGCACCATCCTTGCCGCGCTTGTTCTTTGCCTTGCCGTGCTTCAGCTTCGTTTTCAACGGCGCCGTGTCGTACGACTCGACCGGGCGCACGACCAGCTCGGTCACGTCACCTTCACGAACGTCGACGGTCGCCTTGGCCTCGCAGATCAGCCACTCGGTTCCGTCCAGGCCGGCGATGTCGTCATAGATCGGCACCCGCGTATTGACCTCCCACGGCAAGCCCTTCCACGTCCAGCCCTCGACAACGTATTTCAGACCGTAGGCCATGCCGCGCCGCACGCGCATCGTGTGATCGACCAACCGATGCATGTCGGCCGGCGCGTTGTTCCCGTCCGCATTGATGACCAGGGGCAAATACCGCTTCATTTCGGGGTCGCGCGCCTGCGCCTTCTGCTGGGTCGCGCGGCTGAATGCCTTGTGCACATCACCGATGCTGCCGCCAACCTCCAGCTCGATCAGGCTTTTCTTGTGGACGACATTGCTTTGCCCGTAGCAGAAGTAGTCCGAGAACCGATCGGCATCCGTGCCAACGCTCTCCATGCTGATGACGTTGACGCCGCGCACGATGGAGCCGTGGCTCTTCTTTAGCCCGGCCCGCGTGATGACGACACGCCCCTCGGCATCCGTCGTGACCAACACGCCACGGAGCCGCGCCGCGCGCGCCAGCACCGCGACCGCCTTCTCGCCGTGCTGAATCTTGAAATCCTGGATCGGCTCGCCGATGTCGGTTTCGACCTTCACCTCGATGCCGAACGGTTTGCAGATGTCGCGCGCGATGGTGTCGAGCCGAGCGTTGCGCCACTGGCCTCCCTGGTGGATCGCCGAGCACGACACCAGATCGCCGCTGTGGCTGCGCCCCTCGATCTTCATGCCGCAATCGTCGCGGCGATAGAAGGGCTCGGCCGCGAGCACGACGCCACTCAGCACGAGCGTGTCGTTGATACGCACGCGGATCGTGTCCTGGCGCTTGATGTCTGGCGGGTTGCCCGGAATGAGCGACACCGGGATAGAGAAGCGGCTCGCGAGCGTTTCGAGCGAGCGCTCGACGGAAGAGGTAAGCCAGCCCTGGTAATCGCGGCCGTTGACGGTCACGAAAATCTTGGCGTCGTCTTTGGTGAATTTCTCGGCCATAGGGGTCAGTCGTGCTTGATGACGCGCAGCGCGATACCAGGTGGCACGAGCAGCGGGTGACGGATAGACGGGTTCATCGCAAGGATTTCGTCGGCCCAGCTCACGGTGCCGAACATGCGATAGCTGATGTAGATCGCCGGTTGCCACGATTCCGGCGTGTACGTGGTCAAGCGCGCAAGGTCGCGCGACCGCGACTGCAGATCGGTCAGAACAGCGGTCTGCAGGGCGACCAGCGCGTCGTGCGTGGTGACATCGCCGACGCCACCGACCGGCTCGGCCGCGCTCGCGATCAGCAGTTCGTTGATCTGCTGGTTCAGGTCCGAGCGCAGCGCGACCGCCTGGTCATAGTTCTCCAGCTCGATCTGCGCGACGGCGCGCACGGCCATGATCGTCACCACGCCATTGAAGAAGCCTTCCAGCGTCTTCAGCGCCTGCGCGACCTGCGTGCGCGTGGCCGTCTCGTACGGGCTGGGATCGGGCGTGAATGCTTCGGCGAGCTTCGCCTGGTTGTTGTTCGGCACGAAGCCAGCTGATGCGTACGCTGCTGCAATCGACGGGGCGATGGCCTGCGGCGCGCTGCCGGCGTCGACCGTCAGGCTGCTCGTCGACGGCGCCTTCCAGAGATTCCGCGCGGCAGAGAACGCATCCCATGCCTGGTTGGACGTGAGCGTTTCCGGGATCGCGAGCAGATCGGCGATTCGACTGCCGAGCTGACCAGGAATCGCGGCCAGCTCGGTCAGCGGAAACGTCACGTACTGGCTCACCAGCGAGTTGTACGTGTCGAATGCCCGATTCACGTAGGAAATCCCGTCCCACAGCACATCGAGGCCCGAGCGCATCCGGTCGAGCACGTTGTCGTGCGCCCACCCGGCGAGGTCCGACAGACTGAAATTCGCGGCGAGCGAGTCGATGAGCGACTTCTCGGCCGTGTCCGCCGCGCTCGCCACCTGGTCCGACGTGCTGGTCGCGCCTGCCGGATATCGGCGTGCCTCGGCGCGAACGAACGTCAGGTCGAGGCGCGCGACGCCGCCCATGCTGGTCGGTGCCTCGCGAACCGTGTATTTGCCGTGCAGCCAGCAGCGCATGCTGCCGGCCGTGGGGTGGATCAGCACGCCATCGCCTTTCAGGACGGCCCGCAGCTTGTCGAGCTGGTCGAGGTAGTCGTCACCGATCACGTACGCGGAGAACTTGATTTCGTCAGCGCCCGCGCCCATCGAAAAGACGGTCGGCAAGTCCTGGAACGGGTATTCCCGCAGCACCGTGTTCTCGCCGGCCGACCATTCGATCGAATCAACCTGGAACGGCACGTCGCGCCACGACGCGGTGCGAAGCTGGCTGAGCCAGTCGGAACGGCCCTTGTCGTCGATGATCGCCATCAGTTCGTTCCTCCAGGATTCGTCGCGCCCGGATCGAGCCGCAGCGCGCTCGGTTGTTGCAGCACCTGCGTGCTGGTCAACACGCGATCGTCGTGAACCGAGATGTTGATGCCGAGCAGGCCGTTGCCGATTTCGACGCGCTGCGGCTCGGACTGCATGCGCTTCAGCATGTCCAGACCGGCAGTCGGCTGCATCAGCGGATTCGTCATGTACGCGGGCGTGGTTCGCAGAATGCTCAGACGGTCCTGCATGTCCTGCGGCACCTGCACCTGGCCACCCGACGCGCTGGACAGCAAGCCGGCCCGTTGCGACGGCAGCATGTTCATCCGCGACAGAGTGTCCCCGGCCCACGTGGCGCCCAAGTAGCCCACCGCGCCACCGATCGCACCGCCGAGCGGCACCGTAACGGGCGCGAACGGACCACCGA
>NZ_CAJNKE010000135.1 GCF_905232215.1 Burkholderia sp. LMG 13014
GCCTCAACGAATACGGAATCGCCGCGTACAAGACCGTCGACGATTTCGCGCAGCGTGAGGTCGAGTGGCTGCTGTCGGTGGGCGGCATCACACTGAAAACCGGCGTCGCGCTTGGCCGCGACATGACGCTCGACGCGTTGCGCGAGCAGCACGATGCAGTGTTTCTCGCGATGGGCCTCGGCGGCGTGCGTGCGCTCTCGATCGACGGCGAGCAACTGGGTGGCGTGATGAACGCGGTCGACTTCATCGAGCAGGTGCGGCAGGCCGATGCGCTGGAGAACGTGCCGGTCGGGCGGCGCGTGGTCGTGATCGGCGGCGGCAACACGGCGATCGATGCGGCGGTACAGAGCCGCAAGCTCGGCGCCGAGCGCGTGACGATGGTGTACCGGCGCGGCGTGGATGCGATGAGCGCGACGTGGGCCGAGCGCGAGTTCGCGCAGAAGAGCGGCGTCACGCTCGTCACGCACGCGAAGCCGGTGCGCATGGCCGGCGCGAACGGGCAGGTGACGGGTGTCGAGTTCGAGGCGGCGTCAGGCGAGCGCTTCACCGTCGACGCGGACATGGTGCTGAAGGCGATCGGCCAGACGCTGGTGCCGGAAGGCATCGACGCTACGCTGCTGACGGCGGACGGCGCGCGCATCGCGGCGGACGCGGACGGGCGCACCGCATGGCCCGACGTGTGGGCCGGCGGCGACTGCGCGGCGACGGGCGGCGTCGACCTTACGGTGCAGGCCGTGCAGGACGGCAAGCGCGCGGCCGCGTCGATCGACGCGACGCTCGCGCAGCGCGACGCGAAGGCTGCGTGACCGCGCATCGCGCGTCACACACCACGAGCACAACGAACACGACCCCACTCTCACGGAGCCGAACATGGCCGACCTTCGCTGCACCATCGCGGGCATCACTTCGCCGAATCCCTTCTGGCTCGCCTCCGCGCCGCCGACCGACAAGGCCTACAACGTGAACCGCGCGTTCGAGGCGGGCTGGGGCGGCGTCGTCTGGAAGACGCTCGGGCTGGATCCGCATGTCGTCAACGTCAGTTCACGCTACGGCGCCGTGCAGTGGAACGGTCAGCGCATTGCGGGGCTGAACAACATCGAGCTGATCACCGACCGTCCGCTCGACGTGAACCTGAGAGAGATCGCGCAGGTAAAGCGCGACTGGCCGGATCGCGCGCTGATCGTGTCGCTGATGGTGCCGTGCAACGAGCGCGACTGGAAATGGATCCTGCCGCTCGTCGAGGATACGGGCGCCGACGCGGTCGAGCTGAACTTCGGCTGCCCGCACGGGATGAGCGAGCGCGGGATGGGGGCGGCAGTCGGACAGGTACCCGAATATGTGGAGATGGTCACGCGCTGGGTGAAGGAAGGCACGAAGCTGCCGTGCCTCGTGAAGCTCACGCCGAACATCAGCGACATCCGGATGGGGTCGCGCGCCGCGTACAAGGGCGGTGCGGACGGCGTGTCGCTGATCAACACGATCAACTCGATCGTCGCGGTCGATCTCGACCACATGGCGCCGATGCCGACCGTGGACGGCAAGGGCACGCACGGCGGCTATTGCGGCCCGGCGGTCAAGCCGATCGCGTTGAACATGGTCGCGGAGATCGCGCGCGATCCGGAAACGCCGAACCTGCCGATCTCGGGCATCGGCGGCATCTCGAACTGGCGCGACGCGGCCGAATTCATGGTGCTCGGCGCCGGCAGCGTGCAGGTGTGCACCGCCGCGATGCACTACGGCTTCCGGATCGTGTCGGATCTGACCGACGGGCTGTCGAACTGGATGGACGAGAAGGGCTATGCGACGCTCGACGACATCCGCGGCCGCGCGGTGCCGAACGTGACCGACTGGAAATACCTGAACCTGAAGTACGACATCAAGGCGCGCATCGACCAGGACCGCTGCATCCAGTGCGGGCTGTGCCATATCGCGTGCGAGGACACGTCGCACCAGGCGATCACGGCGACGAAGGACGGCGTGCGCCACTTCGAAGTGGTCGATTCGGAATGCGTCGGGTGCAATCTTTGCATGCATGTGTGTCCGGTCGAGCAATGCATCACGATGGAGCGTGTCGATTCGGGCGACTACGCGAACTGGACCACGCATCCGAACAATCCGGCGAGCGCGGAGGCGGGAGCGAGTGCCGGTGCGGCGCCGGCACCCGAGAAGCACGCGAAGAAGGCGGCCTGACCGGCGTCCGGCGGCGCGGGCCATCCTGCACCGCCGCTTTTCGTTCCACCCGGGCCGGCATCGCATGATGCCGGCGCTGACGTTTTCGTGGAGTGCGCCAGATGAATCACGCAGCGAATCCCGCCGATCCCGATAGCGCCGCGGCGCCGGGCGGCAGCCTGTACAACGACGACCTCGCGCCGACGACGCCGGCGCAGCGCACGTGGAAGTGGTATCACTTCGCGGCGCTATGGGTCGGGATGGTGATGAACATCGCGTCGTACATGCTCGCGGCCGGGCTGATCCAGGAAGGCATGTCGCCGTGGCAGGCCGTGACGACCGTGCTGCTCGGCAACCTGATCGTGCTCGTGCCGATGCTGCTGATCGGGCATGCGGGCGCGAAGCACGGGATTCCGTACGCGGTGCTCGTGCGCGCGTCGTTCGGCACACAGGGTGCGAAGCTGCCGGCGCTGTTGCGCGCGATCGTCGCATGCGGCTGGTACGGGATCCAGACCTGGCTCGGCGGCAGCGCAATCTATACGCTGTTGAACATCCTGACCGGCAACGCGCTGCACGGCGCGGCGCTGCCGATCGTCGGCATCGGGGTCGGGCAGCTCGTGTGCTTCCTCGTGTTCTGGGCGTTGCAGATCTACTTCATCTGGCATGGCACCGATTCGATCCGCTGGCTCGAAAGCTGGTCCGCGCCGATCAAGGTCGTTATGTGCGTGGCGCTCGTGTGGTGGGCGACGTCGAAGGCGGGCGGCTTCGGCACGATGCTGTCGGCGCCGTCGCAGTTCGCGGCGGGCGGCAAGAAGGCCGGGCTGTTCTGGGCGACCTTCTGGCCGGGCCTGACCGCGATGGTCGGCTTCTGGGCGACCCTCGCGCTGAACATTCCCGACTTCACGCGCTTCGCGCATTCTCAGCGCGACCAGATGATCGGCCAGTCGATCGGGCTGCCGTTGCCGATGGCGTTGCTGTCGGTGGTATCGGTCGTCGTGACGTCGGCGACCGTCGTGATCTACGGCAACGCGATCTGGGACCCGATCGACCTGACGAGCCGGATGACGGGCGTCGGCGTGGGCATCGCGCTCGTGATCCTCACGCTCGACACGATGTGCTGCAACCTCGCCGCGAACCTCGTCGGCCCGGCCTACGACTTCTCGAGCCTGTGGCCGAAGGCGATCTCGTATCGCACGGGCGGGATGATCACCGCGACGATCGCGATCGTGATGATGCCGTGGAAGATCCTCGCGACGACGGATGGCTACATCTTCACCTGGCTCGTCGGTTATTCGGCGCTGCTCGGGCCCGTGGCGGGGATCCTGATGGTCGACTACTTCCTGATTCGCGGCACGCGGCTCGACACGCGCGCGCTGTTCGACGAGCGCGGCGGCTTCAGCTACGCACGCGGCTGGAATCCGGCCGCGCTGGCCGCGCTCGCGATCGGCGTGCTGCCGAACCTGCCCGGCTTCCTGCACACGGCTTTTCCGGCGTCGTTTCCGAACGTGCCGGCGTTCTTCAACACCCTTTACACGTACGCGTGGTTCGTCGGCCTCGTGCTGGCGTCATGCGTGTACGGCACCTGGATGAAGTGGCGCGCCGGACAGCACGCGCAGATCGCGAGCGCATGACGCACGCGATGCGTGCGATGCGCTTGATGCGGCACCCGACAGTCAACGAGGAGGCAAACAAATGGCAATCCTGATTCGCGGCGGCACCGTGGTCGATGCGGACCGCTCCTATCGCGCGGACGTACTCTGCGCAGCCCCGGAGGATGGCGGCACGATTCTGCAGATCGCCGAGCAGATCGACGCACCGGCCGGCGCGACCGTCGTCGATGCGCACGACCAGTACGTGATGCCGGGCGGCATCGATCCGCATACGCACATGGAGCTGCCGTTCATGGGCACGACCGCGAGCGACGATTTCTACTCGGGTACGGCCGCCGGGCTCGCGGGCGGCACGACGAGCATCATCGACTTCGTGATCCCGAGCCCGAAGCAGCCGCTGATGGATGCGTTTCACGCATGGCGCGGCTGGGCCGAGAAGGCGGCGGCCGATTACGGTTTCCACGTGGCCGTGACGTGGTGGGACGACAGCGTGTACCGCGACATGGGCACGCTCGTGCGCGAACATGGCGTGTCGAGCTTCAAGCACTTCATGGCGTACAAGAACGCGATCATGGCCGACGACGAGGTGCTCGTGAACAGCTTCTCGCGTTCGCTCGAACTCGGTGCGCTGCCGACCGTGCACGCGGAGAACGGTGAGCTCGTGTTCCAGCTGCAGAAGGCACTGCTCGCGCGCGGGATGACGGGGCCGGAGGCGCATCCGCTGTCGCGGCCGCCGGAGGTCGAGGGCGAGGCCGCGAACCGCGCGATCCGCATCGCGCAGGTGCTCGGCGTGCCCGTGTATATCGTGCATGTCTCCGCAAAGGATGCGGTCGATGCGATCGCGCGTGCGCGCAGCGAAGGGCTGCGCGTGTTCGGCGAAGTGCTGCCGGGCCATCTGGTGATCGACGAGGCCGTCTATCGCGATCCGGACTGGACGCGTGCGGCCGCGCACGTGATGAGCCCGCCGTTCCGCTCGGCCGAGCATCGCGAGGCGCTGTGGCGCGGGCTGCAGGCGGGGCAACTGCATACGACGGCGACCGACCATTGCGTGTTCTGCGCGTCGCAGAAGGCGATGGGCCGCAACGATTTCACGAAGATCCCGAACGGCTGCGGCGGTGTCGAGGATCGCATGTCGGTGCTGTGGCATCACGGCGTGAATCACGGCCGCATCACGCCGAACGAATTCGTGCGGATCACGTCGACGAACGCCGCGCAGATCTTCAACCTGTATCCGCGCAAGGGCGCCGTGCAGGTGGGCGCCGATGCCGACCTGGTCGTGTGGGATCCCGCCGCGACGAAGACGATTTCGGTGAAGACCCACCACCAGCAGGTCGACTTCAACGTGTTCGAGGGCATGACGGTGCAGGGCGTCGCGACGCACACGCTGACGCGCGGCGCGCTCGCATGGGCCGACGGCGACCTGCGCGCGGTGCGTGGCGCCGGCCGCTATCTGAAGCGGCCGCCGGCGGCGAGTTACTACGAGGCCGCGCGGATCGCGAACCGGCTGCGCGAACCGCATCCGGTCGAGCGCGCCGGCTGAACGGCGCATCTTGCGCGGGGCGTGTCGGTTCGAACGGCATGTCCCGCGCTTGAACCTGCTTTCCCATTCGTGCCGGCACCGCTCCGGCGCGAACCTGCCGCCTCTCCGCATTCCGTCAATTCTCTCAATATTTGGGATGAATTGAATGCGACCTCGTCTCGCCGATCTCCCGGTACATAGAACAACTGATCAAGTCCGCGCAACACGCGACGCCGCTCAAGAAAAGCCATTTTGTTTGCGTTGTCGACGTGCATGCCGGCGAGTAATATCCACCGACGGCGTTGCGCAGGTGTGCCGGGCCGGGCCGCCCGCCGAACAGTCCAACAACATTGAGAGCAAGGAGTACGAGGTGGATATTCTGCGCAGTCTCCTGGGTATGCTGTTCCTGCTGCTGGTCGCCTATCTGCTGTCGAACAACCGGCGCGCGGTGAGCGGCCGGACCATGATCGCCGCGCTGTGCACACAGCTGGCGATCGGCGCGCTGGTGCTGTTCGTGCCGTCGGGCCGCACGGCGCTGGCGGCAGCCGCGAACGGCGTCAATCGCGTGCTCGACATGGGCAATCACGGCATCGCGTTCGTGTTCGGCGGGCTGGTCGACAGCCGGATGTTCCAGCTGTTCGGCGACGGCGGGTTCGTGTTCGGCCTGCGCGTGCTGCCGATGATCATCTTCGTGACCGCGCTGATCGCGGTGCTGTACTACATCGGCGTAATGAAGTGGATCGTTGCGATTCTCGGTGCGGCGCTCGCGAAATTGCTCGGCGTGAGCCGCATCGAGGCGTGCTCGGCGGTGGCGACGATCTTTCTCGGGCAGAGCGAGATGCCCGCGCTCGTGAAGCCGTTCGTGCGAAACATGACGAGTGCCGAGATCTTCACGGTGATGGCAAGCGGCATGGCGTCGGTCGCAGGCTCGGTGCTGGTCGGCTACGCCGGCCTCGGCGTGAGGATGGAATACCTGCTCGCCGCGTCGTTCATGGCGGTACCCGGCGGGCTGCTGTTCGGCAAGCTGCTGTATCCGACGGTCGAGCCGAGCCGCGTCGTGGTCGACGGGCTCGACTTCGACGACAAGCGCGCCGCCAACGTGATCGAGGCGGCGGCGTCCGGCGCGTCGGTCGGGCTGCGGATCGCGATCAACGTCGGCGCGATGCTGATCGCGTTCGTGGGGCTCATCGCGCTGATGAACCTCATCGTCGGCGGCGTGGCCGCGTTCGCGGGCTTTCCGCAGATCACGCTGGTGGGTATCATCGGCCACCTGTTCGCGCCGCTCGCGTGGATCATCGGCGTGCCTTGGCATGACGCGACACTGGCTGGCAACTTCATCGGCGAGAAGCTGATCTTCAACGAGTTCGTCGCGTACGGCGACCTGTCGCCGTACCTGAAAGGCGGCGAGCACGTCGCGGCCGCTGGCCTGCAGGTGCTCGACCCGAAGACGCTCGCGATCGTGTCGTTCGCGCTGTGCGGCTTCGCGAACTTCTCGTCGATCGCGATTCTCGCGGGCGGCTTCAGCGCGGTCGCGCCCGAGCGCCGCTCGGAAGTCGCGCGGCACGGCCTGCGCGCGCTGACGGCCGCGACGCTGTCGAACCTGATGAGCGCCGCGATCGCCGGCCTGTTCTTCTCGCTGCATTGAACCGTGCAGTAGACTCCGACCGATCGAGGAGAGGCAACGATGTTTTTACCGCAGGAATTCATTCGCCGGAAGCGCGACGGGCAACCGCTCGACCGTGACGGGATTGCCGCGTTCGTGCGCGGCGTGACCGACGGCAGCGTGACCGAGGGCCAGGTGGCCGCGTTTGCGATGGCCGTGTTCTTCAACGACCTGAACGTCGACGAGCGCGTCGCGCTGACGCTCGCGAAGCGCGACTCGGGCGACGTGCTCGACTGGCGCGCGCTCGATCTCGACGGACCGGTGATCGACAAGCATTCGACCGGCGGCGTCGGCGATGTCGTGTCGTTGATGCTCGGGCCGATGGTGGCCGCGTGCGGCGGCTACGTGCCGATGATCTCGGGGCGCGGGCTAGGCCATACCGGTGGCACGCTCGACAAGCTGAGCGCGATACCCGGTTACGACGTGACGCCCGATACGGACGCGTTTCGCCGCACGGTGCGCGACGTCGGCGTCGCGATCATCGGGCAGACCGCGCGGCTGGCGCCGGCCGACATGCGCATCTATGCGATTCGCGACGTGACGGCGACCGTCGAGTCGGTCGCGATGATCACCGCGTCGATCCTGTCGAAGAAACTCGCGGCCGGACTCGACGGGCTCGTGATGGACGTCAAGGTCGGCTCCGGCGCATTCATGCCCACTGCGGAGCAATCGGCGGAACTGGCCCGCAGCATCGTCGACGTCGGCAACGGCGCCGGCATGAAGACGACCGCGATCCTCACCGACATGAACCAGTCGCTCGCACCGTGCGCGGGCAATGCACTCGAAGTGGCGTGCGCGATCGACTACCTGACGGGCAAGTCGCGACCGGCGCGCCTGCATGACGTCACGATGGCACTGTCGGCGGAGCTGCTCGTCACCGGCGGGCTGGCACGCGACGTCGCGCAAGCGCGTGCGAAGTTGCAGCACGCGCTCGATTCGGGTGCGGCGGCGGAACGCTTCGCGAGGATGGTCACGGCGCTCGGCGGACCCGCGGACCTGCTCGACGCGCCGGCGCGTCATCTTGCGCGGGCGGAGGTGATCGTACCGGTTCCGTCGCGCTCGAGCGGCGTGGTGCAGCGAGTCGATTGCCGCGCGCTCGGGCTGGCGGTCGTCGCGCTTGGCGGCGGGCGCACGCGCGCGGCGGATGCGATCGACTACAGCGTCGGCCTGACGGCGCTCGCGGAGATCGGGCAGCGTGTCGATGCCGGCCAGCCGCTCGGTTATGTGCATGCCCGCGACGCCGCCGCCGCGGCGCACGCGGTGGATGCGATCCAGCGCAGCTACGTGCTGGGCGAAACGGGTGATGCGCCGCCGACGATTTATCAGCAGATCGGCTGACCGATCGCCGGTGCGGGCATCGGCGATCACTTCACTTCACGTCACGGGAGTATCGTGACGGCCGGGGTTTGGCCGCGCCGATACATCCCCGCACACAATCGAGGGCACGACGAGATGGAACGACACGAACTGATCGAAGCGGCGAAGGCGGCGCGCGAACGCGCGTATGCGCCGTATTCGCGCTTCAAGGTCGGCGCGGCGCTGCAGGCGCGCGACGGGACGATTTTTCACGGCTGCAATGTCGAGAATGCGTCCTACGGACTCTGCAACTGCGCGGAGCGCACGGCGATGTTTTCGGCCATCGCCGCCGGTTATCGTCCGGGGGATTTCACGCGGCTCGCGGTCGTCGGCGACACGGACGGCCCGATCGCGCCGTGCGGCGCGTGCCGTCAGGTGATCATCGAGGTCGGCACGCCCGACATCGAAGTGATCCTGGCCAACCTGAAAGGGGCCGTCGAGGTTACGACGGCCCATGCATTGCTGCCGGGCGCGTTCCGGTTGTAACGGCGCGCGCTTCTCACGTCACGCGCCATTCACGTTACGCGCCGTCGCGCGCGTCGCGGATCGGGATCACCGTGCGCGCACCGCACTGGCGCAGCAGGTCGCGCAACTCGTTGATGACCGGGAACACCTCGTGGTTCCAGTCGGCGCCCTGGCGATCGTGCGCTTCCTGCTCGCGCTCGACGATCCAGCGATCCTCGCGGAAGATGCGTTCGGTGAACCAGACGAGCAGCGGCCACGCGAGATCGAGCGCGAACGGGATGCCGGGCTTGTGGATCGACAGCAGTCCGAACGTGCGGTTGGTGCGCTGTTCGGCGTCGAGCGGCACGTAGACGATCCACAGGTCCATCACGAGCGTGCCTTCGCTCGAGCGGATCTGCAGCGTCTGGTACGGGTAGCCGGTGCGCACCGTCATCACGCTCTTGTCGGACTGGTCGGCCGTCTTCTTGCTCGCGCCGAACACGAGCGCCTCGCCGACCGGCTGCTTGCCTTCCATCCGCGCGAACGTGTAGTCGACTTCGACCCAGTCGTCGCCGCGGCGCCGGCCCAGCGAACGCGCGCGCATCTGTCCCATCTGCTTGCGATGCAGGAACTGATGGTTCATGTCCATCAGGTTCTCGTGCATGAACGAGTAGTGGCACTTGACCTCGCGGCCGAAGCGACGCGTCTTGTACGTGCGGTTTTCAGCCGATTCGAGTGCAGGAAACGGCCGTTCGCCGGCGAGCGTCGCGTCGCCCGGGAACACGAAGATCAGCCCGTGCGCCTCGCGGCATGGATACGCACGTACGCCGTTCGGCAAGCGCTCTCGGCCTAGATAGGGCACGTCGACGCATTGGCCGCTGTCGCACGCGTAGGTCCAGCCGTGATAGCAGCAGCGCAGCGTCTCGCCGCTCACGACGCCCGCGTGCAGCGGCACCTGGCGGTGCGCGCAACGATCCTCGAGCGCATATACGGCGCCGGATTCGGTGCGCACGAGCACGATCGGATCGCCGGCGAAGCGCACGCCGAGCGTCTTGCCGCGTTTCAGCTCGCGCGACCACGCGAGCGGGTACCAGTGATCGGGATGAATCGGCACGCGGCGCAAGTCGCGCACGACCGCGCCGGAAGAGGGTTCTCCAAGGGTGCCGCTGTCAGGGAAGGGCACTGCGCGCATGCGTGACGCCTCCAGGCTGGACTGGGATTCCGGGCGCCGCATGACGCGGCGGGGATCTGGAGAAGTCTACGCGAACTTGCCTGTCACGGCGGACGCGATGCGGGTTTGCCCCGGCACGGCGGAGGCGGTTTCGTTGATGCAGCGCAACCCGGGCCGAAGACGGCGCGCGCCGGCCGTGCGTGGCCGCACGGGCCTTGGCCGCGCGACAGGCGTCGCCCCGTCACGCGGCCGCTTGCCGGTCACGAGCGCGCATCGCGCCACAGTACTGCGTCGGTGCGGTACAGCGCCGGGAAGTACTGCTTCAGCCCGGTGATCTTCGGCATGTCGTTGTACGCGATGTACGGCGCGTCGGGGTGCAGCTCGAGGTAGTTCTGGTGATAGGCCTCGGCCGGGTAGAACCCCTTGTAGTCCTCGACGCGCGTAACGACGGGCGCCGGAAACACGTGTGCGGTGCCGAGCTGCGCGATGTACGCGGTCGCGACCGCGCGTTGCTGCGCGGTGGTCGGGAAGATCGCCGACCGGTATTGCGAGCCTTCGTCGGGGCCCTGCCGGTTGAGCTCGGTCGGATCGTGCGCGACCGAGAAGAACACCTGCAGCAGCCGGCCGTACGTGATCTGGGTCGGGTCGTAGACGATGCGAACCGATTCCGCGTGCCCGGTCAGCCCCGAGCCGACGAGCGCGTAGTGCGCGGTTTCGGACGCACCGCCCGCATAGCCGGCCGTCACCTGCTTCACGCCCTTCACGTGCTCGAACACGCCTTGCACGCCCCAGAAGCAGCCGCCGGCGAGCACGGCCGTCTCGTCGTGCGATGCGCCAGGTGTTTCGTCGAGCGTCGGCGCGGGCACGGTGCGCATCGGCTCGGCGGAATTGACGATGCGCTGGTAGCCGAACACGGCGGCGGCCGCGACGGCGATGGCGCCGATGCGGCGCAGCATCGCCGTGCGCCGTTGCGGCGCGGAACCGCGTGGGGAGAGGGTATTCACGGTGCGCTCCTTGGGAAACCGGAATGGAAAGCGGGAAGCCTGGACGCGGCGCCGGTGCGCCGCATCCTGCCGGGATCAGCCGAACGTGAACGCATATGCATTCACGCCGGGATCGAGAAACTCGATTGCGAACGTGCGGTCGGCGATCGCGCCGGACTGCCGCACGAGCTGGTACAGGCGCTGCCCGGTGACGGTGCCGTAGCCCTGTGCATCGACGTCGGTGCCATGCGCGGCACCGGGCGCCGCGCCGTCGATCGTTACGCGAAACCGCACGGGCTGGCCGTTCGCGCCCGGGCCGAGCACGAGGTGCAGGTCGCGGGCGTGGAAGCGGTAGACGATCCGTCCCGACGGGGCGGCGAGCGACGCGCGTTCGGCGCCGACCTGCCACGTGCCGGCGAGGCCCCAGTCGTTGAGATCGGGGTGCGCCGGCGCGTCGTAGCGATGCGCTGCATCGCGCACGACGCCGCCCGGCGACGTGAAATCCTCAGCGCGTGCGTAGCCGACGTAGGTCTCGGGCGAGCGCACGTCCGCGCTGTCGCCCGCCGCGAGCGCACCCTTCGCGGGGGCGCCGGAGAGTCCGATCGGCACGTTCAGCGCTTCCGGATGGCCGGCTTCGGCAAGCAGCGACTGGATCGCGCGCTCCGATTGCGCGTATTCGCCTTCGCCGAAGTGGTGATGGCGGATGCGCCCTTGCGCGTCGATGAAGTAGTGCGCGGGCCAGTATTCGTTGCCGAACGCGCGCCAGATCGAATAACCGTTGTCGATCGCGACCGGGTAGTCGATGCCGAGGTCGTGCACGGCCTTCTTCACGTTGCCGATGTCGCGCTCGAACGCGAACTCCGGTGCGTGCACGCCGATCACGACGAGCCCGTACGGCGCGTACTTGCGTGCCCATGCGGTCGTGTACGGCAGCGTGCGCAGGCAGTTGATGCACGAGTAGGTCCAGAAATCGACCAGCACGACCTTGCCGCGCAGGCCGGCCGCCGTCAGCGGCGGCGAGTTTAGCCACTGCACCGCGCCGTCGAGCGGCGGCAGCGTGCCTTCGACGGGCAGCGCGGCCGGCGCATGCGTCGCATCCACCGCGCGCATCATCGCGCCGCCGGCCTGTTCGGCTTCGGCTGTCGCAGCCATCATCGCGCCGCCCGAACCGTTCGCGGCGCCGTTTGCCGAGTTGTCCGCCGGGTTGCCCGCCGCGGCTATCGCCGCCGGTGCGCCGTTCGAACGCCCGCCGAGCCGGTCGACGAGCTTCGTCTCGAGCCCGCCCGTCGTGGCGGTCGACAGTTGGGCCAGCGCGCCCGTATCGAGGCCGAGCGCGATCGCGCCGACGCCGGCCAGCAGCATCACGCCGATCCCGCGCTTGATCCATTCGCCGGCGCCGAGCGAGCGCTTCATCGCGGCGAACACCTTGCCGCCGATCACGAGCGCGACGCCGAGCGACGTCGCCGCGCCGGCCGCATACGCGACGAGCAGCAGCGTCGTG
>NZ_CAJNKE010000136.1 GCF_905232215.1 Burkholderia sp. LMG 13014
GGACGGCAACGCAACCCGCGTTGGCGCCCTCTCCGCATTGCTTCACCGCAAGTCGAGTTGCGCCTTGAGAATCGCCTGCGCGCGATTCTTCACGTCCAGCTTCAGGTACACGTTCTTCAGATGAAACTTCACGGTGTTTTCGGACAGGAACAGCTTCTCCGAAATCTCCCGATTCGATGCCCCGCTGCACAGCAGCCGCAGAATTTCCTGTTCGCGCTGCGACAGTGCGCCGTACCACGCCGCCGTATGGAAACGTGGTTCCGAGGCCTGCGCCGTGTGCGGCATCTCCGCGTCGGGCGACTGGTCGAGTAACGCGACCAGTTCGGCGCCTTCGTCGAGCAGCGCGCGCCGGCAGCCGCCGGCGTTCGCCGTTTCGCGTACGCCCTGCAGCGTTCGCAGCGCGAGCCGCGTGTGCCCCTGCCGATGCTGCACCAGCGCCTGCAGCACGTGCAGCTTGACCGACAGCAGCGGCCGCGCCGGCGTGATCGCCAATGCGGCTTTCAGCAGCTCGCAGGCGCGGTCGAGTTGCTGCCGGAACAGCGCGAGCCGGATCCGGCCGAGCAGCCGCCCGCTCAGCATCTCGGTGATGGGAATCCAGACGGGATCCGATGGCGACGCGTCGTCCGTCACGTGCTGCAGCAGCGCATCGACACGCGCCGCATCGCCGCTGCGCCCGGCAAAGTAAAGCCGCTCCCACGCGATCATCTGGCGCACGCCCGACCATTGGCTCTGAAAGCTCAGGCGCTCGAGCGTGTCGAGCGTGTCGCGCGCCTGAATCATCCGGCCGCGTGCCGCATGGATGCGCGCGATCGACACCATCGACAGCGCGATGAATTCCGGCACCGCCGCCAGCGCGATCTCGTCCTCGAACTGGGTCGCCAGCCTTTCCCCGATGTCGAGCGCATCGGCTTCATAGCACGCCCAGATCCGCGAGGCCGCCAGCGCCACGGCCGCCATGCCGCGATTCACGTACGGCCACGGCCGCGTGCCCGACGTCGCGCGCGGCGCTTCGGTCGCGAGCCGCGGTTGCCCGCTGGTGACCTGCAGGATGCAGCGCAGCGCGAGCGTGTATCCCTGGCTGAACGCGGCCTGCGCGTGATCGTTGTGGCTGTTCGCCAGCACGAGCATGTGGTGGATGTCTTCCTCGTTCCACGTCGCCATCGCGCTGAACGTCAGCAGGTTCGCCGCGGCGCCCAGTTCGAACGCCTCGAAGATGTCGCGCGCCGGCTGATGCAGCACGGGGATGTTCGCGAGACGCGCGGCGCCGCGCAGATCGTTGTTGAACATCGTTGCCATCGCCAGCACGACGTCCGGATTGTGCGCGGTGCCGTCATGTTCGCCCGCACGCGTCTGGTCCAGGTATGACAGCAACGGATGCGTCGGGCTCCCGCGGCGCAGGAACACGAGCGCCCACGCCACCTTGATCGCGAGACTGCGGTTGCCGAGCACTTCGTTCAACGGAAGCCGGTCGAACCAGTACACCACCGTGGCCAGCTCCGCGCCCGCGATCAGCCGCGAGGCCCATTCGTCGAGCGTGCGCACCGCAAGCGCGTACTCGCGCGCCTCGACCGCGTGATACATCGCCTCCTCGGGCACGCCGTGGCGCACGTACCAGTGCGCCGCGCGCCGGTGCACGTCGAGCACGCCATCGGGATCGTCCTGGCCAAGACGATCGGACAGGAAGCGCGCAAACAGGCTGTGATACCTGTACCAGCCCGGATTGCCGTCGAGCGCCTCCAGAAACAGGCCGTCCTGCTCCAGTCGCTGCAGCATCGCGTCTGCGTGATGCGTGCCGGTCGCCTCCGCGCACAGCGATCCGTTCAGGCGCCGCAGCAACGATGTCTTCAGCAGGAACACCTGCACGTCCGGCGGCTGCAGCGACAGCGTGTTTTCCGACAGGTAGCGCACCAGTTCCAGCGGCCCGCAATCGCGCATCTCGTCGACCGTATGCCAGGGATTGCCGCGCGCAAGCGCAAGCTTGAACAGCTGCAACCCCGCCGGCCAGCCCTCGGTGCGCGCCTGCACGAACGACGCGATCTCCGCATCGAGCACCCCGTCGTCCCGGGCGGTCATGAACTCGACCGATTCCTCGGGCGAGAAGCGCAGGTCCTCCATCCGCAGCACCAGCGCCTCCTCGGCGACGAGCAGCGTGCTCACGCCGATGTCCGGCAAATTGCGCGACCCGATATAGATCCGGCAGCGGCCTGGCAGCGCGCGCAACAGGTCGCGCAAGAAACGCAGGATCGCGGGATCGCGGATCCACTGGAGATCGTCGATGCACAAGCCGATCGGGCCGGGAATCTGCCCGAATCGATCGAGCACCCAGTCGATCATGTTGTCGGTCGTCGCCGGCGACTGCTCGGGCGCCGGGCCGCCCGCGTCCGCCACCATCTGCGTGACCAGCGCGATGAAGTACGTTTCGAAGCGGCGCGGATCGTTGTCGCTCTCGTCGAGCGTGAGCCATCCAACCGTCCAGCGCTTCGCGGTGCCGATCTCCATGATCTGCCGAAGCAGCGTGGATTTGCCGCTGCCGAGCGGCGCGTGCAGGATCACGACGTGCGGCACGCCGAGCCGCGTCACGCGTTCGAGCAACGCGTGACGCACGATCGCGCCGCGTCGCGCGGCCGGCGGGGAAAACTTGTGCTCGCGCAGATCCACGCCGTCATGACGCACGCTGCGCGGGATCGCATTTCGGGAAACGGTCACGATCATCCGGGTGAGGGGTCGGGTCGCTCATCCTGCCGCATTCGCGCGGCAGCTTCAAGCCGTGGCATCGCCTTCCGGCATCGCACGCGCGTCGGGCAGCGGCGGCGTCCACCCGCCCACCCGGGAAAACGCGGAGAACGCTGCAAACGGATTGCAGCAATAAGGCCGCAGGCACGCCGCCGATTCGTGCGCTGCGGGGTCGTCATCGCCTGGCGCGGTGGCTGCTTCGGGACGCGAGACAGTCGCGATCATCGCGGCACCTCGGCGGCAAACGCGACGTAGGCATCGAGCGCGGCCGGATTGGCCATCGCGTCGCGGCTCGCCGCCTGCTCGACCGGACGCCCCATCAGGATCTTGCGCACCGGCACCTCCATTTTCTTGCCCGTCAGCGTGTACGGTATCTGGTCCATCGCGACCATCGTGTCCGGCACGTGGCGCGGGCTGCACAGCGTGCGCAATCGTTCGGCGATGCGCGCGCGCAGCGCGTCATCGAGCGTCTCGCCATCGCGCAGCCGCACGAACAGCGGCATGAAGAATCCACCGCCCGGCAACTCGCAGCACACGACCAGGCTGTCGGCCACCTCGTCGATCTCCTCGACGACGCGATAGATCTCCGCCGAGCCGATTCGCACGCCGTATCGATTCAGCGTCGAATCCGCACGGCCGTAGATGTAGCAGCCGCCGTCGCGTGTCAGCCGCATGAAGTCACCGTGCCGCCATACGCCGGGGAAATAGTCGAAGTACGACTCGCGATAGCGCGCGCCGCCGTCGTCGTTCCAGAAGAAGATCGGCATCGACGGGGCCGGCTGGGTCACGACGAGTTCGCCCACTTCGTCGACGACCGGTTGCCCGTCGTCGTTCCACACGTCGACCGCCATGCCGAGCATGCGCGCCTGGATCTCGCCCGCGTGGACGGGCAGCGACGGCACCGCACCCACCAGCCCGCTGCACAGCTCGGTGCCGCCCGATTGCGACGTGACCCACAGGTCCGGTTTCACGTTGCGGTAGAACCACGCGAACGTCTCGGGCGTGCTCGGCGCACCGGACATCAGCACGCTCCTGAGTGCCGACAGGTCGAACTGACGCCCCGGCTCGATGCCCGCTTTTTCCATCATCTGCACGAAGGTCGGACTGCCGCCGAAGCAGGTGGCGCCCGCGTCGGCCGCGAGCCGCCACAGACACTCGGGGCCGCCGTGCATCGGGCTGCCGTCGTAGAGCACGGCGGAGGCGCCGGTCAGCAGCGCGGCGACCAGCAGATTCCACATCATCCAGCCGGTCGTGCTGTAGAAGAACATCACGTCGCCCGGGTGCAGGTCCATATGCAGATGCATCAGCTTCAGGTGCTCGGCAAGGATGCCTGCATGACCATGCACGATTGCCTTCGGCAAGCCCGTGGTGCCCGACGAGAACACGATCCACAACGGATGATCGGCGCCGACCCGCTCGAAGCGGAACGTATCGGCCGGCACGTCGGGGCCTGCGAGCAACGCGTCCCATGCGTGCACCGCGCACGGCAGCGACGCCGCGTCGGCCGGCATCGCGTCCGCCACGTGCGGCAGCCAGACGAGCGTCTGCAGCGACGGCAGCGCCTGCGCGATCTCGGCGACCTCGCGCCGGCGGTCGAATACCTTGCCGCCGAAGCGGTAGCCATCGGCGGCGATCAGCACCTTCGGCGCGATCTGCTGGAAGCGGTCGACGACGGTGCGCACGCCGAAGTCGATCGCGGCCGACGACCATATCGCGCCGATGGCGGTCGTCGCGAGCATCGCGACCGCGCACTCGGGTACGTTCGGCAGATACGCGACGACGCGATCGCCCGGCACCACGCCGAGTTCGCGCAGGCGCGTCGCGAAGCGCCGCACCTGGCTCGCGAGATCGGCAAGCGACATCGTTTGCAACGGTCGCGCTTCGGACGCGTAATGGAAGGCCGGCGCCGCTCCCGCATGCGCAGCGTTCTGCAGCACATGCTCCGCGTAGTTCACGCGCGCATCCGGAAACCAGCGCGTACGCGGCATCGGTGCGCCATCCGTCACGCGTCGCGCCGAGCCGTCGTACCGCACGCCGTACCATTGCCAGATCGATGCCCAGAACGCGTCAGGCTCACGTACCGACCAGCGCCATAGCGCGTCGTAGTCCGCACAAACCAGATCGCGATCGGTCGCGAGCCAGTCGAGATAGCGCGCAAGATGGGAGCCGCGCACGAATGCCTCGCCGGGTGTCCACAGCAGTTCGCCTTCGTTCACCATGTCAATCGCCTTTCATGTAAGAGCGCGAGCCGTTCGAGAACGGTCTCCGGATGCGCCGCGGCGGGAATGTCGGCCACGTCGAACGCGTTGGGTTCCAGCGCCGGCAGGCCGCCGTCCTGCCAGAACGCGTCCGGCACGACGATACCGGCCGCGCCGTGCCCGCATCGCGTCGGCGCGATCGTAAAATCCGGGCCCTGGCCGTCGGCAAGCGAAACGGCCGCCGGCCATTGCATTCCCCAGTCCCAGCCGTAATGCGTCGCGACGTTCGCGACGGGTTGATAGAGTTCGAGCCACAGCGCGGTTTCGTCTGCGTCCCAGGTGCGCGACTCGCGCAGCAGCACCGCGTCGACGCCCGCTGTCGCGAATACCCTCAGGAAATCCGCGATGCTCGACGCCGCTGCATCGGCGGCGTCCTCGTCGACCTCGCCGCCCGGCGAACCGCCTGCCGACGCAAGCGCCAGCGCCGCCCAGTCGCGTGGAGACGGTAGCACGAGTGCAAAGATCGCATCGGGCAACGCCGCGCGCAACGCGCCCGCCAGCGCGGCCGCATGCTCGCGCAGCGGCGTGCTCGCGATACATGCCTTCAGCGGCAGATGCGCGCGCTTCGTGTTCGCGGCCATCGCGTCCTTCAATGCCGTGTCGCGCGTCAACCATGCGGCGGCAAGGTCCGCCAGCGGCAGCGTGAGCACGTCCGATCCGAGCAACCCGTGCGCCTGGCGTGCCCACGCGACGCACGCGGCACTGTCGAGCCACGGCGCGCTGCCGCCCGCGAGCAACGGCACGCTGTAGCGATCGTGATTCAGCCAGAGCGGCCGGCGTACCCGAGCGGTATCGATGAGTCGAGACATGATGCGTTCCAGTTCAGCATGAGGCCGGGCGGCCGTCGATCACGCAACCGCCGCCCGTCCTGCAGGAAAAATCGTTCGGCGCGGCGGCCCCCGCCGCGCCTCGGCCATGGCACCGGCTTATGCCTGCGCCGCCTTGCCGGCCAACTGCGCCTCCAGCTCCGCGATGCGGACATCCTTCGGATCGAGCATGAATGCCCCCTGTATCGCGTCCGCCGGCATCCTGACGCGCTGGCCCAGCGTCGTCGCGTAGATCTCGGTGCTGTCGTTCCAGCTACCGAAGTACGGCAGCGTCGCAGGCGGTTCGGGCGTCACCCAGGCGTCGCAGAACGCGTCGAACGGCTTGCCGCGCGCGATCCGTGCGAGCCGTTCGGCCGCCCGCGCTTCTGCCGTCGCCTCGACATCCACGACCAGCGTCTCCTCGTCGTAGACGACCTTGTAGATGTCGCGTGCGTTCTCGTGCGACATCAGCTCCTCGCGAAGATCCTTCATCACGAGCGCCGGATCGCGTTCGAGCACGTCGCCATAGCCGCCGCCCGAGCCCTGGCAGATCATGTAGATCTCGCCCTCGTTGCAGATCTCGAACGTCATGCCCATGTCGTGGCTGCTGTACTGCGCGCCCGGAATCGGCCGCTTGTTCATCAGCTCGACGATGTCGAACGTGTCGACGGCCTTCGGGTTCTCCTCCAGTACCTTGAAGATGTTGATGCCCTTGATCTTCATCAGCTGGTAGCTCGGGCACGAGTAGCCGCCGAACAGCCCCTGCGCCGACGGGAACTTCGAGCCCTCGCAGCCCGTCATGAAGCCCCACAGGCCCGAGCCGCGCGCGGTCGCGATCTGCTCGTAGCCCATCCCGCCGCGATACTTGCCCCAGCCGATCCGGTCCTTCGCGAGCCGCTGCGCACCGAGGCGGATGATCGGCGTATCCTCTTCCGCGATCTCGTGCTCGCCGGTGTCGCACATGAAGCCGAACACGGGCGAGATCGAATGCTCGCCGTCCGCGTGGCTGCGCGCGCCCTGCCCGTTGCCGTTGATGTCCGCGCAGAAGTTGCCGGTCACGTCGCCGTGCTGCGTCAGGCCGCCGTAGATGAACGTCGCCGCCTGGTCGTACTGCGACGCGATCACCGCCGAGTAGCGGTGCGGCAGGCTGTAGCTCAGCTTGTTCATCGGAATCGTCCACACGACGCAGCCCTTGAACAGCGGCATCAGGCTCATCGCCTGCGGCATCTCGCCTTCCGCATCGAGGATCGAGTTGCGATCGGTGATGATCTCGATCGGCGACAGCACGGCCATCGTATGCGGCAGGTCGGGCCAGATGTTCTGCAGCAGGCCCGTGCACAATGCTGCCTTGAACGACGCGATGTTCGTGTTGACGGAACGGTTCATGAACTGCGGCGCCGAGCCGCGGAAATCCATCACCATCCGGTCGCCCTTCACGGTGATCGCGCACGAGATTTTCTGCAGCGCGTTCTCGCGCAGGCTGGAATCCATGAACTGCAGCACGCGCGTCGTGCCGTCGGGCAGTTCGCGAATGCGGCGGCGCATTTCCGTTTCGACGTCTTCCAGGTGCGTGCGCAACGTGCCGATCAGCGCGTCGCGGCCATACTGGTCGAGCAGCGCGATGATCCGTTCGCGCAGGCGCAGCACCGCGTGCAGCTTCACCTTCATGTCCTCGAGCTGGAGGCGCGGGTCGCGCACCGAGTTCTGCAGGAACGTGACGAGGTCGCGCTTCAGTTCGAAGTTCTCGACGATCTTGAACGGCGGCATCTTGATGCCTTCGTCGTACTTGCTCTCCGCCTTGGCCGGGAGCCCGCCCGGCTCGGTCGAGCCGTTCTCGCCCTCGTGGATCGTCGACGACAGCCAGCACACGAGTTCGCCCTTGTAGAACAGCGGCATCATCATCGACTGGTCGGTGTTGTGGATGCCGCCGTAGCGCGCGTCGTTGTGGATGAAGCCGTCGCCGTCCTTCACGCCGACCGTCGGGTCGTTCACCCAGTTCTTGATGATGAAGCGGATCGGATAGAAGCAGCACGCGGCGAACGCGATGATCCCGTGCGGCGCGATCATCGACAGGTCGCCCTGCGCGGTGTAGATCGCGGTGACGAGGTCGCCCCACTTCGCGCCCGGCGCCGCGCCCATCTGGTTCACCATCGTGAACGCTTCGGACAGCGCCGAGTTGATCAGCCCGCGCACATGGTGGACCTGGTGCGGGTCGACGCCGCGCGCCAGCACGTCGTTTTCCACCTTCGAGCGCGGCAGGATGCTGTGATTGCGCATGATCTCGGGATCGGGGCCGAGAAACAGCGTGTTGTCGGCGATGAACTTGTCGAGCAGCGCCCGGTCTTCCGCATTGATGTCGTTTTGCATGTCGAACTCCTTGCTTACTTGCGCAGGAACCACGCGCCGCCCTGGGCCGTCGCCTGATAGATCCAGCCCGGCTCGACGAGGAACGTCGTCGCGCGTGTCGTGATGACGGCCGGCCCTTCGATCTGCGTGCGCTCGGCACGCGCGCGGTCGTCGTAGATGGCGGTACGTTGCGGGCCGTCGTGCCCGACGAAGTGACAGTCGCGGTAGCCGACCGGCTCCGGCGGCGGCAGCGGGTTGTCGCTGACCGCGAGCTTCGCGAACTTCACCGACGGCTGTTCGACGTACGCACATACGCGCAGCGTGTTGATCCGCACGCCGGTTTCCGGGCTTTGCGAGCCGTCCCCGAAGCGCGAGCCGTAACTCTCGTGGAACAGCTCCATCAGCGTCAGCACGTCGCGCTGCGTCTTCAGGCGCGAGATCGGCGTGACGACGGCCGTCTGCACGCGCTGGTTGCCGTAACGCATGTCGAGTTCGAGCCGGTAGCGGATCTGCGACGGGTCCATCCCCTGCCGTTCGAGATCCTCGCGCCCGCGCCGCTCGAGTTCCTCGACGCCGCGGTTGAACGTGTCGAAATCCAGGAAGAACGACTTCGTGTTCGGGTTGAACAGCACGGTCCACGTGTTCATCTCGTGGATATGCATCTGGTTCACCGTCCCCGCACCGCATGCGGAGAACGTCGACGAATACGGCGGCGCCAGCACTTTCGCGACCCCGAGCGCGGACGCGATCCCGCACGCATGCAGCGGCCCGTTGCCGCCGTACGCGAGCACCGTGAATTCCTTCGGCTCGAAGCCGCGCGTGCGCAATTCGGTGGCGATGCCGTTCGCCATCGATGCGTCGACCTGCTTCTTGATCAGCTTGGCGGTTTCGATCACGTCGAGATCGAGCACGTCGCACAGGTCGTCCTGCATCGCCTGCTTCGCGCGGCGCGGATTCAGCGGAATGCGGCCGTTCGCGTAGTTCTTCGGATCGAGATAGCCGAGCAGCAGGTCGGCGTCGGTGACGGTCGGATGCTGGCCGCCCCGGTCGTAACACGCGGGCCCCGGATCGGAGCCGGCCGATTGCGGGCCGATCTCGACCGTCTTGTACATCCGCTCGTAGCGCGCGATCGAGCCGCCGCCCGCCCCCAGCGCGACGAGGTGCACCATCGGCACGCTGACGAGCCAGCGGTCGATCACCGGGTTGAAGTCGTAGAACTTCTGCCCGCCCTGCACGACGATCCCGATGTCGAAGCTCGTGCCGCCCATGTCGGTCGCGACGACGTTGCCCAGCTCGGCCGCTGCCGCCAGGTACTCGCTCGCGGCGATGCCCGACACCGGCCCGGAGTGGACGGTCTGCAGTGCGTCGGTCGAGTTGAGTTGCGCCATCCCGCCCGAGTTGTGATTGACGAGCATCGGCTTCGTATAGCCCTGCTGGCGCAGGTTCAGCTCCAGCGTGCCGAGCCCGTGATACATGATCTGATGCAGGAACGCGTCGATGATCGATGACGTCGCGCGCGAATACTCGCCCTTGCGGCCGACCACCTGGTGCGACAGCAGCATCGGGATCGCACCGAGCATGTGCGCCGGGTACTCCTCGAGGAAGATCTCGCGCACGCGCAGCTCGTGCACCGGGTTCACGACGCTGTTCGTGAACATCACGACGAGCGCCTGCGCGCCGGCGTCGACGAGTTCACGGATGCGCAACCGCACGTCGTCCTCGTCGAGCGTCCAGAACACCTGGCCGACGTAGTCGACACGCTCGCGAATCTCGCGGATCAGCGGAATCGCCACGAGCGGCTCCGGGCGCGCCGCATTCGGAATGTCCATCTGCTCGTGTTCGGACAGCCCTTCCCCGTAACCGCGGGCACGCGACAGCGGCACCGTGTGCTTGAAGCCCGTCGTGACGAGCAGGCCGACGCGCGGTCCCTTGCGCTCGATCAGCGCGTTGGTGCCGAGCGTCGTCGCGTAGCGCACCGAATCGACTTCGGACAGCAGCTGGGTCGGCGTCAGTTCGAGCTGGCGGCACGCGTCCGCCAGCGAATCGTTGAAACCGACCGCCAGATTGTGGTGGGTCGTGAGCGACTTGCCTTCGACGCAATGATCGCCCCATGCCACGAAGCAATCGGTGAAGGTGCCGCCAATGTCGACGGAAACACGTTTCATGATCGAATCTCCCCGTGGCTCAAGTGGACGACGCGTCGGTGCCGGCACCGACTGCGTGGCGATGATGGGCGGCCGCATGCAGCGCGCGCTGCAGCTTCACGCGTTCGAGTGCAAGATCGGGCGCCTGCGCGGGCTCCGTCATCTCTTCGCGATCCTTCCATTGCAGCTTCAGCGCGTCGATGTCGAGATCGATGTCGTGCAGCGGCGGATGGCCGGGCGGCAGGTATTCGGCTTCGACGAGCACGCCGCATTCCGGGCAGTAGTATTCGAGAATCCGGCACCAGTCCGGGTCCGGCGAGTACGTGCGCGCGTAGCGGTTCGGATCGAGCAGCGGCTTGTGAATCTCGCGCGGATCGCGATCGTGGACGAGCAGGCCGCGCTTGTAGTTGTCGCGCGCGCTGCCGTGCGCATGACCGCAGCGCCGGCACTCCCACTGTTCCGTGCCGAGATCGATGCGCAGGGTTTCGGTAATCAGGACTTTCATTATTCGTTCTCCGTGCCGCGGCTGAGCAGGATGTCTCCGGCGGAATTGATGTCGAAATGCCAGCCGGCGTCGATGCGCCCCGTGAAGAAGGCTTCCTCGAGTACCGCCGGGCCGGCCGCGCGTACCGCGACGCCCTTCGGCTGATCCTCGACGCGGTACAGCGGCAGGTCGACTTCGCGGCCATCGACCACGACGTGCCGCGTGCCGTGCGCAACCGCGGGCTGGTGGTCGGCTTCGCCGAAACGCCCGTCCAGCGTCGCTTGCGGCATGTGTTTGATCGCGGTCAGCGACACGGACAGCGTCGCATCCGGCGCAAGCCCGGCCGGCAGCGTCGTGCCGTTCACCGCGTGCTCGGTACTCCGGCCGTCGGCGCCGGTCGCTTCGACCGTATAGACCAACCGGCACTCGTCGATCGCCGCGTCTTCACCGAACATCGCACGCGACGCCTGCGTGAACAGCGTGTCCATCGCCGCAGCGAGTGCGCTGTCGGTCGCTTCGGCAAGCGGCGCCGAGAAGCTGTGACCCACATCCGAAAAGCCGATTCCGTACGCGGAAAACACGGCCGCCAGCCCCGGAATCAGCACCCGCTTCACGCCGATCGCCTCCGCGACGCGGCATGCGACGAGCGCGCCCGCGCCGCCGAACGCGGCAAGCGTCGTGTCGGGCCGGATCGGTGAATACGCGGTGAGGCTGTCGGCAACTTTCTTCACCCACGCGGCTTCCATCGCGGCGAGCGCTTCGAGGTCGCCCATCTTCAGCGGATCGGCCACATGCGCATGAACCGCCTGGCGAGCACGCGCCTTGTCGAGCTGCAGCTTGCCGCCGAAGAACGACGCGGGATCGAGCAGGCCCGACAGCGTGAACGCATCGGTGATCGTCGCCTGCGTGCCGCCCAGGCCGAAGCAGGCCGGCCCCGGCGCGCTGCCGACGCTTTCCGGCCCGACCGCAATGCGTTCGCCCTGCACGCGGATGATCGAACTGCCGCCGACGCCCGCGCTGACCACGTCGCACAACGCGAACGACGTCGCGACGCCTTCGACGCTGCCGTGCCGGTCCGCGCGCACGCCCCGTTCGTCGACAACACCGATGTCGGTTGTCGTTCCGCCGATGTCCATCGACAGCAGATGCGTCAACCCGTAGTGCCGGGCCAGCACGCGCGCGCCTTCCATCCCGCCGCGCGGGCCGGAACTGTAGGTCTTCAGCGCGATCGTCTTGGCGACGCGCCCCGCATATCCGTCGTTGCGGAACACGAGCAGCGGGCTCTGCGCGCGCGCGTCGCGCAGCTTCTGTTCGGCGCTGTAGAGAAAGCGCTCCATCGCCGGGTGCAGGAATGCGTTGAACAGCGCGGTCCACGTGCGGCGCACGTCGCTCGCATCGTCGGCGATTTCGTGCGCATACAGGATCGGCAGCGCGCCGAGCAGGTGCGGCGGAAAGCTGCGCAGCAGCCTGCGCTTCAGGCGCTGTTCGAGTTCGATACGCTGCGGGCCGCCGATCGCCACGACGAGCCGGTTGGCCCCCGACGCCGCGAGTTCGCCGACCGCGCGCACCACGTCGGCTTCGGGCGAATCGCCGGACAGCGTGAC
>NZ_CAJNKE010000137.1 GCF_905232215.1 Burkholderia sp. LMG 13014
GCAGACGGTGCTGTTCCTGTCGGCCTTCCCGAGCGCTGCGCTCACGGGCCAGTCGGTCGTCGTCAGCCACGGCTGGTTCATGCAGTAACGCACTGCCGCGGGCGGCCGCGATGCGCGCCGCTCGCGCGAGGTCGTTGCGCCGGCAAGCCGAGCAAAAGGCATAAAAAAACGCGCTCCTGGGAGCGCGTTTTTTGTTTCGGCAGAGTGGGGCGGCGCCGATAACGGCTGCTGCCCACTCACGCCGCGTTACTTCAGGACGGCTGCGACCGCATTGGCGACCGCGTCGAGGTTGCGCGTGTTCAGTGCGGCAACGCAGATCCGGCCCGTGCCGACCGCATAGATGCCGAACTCGTCGCGCAGGCGATCGACTTGCGCCGAGGTCAGGCCCGAATACGAGAACATCCCGCGCTGCTCGTTGATGAAGCTGAAGTCGCGGTCGACGCCGCTGGCCTTCAGGCGCTCGACGAGACCGTTGCGCATCGCGCGGATGCGATCGCGCATTTCACCGAGCTCCTGCACCCACGAAGCGTGCAGTTCCGGCGACGCGAGCACCGCGGCGACCACGGCACCGCCGTGGGTCGGCGGGTTCGAGTAATTCGTGCGGATCACGCGCTTCAGTTGCGACAGCACGCGCGTCGCTTCTTCCTTGCTCGACGTGATGATCGACAGTGCGCCGACGCGCTCGCCGTACAGCGAGAACGACTTCGAGAACGACGACGACACGAATGCGTTCAGGTCAGCCGCGGCAAACAGGCGCACGGCGGCTGCATCGGCCTCGATGTTCTCGCCGAAACCCTGGTAGGCCATGTCGAGGAACGGCACGAGGTTGCGCGCCTTCACGACGTCGACGACCTGTTGCCATTGCGCTTCCGTCAGGTCCACGCCGGTCGGGTTGTGGCAGCACGCGTGCAGCACGACGACCGTGCCTGCCGCGTAGCTGTTCAGTGCCGACAGCATGCCTTCGAAGTTCACGCCGTTGGTAGCAGCGTCGTAATACGGGTACGCAACGACTTCGAAGCCGGCTGCTTCGAACAGCGCGCGGTGGTTTTCCCAGCTCGGATCGCTGATCGCGACCTTCACGTTCGGGTTCACGGTACGCAGGAAATCGGCGCCGATCTTCAGCGCGCCCGTGCCGCCCAGTGCCTGGGCCGTGACCACGCGACCGGCTGCGATCAGCGGCGAGTCGTTGCCGAGCAGCAGCTTCTGCACGGCCGCATCGTAGGCGGCAATGCCGTCGATCGGCAGGTAGCCGCGCGGCAGGCCGGCCTCGACACGCACCTTCTCTGCTTCGCGAACCGCGCGCAGCAGCGGAATCTTGCCTTCTTCGTTCGTGTACACACCGACGCCGAGGTTGACCTTGGTCGGACGCGCATCGGCGTTGAAGGCTTCGTTCAGGCCCAGGATCGGGTCGCGGGGAGCAAGCTGGACAGCGGAGAAGAGCGACATGATGATTCGGCAGTAGTGAAAAGAGGGTCAGGCTTTCAACGGGCGGGGCGGGCGCGGTGGACCGCGCGCAGGCAGGCACGACGCCGGAAAGCGCAGCAGCCTGACATTGTAGCGAATTCACGCAGGCGGGGGCGGCGAATCGGCGGCGAAATTCGGCCGGGAATGGCGATATCGGACGGCCGTCGCGCGTCAGGAGCCGACAGCAGTTCGCGCGGCCGCGAAGCGCTAGAATGCTTTCTTTGCCCTCGCTCCGGCCGCATTCCATGTCCGAACATAAAGCCGAAACCGGCGACGCGCTCGACGAATCGAAATTCGTGACCTTCGAAGGGTCGCCGTTCCAGCTGTATCAACCGTATCCGCCCGCAGGCGACCAGCCGACCGCAATCGAGACGCTCGTCGAAGGGGTCGAGGACGGTCTCTCGTTCCAGACGCTGCTCGGCGTGACGGGTTCGGGCAAGACCTTCACGATGGCCAATACGATCGCGCGGCTCGGCCGCCCGGCGATCGTGTTCGCGCCGAACAAGACGCTCGCCGCGCAGCTCTACTCGGAATTTCGCGAGTTCTTCCCGCGCAACGCGGTCGAGTACTTCGTCTCGTACTACGACTATTACCAGCCTGAAGCGTACGTGCCGCAGCGCGACCTGTTCATCGAAAAGGACTCGTCGATCAACGAGCACATCGAGCAGATGCGGCTGTCGGCGACGAAGAGCCTGATGGAGCGCCGCGACGTCGTGATCGTCGCGACGGTGTCGGCGATCTACGGTATCGGCAACCCGTCCGAATACCACCAGATGATCCTGACGCTGCGCACCGGCGACAAGCTCGGCCAGCGCGACGTGATCGCGCGGCTGATTGCGATGCAGTACACGCGCAACGACCAGGATTTCCAGCGCGGCACGTTCCGTGTGCGCGGCGACACGATCGACATCTTTCCGGCCGAACACGCGGAGCTGGCCGTGCGCGTCGAGCTGTTCGACGACGAGGTCGAGACGCTGCACCTGTTCGACCCGCTGACGGGGCGCGTGCGGCAGAAGATTCCGCGCTTCACCGTGTATCCGTCGTCGCACTACGTGACGCCGCGCGACACCGTGATGCGCGCGGTCGAGACGATCAAGGACGAATTGCGCGAGCGCCTCGAGTACTTTCACAGCGACGGCAAGCTCGTCGAGGCGCAGCGCCTCGAACAGCGCACGCGGTTCGATCTCGAGATGCTGCAGGAACTCGGCTTCTGCAAGGGCATCGAGAATTACTCGCGGCATTTCTCGGGCGCCGAGCCCGGCGATCCGCCGCCGACCCTCGTCGACTACCTGCCGTCCGATGCGCTGATGCTGCTCGACGAGTCGCACGTGCTGATCGGCCAGTTGAACGGCATGTACAACGGCGACCGTGCGCGCAAGGAAAACCTCGTCAACTACGGGTTCCGGCTGCCGTCGGCGCTCGACAACCGGCCGCTCAAGTTCCCCGAATTCGAACGCAAGATGCGCCAGGTCGTGTTCGTGTCGGCCACGCCGGCCGACTACGAGAAGCGCGTGACCGGGCAGATCGCCGAGCAGGTCGTTCGGCCGACCGGGCTCGTCGATCCGGAAATCGAAGTGCGGCCGGCGAGCTCGCAGGTCGACGACGTGCTGACCGAGATCAATGCCCGCGTGAAGGCCGAGGAGCGTGTGCTGATCACCGTACTGACGAAGCGGATGGCCGAGCAGCTCACCGAGTTTCTGGCGGACCACGGGGTCAAGGTGCGCTACCTGCACAGCGACATCGACACGGTCGAGCGCGTCGAAATCATCCGCGACCTGCGACTCGGTACGTTCGACGTGCTGGTCGGGATCAACCTGCTGCGGGAAGGGCTCGACATTCCGGAAGTGTCGCTCGTCGCGATCCTCGACGCGGACAAGGAAGGCTTCCTGCGCGCCGAGCGCTCGCTGATCCAGACGATCGGCCGGGCCGCGCGGAACGTGAACGGCAAGGCGATCCTCTACGCGGACAACATGACCGAGTCGATGAAGCGCGCGATCGGCGAGACCGAGCGGCGCCGTGCGAAGCAGATCGCGCACAACGAAAAGATGGGCATCACGCCGCGCGGCGTGGTGAAGCGCATCAAGGACATCATCGACGGCGTCTACAACGCCGACGAAGCGCGCGCGGAGCTGAAGGAAGCGCAGCAGCGCGCGAAATTCGAGGACATGTCGGAGAAGCAGCTGGCGAAGGAAATCAAGCGCCTCGAAAAGCAGATGGCCGACTACGCGAAGAACCTCGAGTTCGAGAAGGCCGCCGCGACCCGCGACCAGCTCGCGCTGCTGCGCGAGCGCGTGTTCGGTGCGAACGTCGGCGATCACGTCAGCGGCGGTCGGTAAATCTTTCCAAGCGTCACCGAAACGTGCCGGTAATCGAGCTGTAAGCCTTGTCGCATCAGGGGTTTACGCGGAGCCTCGTTTGTTCCGGAACGGGATCGGTGCTAAACTCCGCAATTATTGAGAATAGTTCGCATTAACGTTCTTCATCGCGTTAGTGTTTCCAGCGGGGCGCCCGGCGGGTGGCTCGCACGGTGTCAGATCAAATAACAAGGAGTGTCCATGTTGGGTTCTTCGTTCATCCGCACGTCGGTTGCGGTAGCGGCGGCGCTTGCCGCGATGTCGGCCTCGGCTGCCGAATATCCGATCGGCAAGCAGCAGATCCAGGGCGGCATGGAAATCGGCGCGGTGTACCTGCAGCCGATCACGATGGACCCGGAAGGGATGATGCGCAAGGCGTCGGATTCCGACATCCACCTCGAGGCCGATATCCATGCGGTCAAGAACAACCCGACGGGTTTCGCGGAAGGCGACTGGATGCCGTACCTGCAGGTCACGTACAAGCTGACGAAGCAGGGCGACACGAAGTGGAAGGCGGAAGGCGACCTGATGGGCATGGTCGCGAGCGACGGCCCGCACTACGGCGACAACGTGAAGCTGGCCGGCCCGGGCAAGTACCACCTGACGATGACCGTCAAGCCGCCGATGCAATCGGGCCACATGGCGTTCGGCCGTCACATCGACAAGGAAACGGGCGTGGGCGCATGGTTCAAGCCCATCACCCTCGAGTATGACTTCCCGTTCGCCGGTATCGGCAAGAAGGGCGGTTACTGATCGGTGGCATCACGGACGGCGCGCTTCGGCGCGCCGTCGGCGTAGAGAACCCAGAATGAAAATTCCCCAGAAAGTCTTTGCCGCAGCCGCTGCGTTGTGGCTCGCCGGCGCAGCGCACGCTGCCGACCTGCCGACGTTCAAGCTCGAGATGACGGACGGCAAGCTGAATCCCGCTCGCATCGAAGTGCCGGCCGGCCAGCGTTTCAAGATTGAGATCAAGAACACCGGCAAGGGCGCCGCCGAATTCGAGAGCGTGCAACTGCGCAAGGAGAAGGTGCTCGCGCCGGGTGCCGATTCGTTCGTGGTCGTCGCGCCGTTGTCGCCGGGCGAATACAAGTTTTTCGACGATTTCCACCAGCAGGCACAGGGCGTGATCGTCGCGAAGTAACGCGTTTTATCTGCGCGCAGGCCCACCTGCCCGGTGTACCGCGCGTCAGGAGGTATCGATGGGTCAGATCTTGTTCATCGTCTGGCGGGAGAGCGTCGAAGCGCTGCTCGTCGTCGGCATTCTCTACGCATGGCTGAAAAACGGCGACGACGACGCGCGCCGCGGCCTGCCTTTTCTCTGGGCCGGCGTCGGTGTCGGCCTGCTGATGGCGGTCGGCCTCGGCGCAGCGCTGGTCGGTTTCACCGAAGTGCTGTCCGGCGACGCGCAGGACTACTTCCAGACCGCGATGGTGCTGATCGCATGCGTGCTGATCGTGCAGATGGTGCTGTGGATGCGCAGGCACGGCCGCACGCTGAAGCGCGACATGGAGCAATCGCTGCAGCAGAGCACGCGCGATTCGAACTGGTGGGGCGTCGCGGTGCTGGTCGCGCTCGCGATCGCGCGTGAAGGCAGCGAGACGGTGATCTTCCTGTACGGCCTCGGTTTCGGCCAGTCGGGCCACGTCGACGGCAGCCAGATGCTCGCGGTCGTGATCGGCCTCGGCCTCGCATTCCTGACGTTCTATCTGCTGCAACTCGGCGGCAAGTATTTCTCGTGGCGGCACTTCTTCCGCGTCACCGAAGTGATGCTGCTGTTCCTCGGCGCGGGCCTGTTCCAGACCGGCGTCGACAAGCTGATCGACAAGGAAATCCTGCCGCTCGGCATTTCGCAGGTGTGGGATACGTCGTCGATTCTCGATGACTCCAGCACGTTCGGCTCGCTCGTCGCGACGCTGACGGGCTATCGCGCGCATCCGGCGCTGACCAACCTGGTCGCCTATGCGGTGTACTGGGCAGTCGTCTGGCTGTTGATGAAGCGCGCGAGCCGTCGTCCGGCCGTCGCGGCGGGTCGCGCGGCATGAACGTTGTCGCCGCAACCAAGCCGGGCTGGCTCGCGCAGGCGGGGCAGTGGATGCAGCGTCACGGCGCGGTGATCCGCGGCATCCAGTGGGTCGTCGTCGCCGTCTATGCGTTCCTGATCATCGTGCCGGCGGTGCTGCCGCTGCCGGACGACTCCGCGCACCTGTGGAACAACCTCACGCTGATCGCGCAATTCACGTTCTGGGGCATCTGGTGGCCGTTCGTGCTGCTGTCGATGGTGATGCTCGGCCGTGTCTGGTGCGGCGTGCTGTGCCCGGAAGGTGCGCTGACCGAATTCGCGAGCAAGTTCGGCCGCGGCGGCCCGATTCCGCGCTGGATGCGGTGGGGCGGCTGGCCATTCGTCGCGTTCGGGCTCACGACGATCTACGGGCAAATGGTGAGCGTGTACCAGTACCCGCTCGCGGTGCTGTTCGTGCTCGGCGGCTCGACCGTCGGCGCAATCGTGATCGGCTTGCTGTACGGCCGCGAGAAGCGCGTGTGGTGCAAGTACCTGTGCCCGGTCAACGGCGTATTCGGGCTGCTCGCGCGGCTTGCGCCGATGCGCTACAAGGTCGATGAGGATGCGTGGCGCCGTTCGTACAAGAACGGCGAGCATGGCCATCGCGTGATTCCGATCAACTGCGCGCCGCTCGTGCCGTTGCGCAACATGAAGGGCGCGGCGGACTGCCATATGTGCGGCCGCTGCAGCGGGCACCGCGATGCGATCTCGCTGTCGTTGCGCTCGCCGTCCGACGAAGTCGTGAACCTCGGCGCGCAGCAGGCGAACCCGTGGGACACCGCGCTGATCCTGTACGGCCTGCTCGGCGTCGCGATCGGTGCGTTCCACTGGACCGCCAGCCCGTGGTTCGTGCAGATCAAGCAATGGCTCGCGGGCTGGCTGATCGACCATGACATCACGTGGCCGCTCGAAACCAACGCGCCGTGGTTCCTGCTCACGCATTACCCGGATCGCAACGACGTGTTCTCGTGGCTCGACGGCGGGCTCGTCGTCAGCTACATCGTCGGCACGGGGCTCGTGTACGGCACGGCGCTGCTCGTGCTGCTGGCTGGTGCCACGCTGATGCTCGGCCGCTTCGATCGCGTGCGGCTCCATCATCTCGCGCAGGCGCTGATTCCGATCGCGGGCGCGGGCGTGTTCCTCGGGCTGTCGGCGACGACGCTGTCGCTGCTGCGTGCCGAGCATGTGCCGCTCGGCTGGGCCACGGACGTGCGTATCGCGATCCTGGTCGGCGCCAACGCGTGGAGCGCGTGGCTCGCGTGGAAGGTGACGGGGCGTTACGCGGCCTGGCCGCGCCGGCTTGCCGCCTTTGCATGGTTCGCGGCAGGGCTGGCCGTCGTCGACAGTGCGTGGTGGTTGATGTTCTGGGGGTTTTGAGCGGCATTTGCGCTGCCTGAGGCCATCCATGCATGGAGCAGGGCGGAAGGCGATCCTTCGGGATGCATTGAAGTCACCGCGAACGGCATGTCGAACACATCGGCGCCACCCAAACAAAAAAGCGACACGTCCTTCGACGTGTCGCTTTTTTCTTCCAGGCGTGAGAACCAAAAAAAGTGGCTTGGCTTGCTGCAACGGCTGCTTGAGTGTGTTTGCACGAAGGGGTCTAGATCTCGCGTGCAAGCCGTTACGCTGGCTACTGCCCAACACCTCTCAGGGAGGTGGTCCCCACAATACTCGGTCGTTACTTCGTCAGGATCAGTTTGCCGAGCCGCGTGGCGCGCAACTGATAGGTCTCTCCGTTATGCGCGATGCTGACGTGGCTTTGGCCTTGCAGCAGCGCATCGCTGCTGACGACCCGCGTGCCTGCATCGCGGTTGCCGGCGGGTGTCGCCGGCGTGGTGACCGCTGCCGTTTTCTGGCGGCTGCTGCCTGCGGTGCCGGTCGGGCGGCGCAGGGTCAGCGTGGTCGGGCGCATGGTGTCGGTCATTCGGTTGATCGGTGACTGTCGATACGATGGAATGAATTCTAAATGATAACCATTCCCATTCGCAAAAACTCTTTATCGATCGAAATGGCAAACTTGATAGCTTGAGTCAAAGGGGCGGCCCGTAGGCCGCCACCGGGGTCAGTGCAGCGGATCGGGATCCTTGCGACCCTGCGCGTACTCGCGGATCAGGCGGACCGTGTCGATATCCGACGTGCGGTACGCCTCCTTGACGATCCCGTGCGTCTGACGCGCGTCTTCGCTGTCGTCCGTGACGACCAGCGTCGTGCGGTATTCGAAACGCAGGAACAGTTCGTGGTCGTCGCGCTCGTCGATCGTCATCGTCAGCGAGCCGCCGATCTCGCCGTCGGCGGCGAGGATGTCGTAGCGAACCTGCTGGTTCGGCGTGAACGTGACGTGGTCGCGCACGGTCGCGTGACCGTAGTGCAGCTCACGTTCGAGCGTCGTGTCCGTCCGTTGGTGGACGACACAGCTGTCGAGGCCGAGCACGAACAGTTGCGGCTGTTCGGCGCGCAACACGAGACCTTCCCAGAGCTGGTCGCGGGTGAGGGTCGGCACGGCCGGATCGTCGGAGTTGATCTGGATCAGGTGTTCGAAGTTCAAGGGGACGGGTTCCTTCTGGTGGCGGGCAGCCACATGGTTCAAGAAGTCATTGTGACGCAAAACGCGTGGTTTCGCGGCACCTGCGGCCCCACTCGAGCGTCACGCGTCGATGCGGCCCATGCGGCCGGTCTGGTAGTCGACGACGGCCTGCCGGATCTCTTCCTCGGTATTCATCACGAACGGGCCGTAGCGCACGATCGGCTCGTTGAGCGGCACGCCGCCGATCAGCAGCAGGTCGAGCGATGTATCGCCGGCCGCGAACGTGACGGAGTCGCCGTCGCAGCCGTAGACGATCATATGTTGTGCGTCGACAGCCTGCCTGTCGGGCCCGTAGAGGCCCGTTCCTTCGATCGGATAGGCGAACACGCGATAGCCTGCCGGCACGGGCTGCGTGACCGTTGCGCCCGGTTCCAGCGTGAAATGCTGATAGAGGATCGGCGTGCGTGTCTCGATCACGGCCTTGGCGCCGAACGCCTCGCCGGCGATCACTCGCACGCGCGCGCGGCCGTCCGGCGACGTCGCGGTCGGGATGCGGCTGGCGGAAATCTCCTGGTAGCGCGGCGCGATCAGCTTGTCGCGACGCGGCAGGTTGACCCACAGCTGGAAGCCGTGCGAGCGGCCACCCGCTTGCGCGAACGCGGGATCCGGCATCTCGCTGTGCACGACGCCGGCGCCGGCCGTCATCCACTGCACGTCGCCGGGGCCGAGCGCGCCCGCGTGGCCGGCCGAGTCGTGATGGCGATAGTGCCCGTCGAGCACGTAGGTCACGGTCTCGAAGCCGCGATGCGGGTGGGCAGGCGCGCCGCGGGCTTCGCCGGGCGCATAGTCGACCGGACCCATTTCATCGAGCAGCAGGAACGGATCGAAATCCATCAGCAGCCGGGTCGGGAACGGGCGGTGAACCACGAAGCCGCCGCCTTCGGTCGTGCGAAGCGCGGGGTAAGTGCGGTCAAGCGAGCGGGCGGTCGTCATGCGGATTCCCTCGAAATGATCGGAATAGCGTTATTTTTGAAACATGGCGCTATTATATTGGGCGTTTTACCGTTCGATTCGCGACGGTTCGCAATGGATTGTTCTGAAATTGGAACGATGAGATGAATATCGATGCACATAACCTGAACGACCTCATGTACTTTTCGCAGGTCGTCGAACATGGCGGTTTCTCGGCCGCGGAGCGCGTGCTGGGCATCTCGAAATCGCGCCTGTCGCGGCGCCTGACCGAACTCGAGGCGGCGCTCGGCGTGCGCCTGCTGCAGCGTTCCACACGCAAGCTCGCGCTGACCGAGGCAGGAGAACTGTTCTACCAGCATTGCCAGGCGATGCTGGCCGAAGCGCAGGCGGCGATGAACGCGGTCCAGCAGTTGCGCTCGTCGCCGCGCGGCTCGGTGCGCGTCAGCGTGCCCGTGACGCTGTCGCAGACGATGCTGTCGCGCATCCTGCCCGAATTCCTGCGCCGCTATCCCGAGGTGAAGGTGCATGTCCGCGTGACGAATCGCGTAATCGACCTGTTCGAGGATTCGATCGACGTCGCGCTGCGCGTGCGCTCGGAGCCGCCGCAGAACGCCAATATCGTCGTGCGGCCGCTGTGGCGCACCGAGCAGATGCTGGTCGGCGCACCGAGCCTGCTGAGCCAGAATGCGCCGCCGCTGGTGCCGGACGACCTGACCGGATTCGAGACGCTCGATACGCCGAGCGTCGACGGGCGGCACGTGTTCAACCTGATCGCGCCGGACGGTACACGTCACGTGCACGAGCACGACCCGCGCCTCGTGACGGCCGACCTGATGACGATCCGCGAAGCCGTGCTCGATGGCCTCGGTATCGCGGCCCTGCCGGAGATGATGTACGGCAACGCGCTGCGCGCGGGGCAACTGTCGCCCGTGATGCCGGGCTGGACGCTGCCGGTGCCGCAACTGTATGCGGTGTTCGTGTCGCGGCAGGGGATGCCGCCCGCGGTGCGTGCGTTCGTCGACTATCTGGTCGAGAAGCTCGACCACGGCGCCTACCAGGATCCGGGGTGCCCGGAGCGTGCGAAGAAGGAAGCGGCAGCCAATGCTTCGGCGACCTGAACACGACGTGCACGACGAGGCAAATTTGTTTTGTCATTGAAGCGTCGCCTGCAATCGCAAGTTTCAATCGCCGGAACCTTGAATGCGCGTGCGTGCGGGCCTATATTGGAATCCCATTTCGTGAAGGAAGTTCGGAGCGAAATCAGGTGGCCGCATATATTGCGAGCCAGATAGGGCAGAACGCGCAGTCCGTGCAGACCACGGCAGAGTCGCATTTGCGTTGCTCGAGGCGCAACCGATACCGCCAAAGAGCCCGCCGCCCGAAGGCGCCCGCGTGCGCATGAAAAAAGGCCTTCATCTGGCGATGAAGGCCTTTTACTTTGTGTGCGGCCGGCTAGGCGCGGCCGGCGAGGTGCGGCCGGCTAGGTCCCGCTTGCGCGTTCGTTACTTCGCTTTTGCGGTCGGCTCCGTCACGAAGCCGAGCTTCGTCAGGCCGCCTGCCTGCGCATCCGACATCACTCCCGCGACGTGCTCGTAGGCGACCTTGCGGTCCGCACGCAGGTGCAACTCCGGTTGCGGCGTGCGCTTTGCCGCTTCCGCGATGCGCGCCTGCAATTGTTCGCGCGTGACCGTGTGGTCGTCCCACAGGATCGTACCGTCGCCCTGGATCGCGACGTCGACCGTCTGCGGCTTTTCGTCGACGGGCTGGCTGCTGGCGTGCGGCAGGTCGATCTTCACCGCATGCTGCATCGCCGGGATCGTCACGAGAAAAATGATCAGGAGTACGAGCATGACGTCGACGAGCGGCGTCATGTTGATCTCGCTCATCACGGCATCGTCGTCATCGTCGCTGAAACCGGTGTTCATTGCCATGGTTCACCCCGCCTCAGCTGGCGCGCGTCGCGAGACGCAGGCCATCGCGCGTCGACGACGACGCAAGGCTCGCGCCCGTCACGAAGTACGCGTGCAGGCCGTGCGCGAAGCGGCGCAGCTTGCTGACGACACCCTTGTTCGCGCGGGTCAGTGCGTTGTAGCCGAGCACGGCCGGGATCGCGACGAACAGGCCGAACGCGGTCATGATCAGCGATTCGCCGACCGGGCCCGCGACCTGGTCGATCGACGTCTGGCCGGTTGCGCCGATCGCGAGCAGTGCGTGGTAGATCCCCCAGACCGTACCGAACAGGCCGACGAACGGCGCCGTGCTGCCGACCGATGCGAGGATCGCGAGGCCGCTCTGCATGCGCGAGATGCCTTCGTCCATCGTGTCCTTCAGGCAGCGCGTGACCCAGTCCGACACGTCCATGCGGTCGTGCAGGTGCGGCTGCGTCTGGTGGTGGTGATCGGCGGCTTCCTTGCCCGACAGTGCGAGCGCGAGGAACGGGTTGTCATTCGGCGTCGAGGCGGCGAGCCCGAGCTTCTTGATGCCGTCGTCGAAATTGTCCGAATGCCAGAACGCCTGTTCGGCGTTCTTCGTCAGGCGGTTCAGGCGGATCACGTTCCAACCCTTGATGACGATCACGATCCACGACAGGACCGACATCACGAGCAGCGTGATTGCAATGGCGCGCGTGACGAAATCACCTTGCGCCCAGACGTGCGCGATACCGTAGCTTTGCATTTTCTTGTTTCCTTTGAATCTACCGAATATGACGGGTTAGTCGTCAAGCGTGAAGTTGAAGGGCAGCGTATGGGCGGCGCGGATCGCCTGGCCGTTCTCGATATACGGCGGACAGGTGCTGGCGCGCGTCGCCTCGAGCGCGGCTTCGTCGAGACGCGGGTAGCCGCTGCTCTTCTGCAACTGGACGCTTTCGATCTTGCCCGTCACGCCGATGATGAAGTGAACATAGGCCGTGCCCGTTTCGCCGCGACGGCGCGACATCGACGGATAGGTGGGCTTCACGAAATTGCAGGTGAGCGCCGACACGTTCTTCGGCG
>NZ_CAJNKE010000138.1 GCF_905232215.1 Burkholderia sp. LMG 13014
CGCCGCCGGCGACCGGCCGAGCTTGCGGCCCGCGCCCGCGAGGCTGCCCTCGTCCAGCGTGGCGACGAACACCTTCATCGCATCGATTCGATCCATGGTCTGTGTGGGCTGGGTGCGAACGGTCGTGTGATGGGCGGCAGGCAAGCGAGCGACCAGTCTACCGCACGCCGGCGCGGTGCCTTGCCCGGGGGACACTGCACGTGCGGTTTTGGCCCTACAATGCGCAGGCGAAGTAACCGCATGACCGGCCGTCAGGGTGCCGCGTTCCTCGAACGCGGCGTCCGACATTCAAGCGGTTCCGCTGAATAACGAACAACATCCATAACAGCACTCATGAAAAGAAGAACATTTCTCGCGCTGCCCGCCGCGGCAGCGTCCGGCATGCTCGCCGGCTGCGCCGATTTCGGTCCCGTCACCAAGGCGTGGATGAAGGATTCGACCTACGACGAGACCTTGTCGACCTTCCTGATTACCGCGGACGGCAAGCAACTCGTCGTGCTCGGCCAGAAGTATCACTACATCTTCGAGATGCCGCCGGGCCTCGCGACGGTACTCACCGCGCCCTATCGTCCCAAGATCCACACGGCGTTCAACGGTTTCGAGACGCACGGCGACACGATCACCGGTCGATACGCGATGAGGCTGGATTACTCGGATGCGCCGACCGGCTCCGACGTGCGCGAGCGTGCGCTCGCGGACGGTTTCAAGCAGGAGAGTGGCTACCTGGCGTCGAAAGGTACGATCAGCGGCAAGCGCTATCTGCCGAACGATGTCACGCCTTCGTCGGTCCCACAGGCGTTCAATCGTCCTTACCATGTCACGGTGACGGACAAGCTGACGGCTGTCGGCCACGGCGCCAAGCTGGCGTTGTCGCCGATCGCGATGGCGGCCGATGGCGCGCTGGGCCTGCTCGGCCTCGCCCTGTTCCCGATCGCGCTCACCACCTTCATCATCGTAGCCAGTTGAGACCGGTATCCATGATGAAATCCCCTGCCCGTACGATGTTCCGAATCGGCTGCGTGGCGACCTGCCTGGCCTTCGCCCAACACGCCTTCGCCGAAAGCGACTGGGACGCGGCGCGCCATGTCCGTACCGACTGGGTGTTCGCGTCGATGAAGGAAAGCGACGTGCGGCCCACGCTCGATCGCGCGCTGAAGGACCAGGCGCGCTGGGCCGGCCAGCCCGGCAACGCGCCCGATGCGGGTGCGTTCCACTGCACGAAGCTCGCGTTGCCGCCGCCATCGGCCGAAGCCCAGGCCACGTTTGACGCGGCGCCGTCGCCGCGCGGCCGCGAAGCCGACATCGCGTATGCGAAGGCGGCATCGTTAGGTTCGTGGCGCGCGGCCGCGCGTCTGGCGAGCAGTTCGCTCGACGACGAGGATTGGGAAGGTGCGCAGCCTGCGATTGCGTGGCTGCTCGTTCATCACGTGCCGGCCGGCTACAACAAGCTCGCGGATGTCTTGCAGGCAATGTCGGGCTACGACGGCGAAACGCCCGGCGAGGGCATGAGCGGAATGATCGCGTCGCTGCGCTGGCGCGCGGCCCGCGAAGGCGATCCGGTCGCGCAGATGGAGATGGCCGACCTGTTCGACAAGCTGGGCAAGACCGATCTCGTCACCGCGTTGCGCGCCTGCGCGACGCAGCAGAATCCGGCGCTCAAATGAAGCGAGCCGGTACGCCGCGATGACGTGCGGTGTACCGGTTCGTGTGGTGACGGTGTCGCATCAGACTTCGTACCGCACCGCGTGCGCTTCGGTAGGCAGCGGCAGATCCCAGCGCAGCAGCATCGCCTCGAGCGTGCGATTCGTCAGCGACGTGTCGCGCCGCGCGTTGCGCCGCAGCAGTTCCGCGCGCGGCTGTTCGAGGTAGACGAGCGTCACGTCGGCGCCGTACGCAAACAGCAGGTCGAGCGTCTTCTTGCGCATCAGCGGCGACAGGTTCGTCGCGTTCCACACGAATGGTTTCCGTTCGCGCAACAACGCCTTCGCGGCGTCGACCGCATGGTGCGCGACCGCGCCCTCGTTCTGGCCGTGGCGCAGCCCCAATGCGTCGCGTGCATCGTCGAACGACACGACCGGCAGAGCCGGATGATGCCGCGCAACCCACGTGTTCTTGCCCGACGCGGGCAGGCCCGACATCACGATGACCTGCGAGCCCGGCGTGCGGAACAGCGGATAGTCGGGATGCACGTCCGCGCCGCGAAAGTAGCTGAGCGCCGTGTGCGCATCGGCGAACGCGCGTGGCTGGCCGTAACAGCCCTCTTCCCGTGCCAGTTCGCGGAACAGCTCGATGTTGTCGAGCACGCGCTGCGTGTCGTCGCAGATGCGCCCGCGCATGTCGGCTTCGGCGAGCAGGCACAGCAGCGGCAGGCTGACCTGCCACGACAGCTCACGTGCGATGAACTCGGGCGTGCCGCGGCGCGACCCGCTCATCGCGAAGAACGGCACCTGATGCACGGCGATCATCCGGCAGATCGCCTCGCGCACCGCGAACGGCATGCCGGCATCCCACAGCGCGATCCGTGCATCGATTGCGCCCTTGCGCGAGTGGCCGGGATGACCGATCGCACCGGTAACGGGATCGACGACCGTCGTGCTGTATTTGGCGATGTCGTGCAGCAGCGCGGCCAGGAACACGATCTCCTGATCCGCGCGCGACGCGGCCTGGTACCCGGGCAGCGCAAGCAGCGCATCGATCACCATCATCGTATGCGTCCACACGTCGCCTTCGCCGTGGTTCTCCACCCGTACCTCAGGCAACTATTAACCATGGTGTTGAGGGCTTCATGCTTCGTCGAATCACCCATTGAACCTATCGTCAGCGAGAAGGACCGGATTGTTTTCAACGGAAGACGAAGTTGGTTAAATAGCTCAGTTGTCGGGCTACATAGAAATCCACCCTTAACTGTTATACCCGTCGCATGCCTATTCGCTCTGTTCACTCCATCATCGACATCCCTATCCAGGAAGGTGCTCCTGGCATGAGCCTACCGTTTCTGTTTCTGCAGAACGGGGAACTGAGCTACCTCGCTCTCGCCTGGGCACGAAACAAGATGCTTGTAGAAGGGACTGGCACCTCAACTCTAGCCAAAGCGGTGTCCGCCATCGGACGGTTCTACGACTACTACCAGCTCGAAAAGAACGGAGCCCCGCTCGCACCGGACCAGCTGAGACTGTTGCTGGCAGAGTTCTATGAGGCTCGTCGTTTCGGGAAAGCATCGCTGGGTTGGGACGCGGTCAAGGTGGCGACAGCTGCTGCGGATGTGCGCGCGGTGAGCGACTTTACCGAGTGGTGCACCAACAACTTCGGTCACGCACCTGTCAATCCGAAGGAGCGCGTGCTCGTCGACCAGCTAAACCTTCGAGAACAAAAGACTCAGGAGCTAAAGCTCACTTCCCGCAAGCAGTGGGACATGCTTTTCCACCTGGCGCCCGCATTTGACGAAGCGAAGGGCGTGGTGACGCAGCGTGCTTTCGACCCGGCGCGCGGCAGACGAAACAAGGCTTTCACGGACAATAAGCACTTCCCTCCGGACATGGTATGGGAAGCCGTCCTGAAGACTCCGTCGTTGCGAGACAAGCTCTATCTGCTGTTGCTCTTTTTCGGCGGCCTTCGCATCTCTGAACCGATGCACCTCTTTGCCTCCGACATCAGCATCCAGGCGGACGGGACTGCGCGCGTGGTGCTTGGGCACCCGCAAGACGGGAGCTACCAGTGGATTGGACGCGACAGGATAAAGAAGGTCGGTAATCGCGTCACGTTCTTGCAGCAGAAATACGGACTCACGTCGCGAAACCTGCTCGCAGAGAAACATCCGCTGCACGCCGGCTGGAAAGGCATGATGGCCGATGACAAGAAACGGTCAGAATCAGTCGTTCACTGGCTGCGGGAAGATGCCGGCAGGCTGTTCGCACGTCTGCACGCCGAGTACGTCCGCACAGTGCGCGGCAAATTGCCCGACGTCCATCCATACTACTTCGTCAGCGAGAAGGGCGAGGACAGCTACGGTCAACCCTTGAAGCTATCGAACATGTCGAAAGCGTTCAACCGGGCGGCCGCGCGTGTATCCCTCTCTCCCAGCATGCCCGGCGTCAATCCCCACGGTGCCCGGCACTTCTATGGCTTCTATTGCGCATCTGTGCTCCGGCTACCCATCGAGACGACACAGCGTTTGATGCACCACGCCAACGTCATGTCCACGCAAGTCTATTACGCCTTGTCCGCCGAAGCCGTGCGAAAGGAACTGATGGCCGCGCAGGAGAGACAAGCCCTTGAAGCGCCCCAACTCCTTGCCGCGCCGGCCGCGCTACTTCTCCCAGCTTGAGTGCATCGAATAACGCCAATGCTCAATCCTCTTCCGACTTTTCCATCGCCTGGCTCGCAAAGCCTGGTTTCTCTCAATCTTTCGCCGGTCCTCGTTCACGTTGCGCCGGAACTGACTGCGGAGCGGCTGCTCGAGGTCATTGCTGACCACGAACGTGTCCGGATTCGTGAGTTCTGGGAGCATTCGCTTCTGGCAGAGCACGAGCGCGGAAACTGGATTGTGGCGTTCAAGACCAATAAGGGCCCTGGCGGTCATCCCGCGTCCGCCTACCTGCAAAGCAGCGCGCTGCAGCGGGTCGCTGGCCTGCCGCTCAAGGGAACGGCGCTGAATGCGCACCTCCGCCAGTTGCCTCTCGCGGAACAACGCGAACGAGTGATGGGAGTGCTGCCCGCCTCGCGTTCGGAGTTGTCTGGCGTTCTCGTCTACAGTCCTCCGGCGTTTGCGCCGGACTTCCGCGAGATGCTGGTAGAAGCCGGCACTGCACAGGCTTTTGTGCAGCGCCTGGCGGACGCTCTCAGGGGCATGAAAAATCTGCCCTATCACGCACCGCGCTACCTGGAGCTGCTGTTTATGCTCTGGGCGCGGAATTTCATCCTATTTCCCGGCGAGTTTCGGGCATGGGCCGTACGACAAAAATGGGAGGCTCTGCGAAACGACCGTTACACGGGCCTGAAGGCACCCCTCATAACGCTCGTAACGGAGGCTTTGCAGGGCACGCTCACTGCTGAGTTCCAGAGCCGCACGTATGGCCTGCTCACTTCGAGCAACCTGACGCTTGCCAGCGATTTGTCTCTGGAGTTGATTGACGCCTACGAGGCCCATATGCTCGCGGAGACGGAACAGTTGGAGGGCCATGCGCTTCATAGCGCAAAGAGCTTTGCCACCCGTGTCGCGCAGACCTACCGGTTGCTTTTCAACCAGGCGCACCCAACCCTCGCGATAGCGAGAACCCAGACACGGTCACCAAAAGCCGGAAAGCCCACGGAGTTGACGAAAACAAGCGGCGAGTTCCGTTGGCTCGGAGCAGCAGCTCCCGAACTAGCAGGCTGGGGAGACCTCATGCGACGGTATGTGGGCCAACTGACCACCGCACGTATCGCCGGCCAGGTGACTCGACTCAATTATTTCGCCGACTTCCTGCTTTCACTCGAAAATCCACCGAAGAGCCCGCTTGAACTTGACCGGGCGCGGCATATCTACGACGCGACACTCGCCAACGACGCGACATACAGCGAATATCTCCGCATTCGTTTGGAGAAGAGCGCGGCAAGCGTCGCTTTGTCGCTGCTGCGCCGGTTCCTTGACTGGTATGCCGACTACTTGCTGGCGACGAGCGCTGCCGAAGCGGCAAGCTTCAAGAATCCGGTCCTCTCGACGGACACCCTGGGCAGAAGCAGCCGCGGCACCGCCGGCCAGACGGCGCGGAACGCGTTGCCCAGCTATGTTATCGAGGAGATGAAATCCCTGCTCATCGAGGACGACTTCGCGTTCGGAAAGTCCCACGGCTCTCACTATGTTCGGGTGCTGGACAGCACGACAGGAAAGCCCGTTCGAGTCTGGTTTCCAGCGGCGTCTGTGTGTCTCTACCTGATGCTGGAAGCGCCCGTACGGTCGCACCAGGCCCGCTGGATGGACTCTGGAGAGCTGGATGAGCTTATGTACGATGCCGCCGCCAACCGGCTGGTTCGCAACGAATCCGCCCACGCCATCGCTGGTCGCCGCGAGGCGGTCCTGCGCCTCCAGCATGACGCCCTTCGCAAAGCCGATTGGTTCGGGCTCTGGGTCAACACGAACAAAACGGCACAGTACGACGAGACCGAGCCAGGGTACTGCATTCCCTATGTTTCTGACCGACTTGCCTCCCTGCTGCAGCACATGCTCGGGTGGCAACGGCGGTACAACACACCGATGGCGGCCCCCATCCCGTACTATGGCGAAAAGCACAGCGCCGAAGAGCGCGAGCGAATCCTGGCAAAGGGGCCGCAGGTTACGCCGCTTTTCAGAGACCCGGCGAAGAACCGGCATGACGCACCCATCACATATGACCGCCTTGCAACCTTTTACACGAATGCCCTGGCCGAAGTGCAGGAGCGCATCAAACGCAAGCACGGCCATGACATTCAGCTGGTAACGGAGGGCGAAGACGGCGAACAGAAGTGGGCCGTCGACCTGCACACGCTCCGGGTCAGTGGCATCACTGCGATGATTGAAAGCGGCGTGCCGCTCGAGGTCGTATCCCAGTTTGTCGCCGGGCACGCGACACTCGTCATGACCCTGCACTATCTTCGGTACTCGCCGTTGAAGCTGCGGAAGATGCTGAAGGACGCCCATGAGAACGCGTCGGAAAACGTCGATTTCGTGGGCTCAGAGTCCTTCATGCAGAACCTCGACACGTTTGCCCCCTACCTCCTGGGGCAGGCCGGCCCCGGTCAAGGGCCGGGGCTTGGCGCGCTTCGGGAGAAGACCGGCATCATCACCATTACGTCGGAGGGAATCTGCCCTGGTACCTCCTGCAGCACTGGCGGCCCACTCGACTCCACGCGCGTGCAGCATGGCCCGGTGCCGGGTGGTCAACGCTGCGGCCTGTGCCGGTATTGGATTACCGGCCCGGCGCACCTGCTGGGACAGGTGGCGGCCGTGAACAACCTCGCGTACGTCATCAGGAAGAAAGGCCTCGAGGTTGCCAGCCTGAATGATGAACGGCTTGACGCCGAAGACGCGGGAAATCAGAAGAAAGCCCGGCAGATTCGCGACCGGGTGGACGTCCTCAACCGGGAACTGGCTATTGACATTGAAGAATGGGCCGCGCGGTATCGCTACGCCGAGCAGTCGGTGTCCCAGCTCAACGCCTATCTGGAGGCGAAAGCCAAGGTCGATGGCAACAATCTGCCCGTTCCGCTGCTGACGGCCGGAACCGCGTCGGAGCTGAAGGTGACGCTCGAGGAGGCCCACGAGTTCGCGCTGCTCGACCAAATCACGCAAATGGCCGATTTCGTGACCGGCTTCCGCAACCGGGAAGCTGAACTGGAGAAGAACGCCATCTTGTCCAGGATGTTGGCCGCCAACGGGGTCAAGCCGTTCTTGCTGACCCTGTCCGATGAACAGGCTCACGAGGCTGGGAACCTCCTGTCAACGCTCCTGCTCCAGCAGGTCAAGCATCGCGACCTCGATGACGTTCTGTCTGGGCGAACCAGGCTGAGCGCCTACCCGCAACTAGCGGATAAGCTCAAAGCGCTTGAAACCGCTGCCGACGCCGGCGAGCTGCTCGCCCTTCAGACCGAGTTGTTGTCCCTTGGCGAGGACAGCGAGGCCCTTACAAACAACGAAGAAGAGACCTTCGCATGAGCACCATTGACCTTGAAGAAACACTGGCCGGCACGTACGAAATGTTGCTGGAGCAAGCTTCCAACCCCCGGCAGCGCGCGACGCTCGAACGCATCAAGGCGGCATGCGACTATCTTGATGCGAACAAGATGAAGATTTCGCCCACGACCGTGGAGCGTTATTGCGTCGACAGGGACTGGGACGGGCCGAAAGCGCAGTCGATTCGGAACTCGAAAGACGTCCTCATGCGCTATCTGCAAGTCCGGCAGTCGGGTCAGCAGTTCCGCGAACGACCGAAGCACTCTGCGGAACCGGAGATTGCTGACGAGTCGCTGCGCGCGTATGTGCAGCTTTTGAAGGAAGAACGCGACCAGGCCATCGCAGACCGCACCCGGATTCAGGCTGGTCTGCGAAAGATTCCCGGCATATCCGTGGACGAGCTGATTCGAGGCACTTTGTCTTCGCAGTGCGGTGATACTGCGCCCGTCAGCGCGCAAGCAGTGCCGCTTGAACTGACCAAAGTCATCTCGGTGCTTTTCGACGAAGAGCGGCTTCGCGCGTGCGGCCTGGAGTTGGTCAAAGGCAGGCTGCGCCAGACAACCACGAAGAACGTTCTCCTGGAGAAGGCCGAGCTTGACGTGCTGGAGAAAGCGCTGCAGGCCACGTGAGTCAGAAAACCCCTCGCATAGCCGGCGGCAAATCAATCCTGTCGAACTGCCGGATGCTATGCAAAGCCTGTAACCGGCGCAAGGGCGGGGTCTAGCAAGTTCGCACGCACCTCGCCGTCACGGAGACAGGCAAGGTGCGTTTCACGCGAGATACGTGATGGCATGGGCTTCAGTCGGCAGCGGCGGCTCCCACTTGAGCAGCATCGCGCTGATGCCCTTGTTGGTGAGCGATGTATCGCGCCGCGTGTTGCGCGAGAAGAGTTCCGCGCGTGGCCGCTCGAGATACACCACCTCGACCTCGGCGTGATAGGCGTAGAGCAGGCTCAGCGCCTTTTCCCTCAGTTGCGAACCCGTGTTCGTCGCATTCCACACGAACGGCGCGCCCGCGCGCAGCAGGTCCTTCGCCTTGTCGATGGCGTGGTGCGCCACCATGCCTTCGTTCTTGCCGTGGCGCAGGCCCAGTTCCTCACGCGCGTCGTCAAACGACACCACCGGCAGCCCCGGATGGTGCTTCGCGACCCACGTGTTCTTGCCCGATGCAGGCAAGCCGGACATGAGGACGACCTTCGACCCCTCTTCTTGGAACAACGAGTAGTCAGGATGTACGTCGGCGCCCCGGAAGTAGCTCACGCGCGTGTGCGCGTCCACAAACGCACGTGGCTGTCCATAACAGCCTTCCTCGCGCGCCAGCTCGCGGAACAGCTCAATGTTGTCGAGAATCTTCTGCTTGTCGTCGCATATCCGGCCGCGCATGTCGGCTTCCGCGAGCGTTGTGAGCAGCCTCAGGTCGACCTGCCATGACAACTGGCGCACGCGGAACTCGGGCGTCTTCGTCTTGTGCTGGTCATCCGGGCCGCGACTCGCGCGCTGCTCGAAAGCGTGGAACGGTACCTGGTGCACGGAAACCAGCCGGCAGATGGCTTCGCGCACGTCGAACGGCACCCCGGCGTCCCACAGGGCAATGCGCGCGTCAATTGCACCCTTGCGCGAGTGGCCCGGCTGGCTGATGGCACCCGTCACCGGGTCAATCACCGTTGTGCTGTATTTTGCGATGTCGTGCAGCAGCGCAGCCAGGAACAGGATTTCCTGCTCCGCGCGCGGCGCGGCCTGGTAAGCCGGAAGCGCAAGCAGCTCCTCGACCACCATTTTGGTATGGACCCACACGGTCCCTTCACGATGGTAGGAACCTTGGGGGGTGTCCTTGGCGAACTCCAACGCAGGAAACGCCTCCAAGCACGCCTCGAAGTCAGGTGCCTTCCCGTTCAGCGGCACGAGCTGCCGTATATCATTCCAGTTCATGGTCAACCTCGAAAATCGAGAGACCAAGGCGAACAGTTGGAAAAGTAGTTACCCAACTGCCTATAACGCCTTGATTTGTTGTTAGTAGTTGTATCGGAAGGGGGTATCCGCGTGGTGCGCAGGCGCCTGCGGGGTCGTCTTCGCGTGTTCGAGCGCGGGAAACGCCGCGAGGCACGCACGATAGTCCGGCTGCCGGCCGGGCGCAGGCACGAGTGCCTGCAGTTGTTCGTACTTCATGATCAAGACTCCTCTCGAAACGGCGTTCGGCCGTTCCGCATTCATGGGTTCGGTTGCGCAGCGGAGATCGATGCCCACGTTACCGTCGGGCGCGGCGCATACAGGTCGACATCCGGCGCGAGCAGGTTCGGGATGAACGGCTGCTCCGAGTGGTGGCGTGCCGATTCGAGAATGGCCTGCACGAAATCGTGGCGCACCCACTTCAGGCGCGCGGTCGTCGTGTCGTCCGTCTCGACCTTCACGTAAAGCCCTTCGGAGCGCTCCGACTGGTCGCACTGCTGCCATGCGCGGGCGAGGTCGAGCCCCTGCCGCCGCACCGTTTCCTCGAACGCGCGGCGCCAGTTTGGTGTCTTCGCGAGCGACGGGCCGAGCCATGCCTTCAGGTCGGCGAGCCGCGCCGGCGCGATGCCTTCGTACAGCACGGGCACCGACAGCACGGGCCCGTCGGCGAGCAGCGCGCGACGCGCAGGCGTCGACAGGAAGCGGCCCGTCGTGCGGTCGAACACGTCGAATTCGAAGAAGTGATGCGGCAGTGCGTCGTAGAACACCGCGTGCTTCTTGCTCATCGTCTCGCCGTACATCACGTAACGATCGCCGAGGCGATCGAGCAGCCAGCCGGCGTGGGCGGCTGCCCAGGTCTTCACGAAACCGAACTGCCGCTCGCGGCCGCCGCCGGTCAGGTAGTGGCCGCGCGACTGCAGCAGCAGTTCACCGGCCGGGCTGAAGCTGATGCCCGTGTTCGCGCCGTCGAGTTTTTCCTCGACGACGAGATGGGCGCCCGCAAGGGTGCGATAGGGAACGTGGTCGTGACCTTCGTCGCCGTCCTGCAGGCGCGAGCCTTCGAGATGCGGCGTGCGCGGGTAGCGGGCAAGGTCGAGCGATTGCGCGTAGGCGCGAAAATCCAGCGTCATGGTCTTTCTCCGGAAACAGGGGAAAAAGCCGACGACGTGAACGAACGATGGGGTGTGCGTTGCGGTGTCAGTGCGGGTCCGGGCGCGTTCCTGCGATCGACGTTCCGGCGCCGCGAGGCAGACGGAAACGGGCAGGACGACACGCGGCCGGGACGGCAGTCGTCGGCGTATCAGGCGAAGGGACGAATGTTTGCGGGCACTTGGATCACCGATTCGATGAGGGTTCAGGGATGAAGCAGGCGGATGCTACGAAACGGCTTTTGCGCTGTCAAGCGTGGCGGGAGGCATCCGTTGCGGCCGTCTGCAAGCGCCGGATGCCTGCTGCGGCGTGCTTGACGCCCCATCGTTACGGAAATGATCCGGATTCCTATTTGTGTGTTTTTCACCACATCGGGCGATGATTCGATGGGCAACGCGGCGCTGCCCGCTTGCTGCGCCCGTTGCGGGCATGCTAGAGTCGCCGCCATTCCGATCAACCCCTCACTCGCAAGGAGAAAAAAATCATGACGTCACGCCAACACTCCTCCCGTCGCGGGTCGTAGTTCGGGTTTTTCGCGTCCGTTCGTTTCATCGTTCACGCCAAGCAGCACCACACATCGCCGTCACGGCGATGAGCCGGATCGTTCCGATCCCGTCGTGCCGCCCTCTTCCCGACTTCCGACGTCGGGCAGCGCATCGTTGCGCTGCCTGCGCCATGGCCCGCCGTTCTACTTTTTCATCGAACGGAAACCTCCATGGGCAATTCCATGCAATACCTGGCCAAGCACATCACGCTGTGCGCTTGCGCCACCACCTGGATCGAAGGTGAGGCGATCCGGCAGCTCGAACACGCTGCCACCCTCCCCGGCATGCGGCGCGTCGCCGGCATGCCCGATCTTCATCCTGGACGCGGCTACCCGGTCGGCGCTGCGTTCTTCTCGACGGGCCAGCTGTATCCGGCGCTGATCGGCGGCGATATCGGCTGCGGGATGGCGCTGTGGCAAACCGCGCTCGATGCGCGGCGCGTCAGCGCGTCGAAGCTCGCGAGCCGGCTCGGCTCGATCGACGCCACGCCCGATGCCAGCTGGCAGCCGTGCATTGCGGCCGCCGGGTTCGCGGATCACGCGTTCGCGGCGTCGCTCGGCACGATCGGCAGCGGCAATCATTTCGCGGAGGCACAGCGGATCGACGCGGTGTACGACGCCGATGCCGTCCAGGCGCTCGGTCTCGACCGCGACCGCCTGCTGCTGCTCGTGCACAGCGGGTCGCGCGGCTTCGGCCAGTCGATCCTCGAGCAGCACATGCGCGAGCACGGCTACAACGGTCTCGACGACACCGATGCCGCCTGCACCGCGTACCTGGCACGTCACGATGCGGCGTTGCGTTATGCGGTCGCGAATCGCGACCTGATCGCGCGGCGCATGCTGGCGCGCTGGCGTACCGACGGCCAGTGCGTGCTCGACGTGAACCACAACCTGGTAAGCCGCGCGAACGTCGACGGCGAGCCGGGCTGGCTGCATCGCAAAGGTGCGACGCCGGCCGATGCAGGGCCGGTCGTCATTC
>NZ_CAJNKE010000139.1 GCF_905232215.1 Burkholderia sp. LMG 13014
TGTCGGGCATGCGGCGCTGCTCGCGAGTTACACGCATGCGTTCGATCGGTTGTTGATCGGGTTGGCGGTCGTTACGGTGCTGTGTGCGGGCGTGGTGTTCGCGTTTCTTGGTGGGCGGCGGGCAGGGCTGGCCTCAAACGGCTAACGCACGCTCGTCTTGAAGCGCGACATGATTCCCGCAAGCCTGATGATGGTGGTTGCCCAATCGGCGATCGAACTCACTGATGCCGAACCAGCGAGTATCAGATTTTCAACTCGAATGGCGAGGGTGCAGTTGTCTCGTGGTCATCTTCGGTGCTTGGAAACAAGCGTTGGCCCTCGCGATCGCAAAAATAGAAGTTCTTCTCTCTGACGTCGTAGCGATAGAAAATGATCCGATCCGATGCCACGGGGGTCGTGTCGTAGCCTGACAGGTCCGCGTTGGGCGCACACAAGCGCTCAACCTCTTCCGGCCAGCGGAACTTCGAGAGATGGTAGTTTGCCCACCGGTCGATCAGCGGACCGAGTCCGGGCCAGTAGAACGAATTCAGGCGCGATGGCGGCGATGGTTTGCGATACTCGTCCAGGTCGGCGGTCGGCTGGATCGCGTCGAGTCCTTCTTCCATGTAGCGGCGGATGAACTCGAAGCGCAGTGCGGCCGTGCGGATGTTCGAGCTGTCGAGTTCGTCGAATTCGCCATTCAGCCAGAGCACGCCATCAATGACATAACTGGTGACACCGGCCGGCGGGGGAAATGCCAGCTGTAGCTTGATGCGTCCTGGCGGCATTAATCGGAAAAGTGGCTGTACATCGTGCCAGTGCAGTGTAATCGCCTGACCATCCCGGTCGACGACGTGCACGCTCTGCGCCTGTCGATTGAAGCGAATACGTGTGGACGGTTTTGTAAGAGCCAACAGCCCCCAAAAGAAAAGAATATTCACTATCGGGTAGATCAACAGCAATTCCCAAAACCAATCGCCAGTGAATACACTCGCTACCATTACGACAATAAAAATTGTGTGTTGCATTGATAGTAAATATATGATGTCCCTCGATTCCCCATCTCCAAAGCGCGTCTCGATAAACCGCTCATTGAAGAGTTCAGGGTCAGTGATATCATTTTCAAATTCGGCATCTCCTTTCCACACCGCGAGGTCCACTGGTTCCATCGGTGCTATATCCGAACGCTTCATCCACTGCGCTATGCCTTCCTCGAAACTCAGGTTTCTCTTGTTTTTGCCGAGCATCAAATCTTCAACTCGAATGGCGAGGGTGCAGTTGTCTCGTGGTCGTCTTCGGTGCTTGGAAACAAGCGCTGGCCTTCACGATCGCAGAAATAGAAGTTTTTCTCTCTGACGTCGTAGCGATAGAAAATGATCCGATCCGATGCCACGGGTGTTGTGTCGTAGCCTGACAGGTCTGCGTTGGGTGCACACAGGCGCTCCACTTCTTCCGGCCAGCGGAACTTCGAGAGATGGTAGTTTGCCCATCGGTCGATCAGTGGACCGAGCCCGGGCCAGTAGAACGAATTGAGTCGCGATGGCGGCGACGGTTTGCGATACTCGTCCAGATCGGCGGTCGGCTGGATCGCGTCGAGCCCTTCCTCCATGTAGCGGCGGATGAACTCGAAGCGCAGTGCGGCCGAGCCGATGCCCGAGCTATCGAGTTTGTCGAACTCACCATTCAGCCAGAGCACACCGTCAATAACTCGACTGGTGACACCGACCGGTGGGGGAAACGCCAGTTGTAGCGCGACGCGACCTGGCGGCATTAATCGGAAAAGTGGCTGTACATCGCGCCAGTGCAATGTAATCGCTTGACCATCCCGGTCGACGACGTGCACGCTCTGCGCCTGCCGATTGAAACGAATACGCGTGGAAGGTTTTGTAAGTGCCCACATGCCCATGAAAAACACGACATTCACTACCGGATATACCAATAGTAGTTCCCAAAACCAATCGCCCGTGAATATGCTCGCCACTATCACAACAACAGATATTGTGTGTTGCATCGACAGCAGATACATGAGGTCCGCCGATGTTCCGTCCCCAAATCTGGTTTCGATAAACCTCTCATTGAATAGTTCTCGGTCGCTGATATCATTTTCAAATTCGGCATCGCCTTTCCACATCGCCAGATTCACTGGTTCCATCGGTGCTATATCCGAGCGCTTGATCCATCGCGCGATACCCTCGTCGAAGCTTAGTTTTTTTTTGCTTTTGTCGAACATCAGTTTTTCACCTCGATTATCATCTCGGGATCGCTGAATGCATTGGGCCAGTAGCTCACCACGGTGTCGCCCATTAGCGTCGTCGTATCGAATTTCAGGTAGCCCACGCCATCGACCATCGTAACCCGGGACGGATCGTCGAACACCTGCTCCGTACCCAATGCTGCGATGTTCCGACGTTGCGTCAACTTATATGTACTGGCTTGAGGCAGCCAACCTGGAAAGGCCACGGTTATCGTGCGTGCGGGCATACGGTTCGTCAGGATCGGCCCAAGGCCGGGAATTGCTGCTTTGTTGAGTCGCTCTGCTATTCGCAGGTCCGTCTCAATACGCGGTTCCTTGGATAGCCGCATGAACGCCAAGCGCTCTATGGCAGCCGTGTCGAATTTCGGATGATTTCCCCACATGCACTGATCAAGCCAATCGGTGATCTTCTGCTCGGCCTTTTGCTGTTCCATATATCCGGTCCAGAGCGTACGCGCGATATCGGCGGCAAACAGGATCAAGCCAACTTGTCCACCTCTCAACTTTGCTAAGCTTGCCAATAGTCGTCCTACATATGGTTGTCCCAGCGGATGCGTACTGAACAGCCAAGCAGCACCGAATCCTGCCTCTGTAAATTGAATGCCGGCGTCAATCAGCGTGTAGATTCGCACATTGCCGTGTTGGCTGCGTTGATCGAGGGTAGCCTTAAATCCTCCAATAAAAGCCGCTCCACTTGTCCATCCGATCATTAAGCGGTCCGCCTTCTCACCTGCAGTCCTCGCCAACTCGGCCGCTTCCTTATTGCCAGCCAGAACGGCACGCTGCGCCTTCACCGCAAACGACGCGCTTTGCATCGCATACCCGCTCGCGACCACAACACCTGCATTGCTGCCGGCGTCCAGCAGATTGGTCAAGGTCAACCCGTCCACCGTCCCCAACTTCTTCACTGCATTGGCCAGGTTGATGGTGCCGATCCAGATACCCAATGCACCGGCGCCCAGTTTGACGCCGTGCCACAGAGAGAGACGCTTTTCCAATCCCTTGACGTATTCCCTGCGTGCTTGCGATTCAAATCTGGCAGCTTGTGCCTGGTAATACACCATCGCTTCGTCCATCGCGGCACTGAGCTTGCTGTGCCGAAACGGAGTCGTGCCCTTGATGCCCATGTCCTTGCGTAACCGATCAGGCAGTGCCTTCCGCGTGACGGCGGTCCGGCTGAGCCGTTGTCCGTCCAGAACCTCGATCATTCGCGCGTATGCGGATACCGGAAACCCTTCCGCGCTCGCCAGCCCCTTTTTGGCCAGCAGCGCCATGGTCACTTGACTGAGCTGCTGCGATGCCGCATCGGGTGGCACTTTCTGGAAGAGCTTCTCCAACTGCTCCAAGACGGCACTCGCGGCTTGATCCGTGGCCGTTGGCGCAACCTTGCGAGCGGCATCCACGTAGTTGTCGATACCGGGATAGCCGAGCATGGCGTAGTAGAAGACGCCGGTCGGCCGGTCGGAAAGCAGTTGATTGGCCAGTGCCTCGCTGCCTTTCTCGTGGTAGGCCAGTGCCAGCACGCATCGCGCAATGGCGCCACGCAAAGCCCGGAAGTTGTCACTATCCGTCACGTCGTATAGCGCCAAGGAAGGCGCCCATCCTCCCGCGCCGGTGTGTTGCCACCAGATCCATGCCGGCTCGCCATTCCGAGCGAGGGATTTCAGCAAATGAGTGTGTGCCCGACTGTCGTTTTCGAGGAATTCGGTGCGTAGATTGTCGTTGAGGAAATCCCGGCGTTTCTTGCGTGCGAGTTCGCCCTGGCGCTTGGCCTCGCTCGCGGCCCTCAAGATCGGCTGCCCGGTTGCGCTGGTTCCTCGCGTAGCGCTGACGACAATGTCGTCGTTGTAACTGGCGTTGTAGGCCTTATTGAACGCAGCATCCAACAAGACATCCGCGGCCTTGGACGCCCATCGGGCACGTTGGGAGACCGCGTTGTAATCGTTCCATGCCTTGAGCGCTTCGCCGACCCGCGCGCCCAGTTCGCTGAGCAGCCCGATTGGATCGAATAGCGCTACGGCAAGACGGGCGCTACCAGGGCCTTGGGCCAGCGCCATAGCCGCTGTCGTGGGAAGTCGCGCCGCGTGCGGATATTCCGACCATGGCACTGGTTTGCCGTCCAGGCCAACCGCTTGTTGATCGGCCACATCCTCTATCCGCAGCGTGTGCTTGACGACCGGGGCGGCATCGGGATTGGCGTTCGTCTTGAAGGCCGAACTCCACGGGGCCAGGTCGATTTCCGTGCCCAGTGCGGTTCGGATGCGATTCTCGTTGGCTTGGAAGGCCTTGAGCTTGCTGGGCGACTGCAGCGTATCGGCGAACCACACGACCACTTTCTTCGGGACGTGATCGTAAGCAGGAATGTAGGCAAACGGCAGAGGTGCGCCGACCAACTCGGTGGCGTTGAATTTCTTGTCGAGTTGCAGACGTTGGAACTGCGCGGGACGTCGTTCGCCGCCGTTGGTGTCGCCGTCAGGGCTGCGATAAACAAAGCAAATGATCTGCTCGCGATTGTCCGGATCGAAGATGTACAGGTAGCCATCGTCATCGCGCAATGAACGCAGCACGTACTGGTATCCGTCGAGTGCCGGAAAGCCTTTTTCGAGGTTCGCGTGATGGTAGGCAAAGCCCCCCTTTTCGGCAGGGGCGACCGCATAACGGAGCGGAAAAAACGGGATGACTTTATTGCAGCTATGCGCACCATGTGCCGATTGGCTGGCGGTGCAGGCAGCGATTTCCTGGGGTGTCTTGGCGATAACCGTCATGCCGTTTCCTTCGCGAGCAGATCGTTGATTTGCATCAGGCGCTGCCAGGCGGGTTGATCAGTCGCATTGAGCAGGCGTGTCAATACGTTGTCCGGATCATGCAGGCGCCGGGGATGATGGAAAAAGAGATTCAGGTAGGCCCAAAGGTCTTCGTCATTGACGAAACCCAAGGTCACGGCGTGGCTGACCTGGATGCCGACGGCCTGCAAGAGGAAGTTATCGTCCAACGCATCCAGTGCGGGGATTTTCTCGTTCCGAAGCCGGCGAACCCAGCCGCGATAGCTGTAGTCGACTCGCTGGGAATCGAGCGCGCGAATCACGTTTTCCGTTAAAACGAAGGGGGCCGCAATGGGCGGTGTCGAAATTCCTGACTGGCGTGCGAACTGGTACCAATCGCCACGACCTTCATTCCACTCACACCAGATCCAGCTCTGAATCGGCCCAAGCAGCATGTCCTGCTCGTCATCCGACAAGCCCTCGACCAATCCGCGCAACGCACGTGGCTCATGCGCGCGCAGTAGACCGAGGTTGCTGTCAGGCATCCGAGCGTGGCGTAGCATGCGCAAGTGCTGAAGCATCACGGTGAAATGTTCGTCCGATTGGAGAATGCCTCCCCAATGCAGCTCGGCCCAGTCATGCAACATCGCGGAAAGTAAAGCCGATTCGGGGTTGGCCTGGATGAGCAACGGGCCGTCGCGCTCTTGCTTCCAGTACTCGGTATCGGAATAGATCCATTCGCGGCGTGACGATGTGTCGAAGGCAAGGACTTTTTCCTCCATGCCGCTATCCAGCCCACCATCCAAGATAAGGAAAAAGCTCGGTCGCGAGCAGGTTAGCGCCCTCGCTTCCTCGGCACCATTCAGCATCGACTTCATACGGCGCTCCCATTCCGGCCGCAGGGGCATGGCTGGAGCGGACAACTGCCGTCATCCCGCATCGCACACAACGGGTTGATTGCACGGCCCTGGCGTGCCATTCCAGCAATACTGATGGCATTTTTTCTGCCAGCCGGCTGCTGACTCATCGGCCCCTTCACGCGAATCGCCACGCCATCCAGCGTGATGCCGCTGTTGTCGATGCGCACAGTCCCGCCGGAACTTTTGAGGACGACGGCCTCGGCTGCGCGAATCTCGTAGACCTTGGTGCGATGCTGGATGGCTTGCCCGGCCTCGACCTCCACCCTGCCTTGTACGCGCTGCTCCAGGTGTCCGCCGATGTCCACTGTATGGTTGGCAGCCGTCTTGTCGCGGCGGTGATTGCCCACCTCTTCCGTGCGATCCTTGCCCGTCGTGATCGTGTGGTTGCGACCGATGGTCAGAAAGTCGTCCTGCCCGATGTCGTGCCGGCGATCCCGCCCGATCGTGACCTGCTCGTCATGCCCCACCGTCTCCTTGCGGTCGTTGCCGATCGCAATCGTCTCGTCGTGCTCGACCTGCTCGCTGCGGTCGTGGCCGACGAACGTGGCTTCGTCGTGGTTGATGTGGATGTTCTGGTCGCGCTGCGCATGAACGTAGATTTCTTCTTGTCCGGCTTCGTCTTCAAAGCGCAGCTCGTTGAAACCTTCGCCCTTGTGCGTCTGGCTCTTGATCGTCATCCGCGTCTTGTGTCGCGGCAGTTCATACGGCGGTAGCTGCAGGCGGTTGTAGGTGCGGCCGGTGATGACCGGTTGGTCCGGATCGCCGTCAAAAAAGTCGACGATGACCTCCTGCCCGATGCGCGGAATCGCCATGTGTCCCCACAGCGCCCCCGCCCAGTTCTGCGCAACACGGATCCAGCACGAGCTGTGCTCGTTGTGCCGGCCCTGACGATCCCACGGGAACTGCACCTTCACTCGGCCGTACTCGTCGGTGTAGATCTCTTCGCCCTCCGGGCCCACGACCACCGCCGGCTGCGGGCCATCGATGCGCGGGTGCGGCAACGGCTCCGCGCGCCATTCGGCATCGTCCGGCACCAGTACCGCTTCGTAGCCGTAGTACGTGCCGTGTTGTGCGTCGGAACTCTCCTCGGCCTGACTGGTGTACTGCTTGCCGTGATGCACCAGGCTCACCGGACGCCAGCTACGGTTCATATCCTCGCGCGGGTGGCCCGTGAGCGCGAACGCGATGCCCGGTTGCAAGCGCGCGTCATCGCCACTGACAAACGCCACACGTGCATCGCGCCGGTGGCCGCGCAAACGATCGTGAGTGAACGCCTTGCCACTGGCTTCATGTTTATATCGGCCGGGATAGTCGTAGCGTGCGTAGCCGCGGCCCTGATGATCGAGATCGGTGCCGTCGCGTGGGTACTCGTGGTTGAAGCGCGGGTTCTTGAACGTGTAGTCGCGCTGCACCTGGCGCGCGGTACGCACGTTCTCGGTGAAGGCGAAGGTTCGCAGGCACGGTTGCGGCTGGTCGCCGCCCGGCGTGGAGTTGTACAGCACTGGCTCGCCGTCGAGGCGACCGAAGATGAACAGCCGATCGCAGTGAATCAGCCGGTGCCCCTCTTTGCCGTGCTGGAAAGCGTAGAAGAAGCCTTCCTCGCGCAGGATGCGCTCGATGAAGTCATAGTCGGTATCACCGGCCTGCACACAGTACTCGCGAGCGAGGTGTTCGTTGGTAGCGCGTTGCTCGTAGTTCATCGTCAGGCCATGCGCCTTGAACACGGCAGTCGCGATCTCGGTCACGTTCAGGGTCTGGAAGATCCGCCAGTCGGACGAGAGCTTGAGGCGTGCCAGACGCGGCTCGACCACGGCCGAGTAGCGAGTGCGTCGAAAACCCGTATCTCCCTGAACGAACGACGAAACCGCGCCGTGCACATAACGCACCGGGTGCCCGCCCTGCCAGATCGTGAGCAAGCCGTTGCGATCGAGTATCTGACCGAAGTCGAGAGCCGGGTTGGCACTGGCCAGTTCGACCTCCAGGCGGAAAGTCTCGGATAACCCCTCATGCAGCGTGAACTCGACGACCTCAAATGATTCGTCGCCGACGGCGAAGGTAAAGGACAACCGGGTTGGCTGCAGCATTGCAATAGTTCTCCGAACCGAAGACACGCAACCATGCGTATCCCCTCACGTCGGTACGCCATGTGTGCGACCGTTGGTTCCAGCCGTACACGATGACGAGCGATGTGGCAGTGCGATGTGAAACCCATGGCACCTCCCGGGGTGCCATGGATTCTTCAAAGCAAGAGGTTCGCTACCAAGGCGTCTCATGTCCATGAGACAGGTCCGAAAATTTACGACAACATGCCCTCTTGGCGGGGAAACGTTGATTTGCTGCCATCAGACCAACCGTGCTCTGACGGATTTTCCAGGCAATACCGCCTGCTTGATGTCAGGTTGTGGCGCGTCTCTCGGGCTAGGTGGGTGACAGCGCGTCCCCGTCGCTTCGGTTGCCGCTACCCATCGCCGCCGGATGGGCAAGACACATACGCATCACGCCAACACCAGCGGCGGCAGTGCCACATCCGCCCGTGCCTGCGCCCGTTCCACTTCAACCACCACATAGCGCCGCGCCTCCGGCCATAGATGCGCACGGCTTTCCGCCGCCTCGTCGATCGTCGCGCGGCCCTGCACGAGCCAGGTCGTCTGGCGGACGAAATCGACGAACAGCAGCGCGATGGCCGGATTCACGAGCAGGTTGCCGATCGTGTTGAACAGGTTGTTGCCGGCGAAGTCGGGCAGCACGAGCGTGCGGCGGTCGGGCAGGTCGACGAGCGGCTCGAACGAGCCGTCCGCGCGTGGCTGGCGGCCGCGGTACGAGCAGTCGCTGTTGCCGGCCGCGTCGGCGGTCGCGACGATCAGGAACGCCTGCTCGCGGATGAACGCGATCGCGTCGTCGGTCAGGGGGCCGCAGTCGTTCATGGTGTCGGTCGGCGAACGCGCCGTTGCGTGGGAATGCGCGATGCGCACGCAAGCGACATGCCACGTGGCGCGGCCGGCATCCGCACGCAGGCGCGCCTGCGCACTGTGGAAATTTCGAGCACCGGCTCGGCCACTGCGCAGTCGTGCTGTTCAGAATCGGCACACCCGCCGTGCCGCGTCGGTGAACACGGCACGGTGCGCACGCGGGCCGGCCGTGGTCGCGGTGCTTTCGTCCTGTTTGGCACGCATGTTGCGTAAACGAGGGCAGCGCAATTCCAACCGGCGCTGTACTCACACAAGCACGATGAACAGGAGACATGTATGAACCCGTTTGACCTGAAGCAACTGGGCCTCGACGTCGAATACCCGTACCGTCAGCAATACGACAACTACATCGGCGGCAAATGGGTTCCGCCGGTGAAGGGCGAGTATTTCGAGAACGTGTCGCCGATCAACGGCAAGCCGTTCTGCCGCGTGCCGCGCTCGGGCGCCGACGACATCGAGCTGGCGCTGGACGCCGCGCATGCCGCGCGCCGCAAGTGGGGCAAGACGTCGGTGGCCGAGCGCGCGAACCTGCTGCTCGCTGCCGCCGACCGGATGGAAAAGAACCTGAAGCTGCTGGCCGTGGCCGAGACGATCGACAACGGCAAGCCGCTGCGCGAGACGATGGCGGCCGACCTGCCGCTCGCGGTCGACCACTTCCGCTACTTCGCGGGCTGCATTCGCGCGCAGGAAGGCGGCATTTCCGAAATCGACGACAACACCGTCGCGTATCACTTCCACGAGCCGCTCGGCGTCGTCGGCCAGATCATCCCGTGGAACTTCCCGCTGCTGATGGCCGCATGGAAGCTCGCACCGGCGCTCGCGGCCGGCTGCTGCGTGGTGATGAAGCCGGCCGAGCAGACGCCCGCGTCGGTGCTGGTGCTGATGGAGCTGATCGGCGACCTGTTCCCGGCCGGCACGATCAACATCGTTAACGGCTTCGGCAAGGAAGCGGGCGAAGCGCTCGCGACCAGCAAGCGGATCGCGAAGATCGCGTTCACGGGCTCGACGCCGGTCGGCAAGCACATCCTGCGTGCGGCGGCCGACAACCTGATTCCGTCGACGGTCGAACTGGGCGGCAAGAGCCCGAACATCTTCTTCGCCGACGTGCTCGACCAGGACGATGCGTTCCTCGACAAGGCGCTCGAAGGGCTCGCGATGTTCGCGCTGAACCAGGGCGAAGTGTGCACGTGCCCGTCGCGGATCCTGATCCAGGAATCGATCTACGAGAAGTTCATCGAGAAGGCCGTCGCGCGCGTCGAGCGCATCAAGGCCGGCCACCCGCTCGACCTGCAGACGATGATCGGCGCGCAGGCGTCGCAGCAGCAGCTCGACAAGATCCTGTCGTACATCGACATCGGCCGCGACGAAGGCGCGCAATGCCTGACGGGCGGCGAGCGCACGGCACCGGCGGCGGAACTCGGCACGGGCTACTACGTGAAGCCGACGATGCTGCTCGGCAACAACAAGATGCGCGTGTTCCAGGAAGAGATCTTCGGGCCGGTCGCGTCGGTGATGACGTTCAAGGACGAGCAGGACGCGATCGAACTCGCGAACGACACGTTCTACGGGCTCGGCGCCGGCGTGTGGACGCGCAACGGCACGCGTGCGTACCGGATGGGCCGCGAGGTCGAGGCCGGCCGCGTGTGGACCAACTGCTATCACCTGTACCCCGCACACGCGGCGTTCGGTGGCTACAAGCAGTCGGGGATCGGCCGCGAGACGCACAAGATGGCGCTGTCGAACTATCAGCAGACGAAGTGCCTGCTGGTGAGCTACCAGGCCGAGGCGCTCGGGTTCTTCTGATCCGCGCACGGGCGTCCCGGCCGGTCGGCGGTGGTATGCGTCGGCCGGTCGGGGCGCCGTCTCGAGCGGCGAAGCGGCGGATGCCGGAGAGTCGTCGAACGCGTGTCGCGCCGGGCGAGGGTGGCTGCCTGGCCGACGATGGTGCGCGGATGCGTGCCGCGCGGCCGACCGGTGATCCGGTGGTTCGCCGTTTCAGCCCATTCGCATTCGCAACCCGGCATCGGCTGCGCATCGCCGCGGCTTGCGCCGGAAACGATACCGGCGGCCGTCCGTTCGCAGCGGCAGCTTGAGCCGGCGGTTCGGACATCAAACCCCATGTCAGAACCGCCCCGATCCAGTCCGCGCCATCCCGTGTTCCACGCGGGCGAACTCGATGCGCATCGCCGCTTCGGCGTTGCCGACGAAGCCGAGCGGATGAGCGACGTCGTGACGACGCGGCTGAGCGTCGGCGTGCGGCAGTTCGTCGAGACGCAGCCGTTCATGTTCGTCGGCACCGCGTGCGGCGGGCAGGCGGGCGTGACCTGCGACATCGTGCAGAGCCGGCGCGACGCGAACGGCGACCTGCTGCCGGTCGTACGCGTGATCGACACGAAGACGCTGCGCTTCGCGCTGCCGGTGTATGGCGCGGGCGATGGCGGCCGGATCGATGCGGCGCAGTGTGGCGGCAGCGGCGTCGGGCTGCTGTTCGTGGATTTCCTGCGCGGCATTCGCTACCGGATCAACGGGCGCGCGACGCTGCGCACGGATCTGTCCGAGGCGGACGCGGCGCCGTGGCCGGCCGACAGCGCGATCGTCGAGCTGGCGGTCGCGCAGGCGTACGGCAATTGCGGCACGCGGGTCGTGCGGATGCGGCCCGCGAACGGTGGCTAGCCGGCCGCCGCGCATTGCCGGGCGGGCGACGCGTACCGGATGCGCTGGCGCGGCGCGTGCCGCACCGGCGGGGTGCGTGCGACAAGGCGTTCGGGCATGCCCGCATGGCGCGTTCGTGCCGCGCAGCGTCGAATGACGGGCTTTGCGCGGGTCGCGCACGGTTCGGCACGGGACTTGCGTGACAGGCGCGGTTCCAGGCAGGTGAGGGAGGACACGATGGACCAACACGTGGCGTGCAGCGAAGAACCGACGGCCGAAGATACGCGGCGCAACGCGCAGGGCGACGATGCGCTGGCCGGGCAGGCGGTCGTCAGCGTCGCGCATGACGCCGACGAGCAGGCGCGCAACCTGATCGGCTGGCGGCAGACCTACGACCAGCTCGCGGCCGGCCGCTTCGTCGGCACGCTGACCGAGCTGCCGCTCGACACGATGAAGCTGTTTCGCGAATCGACGAGCCACCTGCTGCGCCAGGCGTGCGAGGTGCGCGGCGATGCGTACTGGTTCGGCATCCCGCTCGTGTGCGACGGCACCGCGCGCGTCGACGCGTGCCGCATCGGGCCCGGCGCGCTTGCGTTCCGGCCCGGCAACGTCGAATTCGAACTGGTGACGCCCGCGCAGTTCTCGATCTACGGCGTGGTCGTGCGCGGCGACGTGTTGCGCCGCTATGCGGAGGAGGTCGAGCGCCACGCGCTCGACGAACGGCTGTTCACGCAGCGCGTGATGCAGGTCGGTGA
>NZ_CAJNKE010000140.1 GCF_905232215.1 Burkholderia sp. LMG 13014
CGACGTAGACGACTGGCGTGTGCCGGTCGATCGTCCCCGAACTCGGTGCGCAGCGCCCCGCGATCAGTTGCGCGAGCTGGCTCTTGCCGATGCCGTTGCGGCCGACGATGCCGGTCGGCGTGCGATCGATGGAAAGGTCGAGCGAATCGAACAGCGTGACGCCGTCGTCGAAGCGGAAGGAAACGTGATGAAGCGCGACGAGCGCGCCGGTGGGCGTGGCAGCAGCCATAAGCACCTCCGAAAATGCGTGAAGACCTTCGCGCGCGGCGTGCGTGGCACGGCGGCGAAAACATTTTGGGAAGGCTTAGTTGTTCACTTTGGCTGGCGTCCGGTATGAGGAATGAGCGCGCAGTGTAGCGCGCGCGGCGCGCGGGTCGCAAGCGACGGTCCGACGCACCGTCGCTTGCGCGCCACGCGCGAGGATCGCGTTACTGCACGGCGACGGTCGTGAAGTTCTGCCGTCCGAACGGGCTCACGTGATAGCCGCTCACGTTCGTGCGCGTGAGCGCGGCCGCGGTCGGATAGCCGAGCGGAATCCACAGCGCCTGGTCGTGGATGATCTTCTGCGCCGCTTCGTACAGCTTCGCGCGCTTGGCCTGGTCGGCGGTCGACTTGCCGTCGGCGATCAGCTTGTCGAGCTGCGCGTCGCAGAAGCGCGCGAAGTTGATGCCCGATTTCACCGCGTTGCAGCTGAACAGCGGCGACAGGTAGTTGTCCGGATCGCCGTTGTCGCCGGCCCAGCCCATGAACAGCATGTCATGCTGGCCGAGCTTCGCCTGCTTGATCAGCTCGCCCCATTCGATCACCTTGACCTCGGCCTTCACGCCGATCTTCGCGAGGTCGGCCTGCAGCAGCTCCGCGCCGACCTTCGGATTCGGGTTCAGCACGCTGCCGGTCGGGCGCGTCCAGATCGTCGTCGAGAAGCCGTTCGGGAAGCCGGCCTGCGCGAGCAGCTGCTTCGCCTTCGCGGGATCGTACGCATACGGCGCGACGTCCTTCGCGTAGCTCCACGTGTTCGGCGGATACGGGTTGTTCGCGGCCGTCGCGGTGTTGTCGAACACGACCTTCAGGTAGGTCGCGCGGTCGAACGCGAGGTTCAGCGCCTCGCGCACCTTGTCGCTGTCGAGCGGCTTCTTCTGCGTGTTCAGTGCGACGAACGCAGTCATGAACGCGGGCGTCTGCACGACCTTCAGCGCGCTTTCGCCCTTCGCGGCGAGCACGTCCTGCGGCTTCGGCGACAGCGCGATCTGGCATTCGCCGGCCTTCACCTTCTGCAGGCGCACCGACGGGTCGGGCGTGATTGCATAGATCAGCCGGTCGACCTTCGGCTTCGTGCCCCAGTAGGTCGGATTCACGTCGTAGCGGATCAGCGCGTCCTTCGTGTAGCTCTTCAGCACGAACGGGCCGGTGCCGACCGGCTTCGCGTTCAGGTCGGCCTGCTTGCCGGCCTTCAGCAACTGGTCCGCGTATTCGGCCGAGTAGATCGACGCGAAGCCCATCGTCAGGATCGGCACGAACGTCGCGTTCGGCTCGTTCAGCACGAACTTCACCGTGCTGTCGTCGACCTTCGTGACCGACTTCACGAGCTTCACGAGGCCCATCGACTGCGCGTGCGGGAAGCCGCTCGCGCCGGCCACCTTGTGCCACGGGTTCGAATCGTCGAGCATCCGCGAGAACGTGAACACGACGTCGTCCGCATCGAGCGTGCGGCTCGGCTTGAAGGTGTCGGTGGTCTGGAATGCGACGTTCGGGCGCAGATGGAACGTGTAGGTGAGGCCGTCGGCGCTCGCGTCCCATTTGTCGGCGAGCGCGGGCACGACTTTCTTCGCGGCTTCGTCGTACGACACGAGCGTGTTGAAGATCACGTCGGCCGATGCATTGGTCGTGACGAGCGAGTTGTACTGCACGACGTCGAAGCCGTCCGGGCTCGATTCCGTGCACACGGTGAGCGGCTTGGCGGCGGCGAGGCCGGGGGCGGCGAGGGCGGCGGCGAGCGTGGCCGCGGCGAACAGCTTGACCTGCATAGGATCTCCCACGTGGCTTGTGTTTTTTGCTGGGTGACGGGATGCGGGCGCGGCCCGGAAGCGGACAGGGCCGGCGCGGCTGGCGAATAGCATACCGTCAAAGCGCGCGACGCGTGAAAAAAGGCGCCTGAACGCGGCGAATTGACCGAAAAACGGCTGCGTTCGCGACGGAACGGGTGTTGGGGCGGCGGGCGGGGGAGCGCTGGCGCTGGGGACGCTGGATAGTGGCGCGGCGGGGACGGCGCGGGAGCGGTGCGGGTGCGCCGCGAATCGAAGCGTCGAAGCGGTCAGGCGTTGGTGTGGCGAGGCGGAGAGGCGGCGAGGCGGAGAGACGGAGAGACGGAGAGACCGAGAGACGGAGAGACGGCCCGCGAAGCTTCGCGCGGGCCGGCGCTCGCCGGAGCGTCAGTGCGCCCCGGCCTTCGGCTTGCGCGGCGCCTTCTCGAACAGGCGGTCGTACAGCCAGCGCGGCAGCACGTGCAGCACCTTCGCGACGACGCCCATCTGCCACGGAATCACGCGGAACGCGTGCTGCCGCGCGATCGCCTGGGCCGCACGCGCGGCGAAGCGGTCGGCGTCCATCAGGAATGGCATCCGGTACGGGTTGTGCGCGGTCATCGGCGTGCGGATGTAGCCGGGCGCGATCGTCACGACGCCGACGCCGGCCGGCCGCAGCTCGACGCGCAGCGCTTCGAGGTACTTGATCGCGGCCGATTTCGACGCGCTGTACGCGCCGGAGCCGGGTAGGCCGCGCACGCCGGCGACGCTCGCGACACCGACCAGCGTGCCGTGGCGCGTGGCCGTCATCGGGCCGACGAACGGCTCGAACGTCGCGACCATCCCGTAGTAGTTGATGTCCATCACGTTGCGGAACGTCGCGAGATCGCCCTGGCCCGTGACGGCGCCCTGGCTGATGCCCGCGTTTGCGATCACGACGTCGGGACAGCCGTGCGCCGCGATGAACGACGCGGCGGCCGTCGCGAGCGCGTCGGCGTCGCGCACGTCGGCGGAATAGACGGAGATGGACAGCTTCGGGAAGCGTCGCGCGAACGCATCGAGGGCATCGGTGCGTCGCGCGACGAGTGCGAGCGTGGCGCCCTGGCGGGCGTATTCCTCGGCCATCGCGAGGCCGAGGCCGCTCGATGCGCCGGTGATGAAGACCTTCAGCGGATTAGTCATGCCGGCGCGCGGGCGGGGATCAGAGCTTCTTGTCCTGAACCTGCTTCACGAGGAAGTCCAGCACCTGGGCGGTGCCCGGGATGCTGTTCGCGTAAGCGGGGCCCGTCTTGTACTTGCCCTGGACGACGACCGTCGGCACGCCGTCGATCGCGTAGTCCTTCAGCAGCTTGGCCGACTGGTTCACTTCGCCCTGCACGCTGAACGAGTTGTACGCGTCCATGAACTGCTTCTTGTCGACGCCCTGCGTGGCCAGGAAGTCGGCCTGCGCCTGCGGCGTCAGCAGGTAGTTCTTCTGCTTGTGGATCGCGTTGAAGATCGCCGGCGTGACCTTCTCGGAGATGCCGAGCGCGGACACCGCGTAGAACAGCTTCGAGTGCGGGACGAAATCGTCACGGAATGCGACCGGGACGCGCTTGAAGTCGATGTTGTTGCCCTGCTTCTTCACCCAGGCCTCGATCGTCGGCTCGAATTCGTAGCAGTGCGGGCAGCCGTACCAGAAGAACTCGATCACCTCGACCTTGCCGGCCGGCGCGGACACCGGCTGCGGCGACTTCATCACCTCGAAGTCCTTGCCGGCGACCGGCGCGGCGGGCGAAGCCTGCGCGAGACCGGCGGCCAGGCCCAGGGACAGAAGGAGCGTGCTAAGCAGTTTTTTCATGTTGTGAACGTCGAATCAGTTGCTCGGGTTACGGAACGTAACGGGTTCTGAGTGGGCTCGGCCGGTTCTTACTGCTTCGTGAAACGAATCACCGCCGTGTCGACACCTGCATCGGACAGGCGCTGGCGGGCCGAGTTCATCTCCTCGAATTTCGAGAACGGGCCGACGCGTACGCGGAAATAGGTCACGCCGCTGACATCGCGCTTCGACACCTTCGACTCGAAGCCCTGGAAGCCGAGGCGCGCGCGCTGCTGCTCGGCGTCGCCTTCCGTCTTGTACGCGCCCACCTGCAGGAAGTAGCCGGTATTCGCGTCGTTCGCGGTCGGCGGCTTCGCTGCCGCGGCGGTCGTGGCCGACGAGGTCGGCTTCGACGTGTTCGCGGCCAGTTGCTGCTGTTGCTGCTTTTGCGCGGCGGCTTGCTGGGCCTGCTTCTGCGCGGCGAAGCGCGCGAGGTCGTCCTCGCCGCCGGGCTGTTGCTGCTGCGGGTGTTGTTGCTGTTGCTGCGCTTGCTGCGTCTTCTTCGGCGGCGGCGTGGTGTCGGCCGGCTTCGGCGCGACGGCGACGCCGTTGCCCGACGACGGATTGTTATTGTTCGACGACGGGTTGTTCGACGCGGTCGTGCCGTTCGAGCTGCCGGTATTGTTCGAGCCGCTCGACCCGTTGGCCTGCGGCGGCACTTCGACGATCTGCGGTTCGGGCAGCAGGCCGCCCTGGGTCTGGTTCGCGGCCTGGCCGGGCGCGGTGTTCGGCGGCGCGGGCTGCGCGGCCTGCGGTACCGGCTGGCCGGGCGTCTTGCCCTGCAGCGCGCGGTTCGGATCGAACTGCTGCGGCTGGCTCGCGCCGTTGTCGGCCGGCGGCGGCGCGACCTTCGACACGAACGGCGACGGCGAACGCGTGATGTAGAGCGCCACCACCACGGCGATCGCGAGGCCGACGATCAGGCCCAGCACGATTCCAAGAAATGTCCCTCCGGCTTGTTTCGATTGCTTCGAAGTTCGGCGTGGTTGTGCCATTGCTTGAGTCACCTGCAAAAAGAATCGTGAAAAGGCCGCGGCGGGCACCCGACGACGGGCGCGCCTGCCGCAGCCATTCGCTGCCCGGTTCGGGCCGCTTGCTGCCTTACATCTTGGCGGGCGCGGACACGCCGAGCACCGCCAGGCCATTCTCGAGCACCTGCCGGGTCGCGGCGAGGAGCGCGGCGCGCGCATTGCGCGGTGCTTCGTCGTCGACCAGCACGCGCTCCGCATTGTAGAACGAGTGGAATTCGCCAGCGAGGTCGCGCAAGTAGAACGCGACCGCGTGCGGTGCCAGCTCGTTCGCTGCGTGCGTGAGCATGTCCGGGTACTCGGCCAGCTTCTGCATCAGTGACGCCGCTTGCGCGCTCGTCAGCTGCGACAGGTCGGCGCCCGGCAGTTGCGCGACGTCGACGTTGTAGCGCGACTTCAGCTCGTTGAGCACCGAGCAGATCCGCGCATGCGCGTACTGGACGTAATAGACCGGGTTTTCGTCGTTCTGTTTCAGCGCGAGGTCGATGTCGAACACGAACTCGGTATCGGCCTTGCGCGAGATCAGGAAGAAGCGCACCGCGTCACGGCCGCGCGTGATGGTCGCTTCGTCGATCAGGTCGGGTGCCGCTTCCTGGCCCGCCGCCGCGCCACCCGACCATTCGATCAGGTCGCGCACCGTCACGTAGCTGCCCGCGCGCTTCGAGATCTTCACTTCCTGGCCGTCGCGCATCACGGTGACCATCTTGTGCAGCACGTAGTCGGGGTAGCCCTTCGGGATTCCGATGTGCAGCCCCTGCAGGCCGGCGCGCACGCGCGCGATCGTGCCGTGGTGGTCCGAGCCCTGGATGTTGATCACCTTCGTGAAGCCGCGCTCCCACTTCGTCACGTGGTACGCGACGTCCGGCACGAAGTACGTGTACGTGCCGTCCGACTTGCGCATCACGCGATCCTTGTCGTCGCCTTCGTCGGTCGTGCGCAGCCACAGTGCGCCGTCCTGCTCGTAGGTCATGCCGGCCTTGATCAGCGCGTCGACCGTCTTCTCGACGCGGCCTTCGCTGTACAGCGACGACTCGAGGTAGTACTGGTCGAACTTCACGCCGAACGCCTGCAGGTCCATGTCCTGCTCGCGACGCAGGTACGTGACCGCGAACTTGCGGATCGCGTCGAGATCCTCGACGTCGCCCGTGCCCTTGACCGGCTCGCCGTCCGACGCAGCGACCGTTTCGCCGTTCAGGAAGTCGCGCGCGATGTCGGCGATGTATTCGCCGTTGTACGCGGCTTCCGGCCAGCCCGCGTCGCCCGGCTTCAGGCCGCGTGCGCGCGCCTGCGTCGAGATCGCGAGGTTGCCGATCTGCACGCCCGCGTCGTTGTAGTAGAACTCGCGGTGCACCGCGTAGCCCTGGCTCGCGATCACGTTCGCGAGCACGTCGCCGAGCGCTGCCTGGCGGCCGTGACCGACGTGCAGCGGGCCGGTCGGGTTGGCCGACACGAATTCGAGCAACACTTGCTTGCCTTTCTCGCGATCCGACGTGCCGAACGCGCGGCCCTGGTCGAACACGGCGGCGATCACCGCCTGCTTCGCGGCGGCCGACAGGCGCAGGTTGATGAAGCCGGGGCCGGCGATCTCGGCGGCTTCGACGAGGCCTTGCGCGCCCGGCTGGGCGGTGAGGGCGGCGACGATCTGCTCGGCGAGCTGGCGCGGGTTCGTGCCGAGCGGCTTTGCGAGCTGCATCGCGACGTTGCACGCGACGTCGCCGTGTGCGGCGACCTTCGGGCGCTCCAGCGTGATGGCGGGGGCGACGAACGCCGCGTCGGCGCCTTTCAGCGCGTGTGCGACCTGCTTGACGCTATCCGCGAGCAGGGCTTCGAGGGTCTGTTTGTGTGCTGGCAGCATGCTGGTAGAAGGCTTCGTTGGTGGTGGCCGGAAACGCCGGGCCGCCGGCGCGCTTTTTAAGCGCGCGTTTCAGGGATCGCAGAATTTTAACAGGTGCTAATATGCCGCTCAGGCGGCCCGTGTCCGCGAGGCCGGACGCCGGTCTGCCGGCGTTCCCCAACCGCGCTGCGCAGGCACAACAAGATGAAAAGGGAATTGTCATGATTACGTTCAAGAGCAAGGCGGCACAGGATCTCGACGTGCTGAAGGATTTCGCCGTGTATGTGCTGGGTCTCGTCGGCAAGCAGCTGGGCGAGCGCGGTGTGATTACGCACGACGAGCTGGACCACGCGATCGCCAAGCTGGAAGGCGCGGTCGCGCAGGCGAAGCAGGAACGCGCCGAGCACGCCGGCCATTTCCACGAGGACGAAGCCGACCACGCGCACCACGAAGTGCCGCCGAGCCTGGCACAGCGCGTCGCGCCGTTCCTCACGATGCTGCGCGAAGCGAAAGCCGGCGAAGCCGACGTGCACTGGGGTTTCTGAGCTTCCTTGCCCGGCCGTCCGAAAGGATCGAAAGGCAGAAAAAAGCCCGCTTCCGAGCGGGCTTTTTCTTTTGTCTGATGAAAAATGCACCGGGCGGCGGCGCGCTCGAGGCGGGGTGGGGCGGCCGGGGCTCGCCTTGACCGAAAGGTGAAATTCCTTATAATTCAACGCAAGACTATGTGAAAGCGGGTGCGAAAACATAGCGCCGCCCGAGTGATCGGGCCCCACCTGGAGTGGGTACTTCGTCGAGAGACGGAAAGAGAATCCCGCATGCGACGGCTGCCGAAAGGCGGCCGTTGGTTTTTCTACGCCCGGATCTTGCGGCCCTCCAGGCTTGCGCGCAGCAACGTGCGCAACGCCACTTTCCGGGCTTCCCGCTGGCGTCGGTTCAAGCCGCCATCCAGCATGTAGGCCGACTGGACGCGCAGGATGAGCCGGCGTTTTCTGGTCCGGTCCCTCGAAACCTCGAAGAACACGGCATACACCCGTTGTACGCCATCCGACGAGGCCGTCTCCACCGTCACGAAATTGGGTTGCCGTTCATCGGCGACAACGATCCGGCGCGTTGCCAGCCCGACGATCACATCGCGCAACAGGCGTCGCGACGCGTGGTACCGGTCCGCGCAAAGCACCCGTGTCTCGCGGCCGTCATCGTAGATCTCGTCGTCCGGAATGGTGTCGCGGGTGCGCGGGTCCCATTTGAAACTGCGGGTGAAGCAGTGACAGGAGAACAGGACCAGAACCGTCACGTCGAAGCCGGTTTCCAGATCGTACGAGAACGTCAGCGGGCGCAAATGACTCAGGTCCCAGCTTTCACCGCGGTAGCGCGTCGGCGGGAACGGACTGGCTGCATCGATCGGCGTGTCGTTGATCCGGATCTCGAAGGTCGACATGGCGGGACGAATTTCGGGCTGAAAGGGAAGGGCTATCCATGCGCCTTTGCGTGAACGCTCGGGCTTTTGCGGCCTGGGTCGGACAATATTGAGATTAGGTATCCTGATTGATTTTCAGGATGTACGACGCGCCCCGTGACCGGGCGCGTGGCGGCAAGACGCGGCGGGAGCGCCGCGGTTCGATCGATTACAACTGCGGCGCGAGCGCGCGGCGCGCGTCGTCGAGCGACAGCGCCATGCGCTGCGCGTAGTCCTCGAGCTGATCCTGCCCGATTTTGCCGACGGAGAAATACGTGCTGTCCGGATGCGCGAGATAGAAGCCCGACACGCTCGCGGCCGGCAGCATCGCCAGCGAGTCGGTCACGCTCATGCCGATCTCGTCCGCGCGCAGCACGTCGAACATGTCGCGCTTCACGAGGTGGTCGGGGCAGGCCGGGTAGCCGGGCGCCGGGCGGATGCCCGCGTACTTTTCCGCGATCAGCGCTTCGTTGTCGAGCGTTTCACCGCTTGCGTAGCCCCACAGCTCGCGCCGCACGCGGGCGTGCATCGCTTCCGCGAAGGCTTCCGCGAAGCGGTCGGCGAGCGCCTTCAGCATGATCGCGCTGTAGTCGTCGTGGTCGGCTTCGAACTGCTTTTCCTTCACGTCGACGCCGAGGCCGGCCGTCACCGCGAACATCCCGATGTAGTCGGCGACGCCCGATTCCTTCGGCGCGATGAAATCGGCGAGCGAGCGGTTCGGCCGCATCACGCCGTCGACCACCGGGCGCACGCTCTGCTGGCGCAGGTTGCGCCACGTGAGCAGCACTTCCGAGCGCGACTCGTCGCTGTAGATCTCGATGTCGTCGTCGTTGACGGTATTCGCCGGCAGCAGCGAGAGCACGCCGCTCGCGGTCAGCCAGCGGCCCTGGATCAGGCGCGCGAGCATCGATTTCGCGTCGGAGAACACGCGCCGCGCCGATTCGCCGACGATCTCGTCGTTCAGGATCGCCGGGTACGGGCCCGCGAGATCCCAGGTCTGGAAGAACGGGCCCCAGTCGATGTACTGCGCGAGCTCGTTCAGGTCGTAGTTCTTGAACACGCGGCGGCCGATGAACTTCGGCTTCACCGGCTGGTAGCCGGCCCAGTCGACCTTGGTCTTGTTCGCGCGCGCCTCGGCGAGCGTGACCATCGGCTGCGCCTTGCGGTTCGCGTGCTGGTCGCGGATGCGTTCGTAGTCGGACTTCAGCTCGTCGAGGTACTTCGTCGCGCCTTCGTCGGACAGCAGGCTGGAGGCGACCGACACCGAGCGCGACGCGTCCGGCACGTAGACCACCGGGCCTTCGTAGTGCGGCGCGATCTTCACGGCCGTGTGCACGCGCGACGTCGTTGCGCCGCCGATCAGCAGCGGAATCTTCTTCACGCGGAAGTAGTCGTCGCGCTGCATTTCGGATGCAACGTAGGCCATTTCCTCGAGGCTCGGCGTGATGAGGCCCGACAGCCCGATGATGTCCGCGCCCTCGACCTTCGCCTTCGCGAGGATCTCGTTGCACGGGACCATCACGCCCATGTTGACGACTTCGAAGTTGTTGCACTGGAGCACGACCGACACGATGTTCTTGCCGATGTCGTGCACGTCGCCCTTCACGGTCGCGATGACGATCTTGCCCTTCGCGCGCACGTCGCCGCCCGCTTCCGCGAGCAGGCGCTTTTCTTCCTCGATGAACGGGATCAGGTGCGCGACCGCCTGCTTCATCACGCGCGCCGATTTCACCACCTGCGGCAGGAACATCTTGCCCTGGCCGAACAGGTCGCCGACGATGTTCATCCCGTCCATCAGCGGCCCTTCGATCACGTTGATCGGGCGGCCACCAGCCGCGGCGATCTTCGCGCGCACTTCCTCGGTATCCTCGACGATGAAGTTCGTGATGCCGTGCACGAGCGCATGCGAGAGCCGCTTCTCGACCGGCTGGTTGCGCCACTCGAGGTTCTCTTCCTTCTTCGCGCCCCCAGCCTTGAACTTGTCGGCGATCTCGAGCAGGCGGTCGGTCGAATCGTCGCGGCGGTTCAGGATCACGTCCTCGACGCGCTCGCGCAGCTCCGCGTCGAGATCGGCGTACACGCCGAGCTGGCCCGCGTTGACGATGCCCATGTCCATCCCCGCCTGGATCGCGTGGTACAGGAACACGGTGTGGATCGCCTCGCGCACCGGGTCGTTGCCGCGGAACGAGAACGACACGTTCGACACGCCGCCGCTCACCTTCGCGTACGGCAGGTTTTGCTTGATCCAGCGGGTCGCCTCGATGAAGTCGACCGCGTAGTTGTTGTGCTCCTCGATGCCGGTCGCGACCGCGAAGATGTTCGGGTCGAAGATGATGTCTTCCGGCGGGAAGCCGACTTCGTTCACGAGGAAGTCGTACGAGCGCTTGCAGATCTCGGTCTTGCGCGCGTAGGTGTCTGCCTGGCCGGTTTCGTCGAACGCCATCACGACGGCCGCCGCACCGTAGCGGCGGATCAGGTTTGCGTGGTGGCGGAACGCATCCTCGCCTTCCTTCAGCGAGATCGAGTTCACGATCGCCTTGCCCTGCACGCACTTCAGGCCCGCCTCGATCACTTCCCACTTCGACGAGTCGATCATGATCGGCACGCGCGCGATGTCCGGCTCCGATGCGATGAGATTCAGGAAGCGCACCATCGCCGCCTTCGAATCGAGCATCGCCTCGTCCATGTTGATGTCGATCACCTGCGCGCCGTTCTCGACCTGCTGGCGCGCGACCGCGAGCGCCTCGTCGAACTGGCCGTTGAGGATCATGCGCGCGAACGCTTTCGAGCCGGTGACGTTGGTGCGCTCACCGACGTTGATGAAGAGCGTTCCGGGCGTGACGTTGAACGGCTCGAGGCCGGCGAGGCGCATCATGTGATCGGTCATGGCGGTGCGAATTCTGGTGATGAAGGGCGGGGGCGGTCGGGTCAGGCGTTGTCGCTGTACTGGTTCGGCCAGCGGCGCGGCTTCACGTCGGCGAGCGCCTTCGCGATCTCGGCGATGTGTTCGGGCGTCGTGCCGCAGCAGCCGCCCGCGAGGTTCACGAGCCCGGCTTGCGCGAATTCCTTCAGGAGACCCGACGTGACGTCCGGCGTCTCGTCGAAGCCCGTCTCGGCCATCGGGTTCGGCAGGCCCGCGTTCGGGTAACACGACACGTAGGTGTCGCACAGCTTCGCGAGCTCGGCGATGTACGGGCGCATCAGCGCCGCGCCGAGCGCGCAGTTCAGGCCGAACGTGAGCGGCTTCGCGTGGCGCAGCGAATTCCAGAACGCCTCGACCGTCTGGCCCGACAGGATCCGGCCCGACGCATCGGTGACGGTGCCCGAGATCATGATCGGCAGGCGCTCGCCGGTGTCCTCGAACAGCTCGTCGAGCGCGAACAGCGCAGCCTTTGCGTTCAGCGTGTCGAAGATGGTCTCGACGAGGAACAGGTCGACACCGCCGTCGAGCAGCGCCTTCGCCTGCTGGTAGTACGACGCGCGCAGCTCGTCGAACGTGACGTTGCGTGCGCCCGGATCGTTGACGTCCGGCGAGATGCTGGCCGTCTTTGGCGTCGGCCCGATTGCGCCTGCGACGAAGCGCGGTTTGTCCGGCGTCGCGTATTTTTCGGCCGCTTCGCGTGCGAGCTTCGCCGATTCGATGTTCATTTCGACGACGAGATCTTCCATCTCGTAGTCGGACTGCGCGACGGTCGTCGCGCCGAACGTGTTGGTCTCGACGATGTCGGCGCCGGCCGCGAAGTACTGGTCGTGGATCTCGCGGATGATCTGCGGCTGCGTGATCGACAGCAGTTCGTTGTTGCCCTTGATGTCGCGCGCGAAATCCTTGAAGCGCTCGCCGCGATACGCGGCTTCGTCGAGCTTGTAGCGCTGGATCATCGTGCCCATCGCGCCGTCGAGGATCAGGATGCGCGATTTCAGCAGCGCAGGCAGAGCGGCGCCGCGCGTGTAGGACGCGTCGAGCGGGACGGAAGCGGCGAGAGGAGTCGCAGACATGGGCGAAGGACCGGCGAAGACGGGAAAACCGTCATTGTAGCCGGTGCGCATGGGGCCCGCCCGGCCTTGCGCCGCGC
>NZ_CAJNKE010000141.1 GCF_905232215.1 Burkholderia sp. LMG 13014
TCGATGGTCTACGACGAGATCCGCGTGGCGCTCGCGCACAACCATCAGTTGCTGCGCAATACGTCGTTCGAGGCAGCGGCCGACCTGCTCGCCGGCGCGAAGATGACCTACGTGTACGGGCAGGGCGGCGGCTCGACCGCGCTCGCCGACGAGTTGCGCTTCCGGCTGGTGCGCTTCGGCCGGCCGGTCGCGAGCTACCAGGACAGCGTGCTGCAGCGGATGGTGGCCGCGACGCTGTCGCGCGATACCGTCGTGGTCGCGCTGTCGGTGAGCGGGCGCGTGCCCGAGCTGCTCGAGAGCTGCCGGCTCGCGAAGCGCTACGGCGCAAAGCTGATCGCGATCACCGCGCCGGCTTCACCGCTCGCGAAGCTGGCCGATCACCTGATCCCGGTCGTCGCGTTCGAAACCGATTTCATTTACAAGCCGTCGACATCGCGCTACGCGATGATGATGGCGATCGACGTGCTCGTCACCGGAGTCGCCTTGCGGCTCGGTGATGCGGGCCGAGAATCGCTGCGTCGCATCAAGCACGCGCTCGATGCGCACCGCGGCGGCGGAGACCGTCAACCGGTAGGAGACTGACCATGCATTCGCATCCCGAAGCCGCCGATACGCTGATCGTCGGCGCGCAGCTTTACGACGGTACCGGCGCGCCGCCCGTCACGCGCGACGTCGCGATCCGCAACGGCCTGATCGCGGCGATCGGCAACCTGTCGAACTGGCTTGCCGAGAATGTCGTCGATGCGAACGGCCGCGCGCTCGCGCCGGGCTTCGTCGACGTGCACACGCATGACGACACGCACGTGATCCGCGCACCGGAGATGATCCCGAAGATCTCGCAGGGCGTGACGACCGTGATCGTCGGCAACTGCGGGATCAGCGCGTCGCCGGTGACGCTCGCGGGCGATCCGCCCGATCCGATGAACCTGCTCGGCGAGCGCGGTGCGTTCCAGTACCCGACCTTCGCCGACTACGTCGCGGCCGTGAACGTCGCGCGTCCGGCCGTGAACGTCGCGGCGCTCGTTGGCCACACGGCGCTGCGCAACAACCAGATGGACCGCCTCGACCGCGCGGCGACCGACGGCGAGATCGCCGGCATGCGCGCACAGCTCGAGGAGGCGCTCGCGAACGGCGCACTCGGCCTGTCGTCGGGCCTCGCGTACGGCTCCGCGTTCGCGGCGCCCACCGAAGAGGTGATGGCGCTCGCCGAGCCGCTCGCGAACGCGGGCGCGTTGTACACCACGCACATGCGCACCGAGTTCGACGCGATCCTCGATGCGATGGAAGAGGCGTACCAGGTCGGCCGCCATGCACGCGTGCCGGTCGTGATCTCGCACCTGAAGTGCGCGGGCCCGTCGAACTGGGGGCGCAGCACCGAAGTGCTCGCATCGCTCGAAGGCGCGCGCCGCTACCAGCCGGTCGGCTGCGACTGCTATCCGTACAGCCGCAGCTCGTCGACGCTCGACCTGAAGCAGGTGACGGGCGACATCGACATCACGATCACGTGGTCGGAGCCGCACCCGGAAGTGGCGGGCAAGCTGCTGAAGGCGATCGCGGCCGAGTGGGGCGTGACCGAGCAGGAAGCCGCGCAGCGCATCCGCCCGGCGGGCGCCGTGTACCACAACATGTCCGAGGACGACGTGCGCCGGATCCTGTCGCATCCCGCGACGATGGTCGGCTCCGACGGCCTGCCGAACGATCCGCTGCCGCACCCGCGGCTGTGGGGCGCGTTCCCGCGCGTGCTCGGCCACTACGTGCGCGACACGAACCTGCTGCCGCTCGAGGAGGCGATCCGCAAGATGACGTCGCTGTCCGCGCGCCGCTACGGGATTGCGCGGCGCGGCGAGGTGCACGTGGGCTACCACGCGGACCTCGTGCTGTTCGATCCGGCGAGCGTGATCGACGCCGCGACGTTCGAGAAGCCGCAGCAGCCCGCGCACGGGATCGACGCCGTATGGGTGAACGGCGTGCTCACTTATGAAAACGGCCAGCCGACCGGCGAGCGCGCCGGCGGCTTCGTCGCGCGCGGCGAGCGCGTGCCGGCGAGTGCCGACGCCGCGTTCTGAGCGCGGTGGTTGTTCCGATCTGCCGCGCGCGCCATCGTCGGTGCGCGCATCCGCAACCGTGCGTTGCATGGGCCGACGCCAGCGCTGACGCGCGAGCGCCGGTCCACACACAAGGAGTGAAACGATGAAGCGATATGGCGTAGGCGAAGCGAAGGGCACGGGCGGCCAGGTGATGCCGTTCGCACGCGCGGTCGAGGCCGATGGCTGGCTGTACGTGTCGGGCCAGACGCCGATGGTGAACGGCGAGGTCGTCGAAGGCGGCATCGTCACGCAGTCGAAGCAGACGATCGAGAACGTGATCGCGATCCTGAAGGAAGCCGGCTACGGCCTCGAGCACGTCGTGCGCTGCGGCGTGTGGCTCGACGACGCGCGCGATTTCGCGTCGTTCAACAAGGTGTTCATCTCGTACTTCGGCGAGCATCCGCCGGCACGCGCGTGCGTGCAGTCGAGCATGGTCATCGACTGCAAGGTCGAGGTCGACTGCATCGCGTACAAGGCGCCGGCGAAGTAACGCCAACGCCGCCACGGCGAGCCGCTACGCAACGGGCCCGGCGCATTCATGTGCGCCGGGCCCGTTTTTTCATGTGCAGGGCGTCGGCCGACCGGCGGGCGTGCGCCCGAGGCCGCAACCGCCGCAACGCATTCCGCCCGTTCATGTAATGTGCCGCATGACCGTACGGGGAGGACATGTATGGAATGGGCTGCGCTGGTGCCGGAGCTGATCTGCTCGGACCTTGCCGGAAGCGTTCGCTTCTATCGCGACGTGCTGGGATTCCGGATTCGCTTCGAGCGTCCGGAAGACGGGTTCGTCTATCTTGAATTCGGGCGGGCTCAACTGATGCTCGAGCAGTACAGCCCGGAGGGCTGGCTGACCGGCCCGCTGGAGCCGCCGTTCGGGCGCGGGATCAATCTGCAGATCGAGGTCGATGCGCTCGACCCCATTCTCGACAGGATTCGCGCCGAAGGCGTGACGCTGTTCGTCGAGCCGCGCACGTCCTGGTATCGGGAGGACGAGATCGAGCATGGCCAGGTCGAGATGCTGGTACAGGATCCCGACGGCTACCTGTTGCGCCTGGTGGAGATTCTTCCGGAGCGGCCGGTGAGCGGGTGACGCCGGCCGCGCTTCTCTGCACGATGAAAAACAGCCCGTCCGGATGCATCCGGCCGGGCTGTTCTATATGGGGTGACCGCCGCGCGTTGCCAATTGCAAACCGCGGCGGCCGCCCGCCGCCGTCACTGCCGCGCGTTGCGCGCGTTGTCCGGCATCGGCTGGTTGTAGTTGGTGCGGAACGGGTTGATGTCGAGCCCGCCGCGGCGCGTATAGCGCGCATACACCGCGAGCTTCACCGGTTTGCACGCATGCAGGATGTCGAGGAAGATCCGCTCGACGCACTGCTCGTGAAAGCCCGTGTGGTTGCGGAACGAGATGATGTAGCGCAGCAGGCCCGCGTGGTCGATCTGCGGCCCGACATAGTGGATCTGCACGCTGCCCCAGTCGGGCTGGCCCGTGACCGGGCAGTTCGAGCGCAGCAGGTCGGACACGAGCGTCTCCTCGACCGGCGCTTCGTCCTCGGCGGCCGACAGCAGCGAAGGATCGGGTTCGTACACGTCGGTGTCGAGGTCGAGCCGGTCGAGCGACAGCCCGTCGAGTTCGTCCATTTCCAGCTTGCCGAAATCGTGCGGCGATACCAGCTGCACGGAGACGGTCGCGCCGCATGCGGCCGATACGTCGCGCTTCAGCGTGTCGCGCACCGCGTCGATCGAGTCGAATTTGGTTTGCGCGAACGAGCCGAGATACAGCTTGAACGACTTCGATTCGACGATGTTCGCCGATTCGGCCGGCACGTAGAAGGTTGCAACGGCGATCTGCGGCTTGCCGCGCGCGTTGAGCCACGACAGCTCGTAGGCGTTCCAGATGTCGGTGCCGAAGAACGGCAGCGCCGACGTGATGCCGAGCTGCTCGCGTGCGCCGGCGCGCGGGATCGGGAACAGCAGCGACGCGTCGTACTGGGCGGCGTAGACGGTGGCCTTGCCGAGCGGGGAATGTTCGGGATGCATGCGTGACGCCTTTACGACAGGAAGAGGCGGTAAGCCGGGTTGGCGCTTTCCTCGACATACGGATAGCCGAGTGCCGCGAGGAAGCGTTCGAATTCGGCGCGATCGGCCTGCGGCACCTGCAGCCCGACGAGGATCGAGCTGTAGTCCGCGCCCTGGTTACGGTAGTGGAACAGGCTGATGTTCCAGTCCGGCGCCATCGACGACAGGAACTTCATCAGCGCGCCCGGCCGTTCCGGGAATTCGAAGCGGAACAGGCGCTCGTCGAGTGCGAGCGGCGAACGGCCGCCCACCATGTAGCGGATGTGTTCCTTCGACAGTTCGTCGTGCGTCAGGTCGACGGACTTGAAGCCGTGCGATTCGAAGTTCGCGGCGATCTCGGCCGATTCTCCGCGACGCTTGATCTGCACGCCGACGAAGATGTGCGCGGCCTGCGCATCGGCGATCCGGTAGTTGAACTCGGTGACGTTGCGGTCGCCGACGAGCGAGCAGAAGCGCTTGAAGCTGCCGCGCTCCTCGGGGATCGTGACCGCGAACACGGCTTCGCGCGCTTCACCCACTTCCGCGCGCTCGGCGACGAAGCGCATCCGGTCGAAGTTCATGTTCGCGCCGGACGTGACCGCGACGAGCGTCTGGTTCTCGATGCCTTCGCGTTCCGCATAGAGCTTCGCGCCTGCGACCGCGAGCGCGCCGGACGGTTCGAGCACGCTGCGTGTGTCCTGGAACACGTCCTTGATCGCCGCGCACAGTGCGTCGGTGTTCACCGTCACGACGCCGTCGAGATATTCGCTGCAGAGCCGGAAGGTTTCTTCGCCGACCAGCTTCACCGCGGTGCCGTCCGCGAACAGGCCGACCTCGCTCAGCTCGACGCGCTTGCCCGCGCTGAGCGACTGCGCCATCGCGCACGAATCTTCGGCCTGCACGCCGATCACCTTGATCTCCGGTCGCACCGCCTTCACGTAGGCCGCGACGCCGGACGCGAGCCCGCCGCCGCCGATCGGCACGAAGATCGCGTGGATCGGGCCCTGGTGCTGGCGCAGGATTTCCATCGCGATCGTGCCCTGGCCGGCGATCACGTACGGATCGTCGAACGGGTGGACGAACGTGAGACTGCGCTCTTCCTGCACCTTGACCGCATACGCATACGCATCGCTGTACGACTCACCGGCCTGGATCACCTCGACGCTCGGGCCGCCGTGCGCGCGCACGGCATCGACCTTCACCTGCGGCGTCGTGACGGGCACGACGATCACCGCCTTGACGCCCATCCGGGCCGCCGAGAATGCGACACCCTGCGCGTGGTTGCCGGCCGACGCCGTAATCACGCCGCGCGCGAGCGCGTCCGCCGGAATGTGCGCCATCTTGTTGTACGCGCCGCGCAGCTTGAACGAGAACACCGGCTGGTTGTCCTCGCGCTTCAGGTAGACGGCGTTGCGCAGTCGGGCCGACAGGTTGCGGGCGGATTCGAGTTCCGTCTCGATCGCGACGTCGTAGACGCGCGCGGTGAGGATTTTCTTCAGGTAATCGTGGGATGCCATGGGCGCTCGCGTGCAGTGCGGAAGCAGACGGTAAAGGATCAATGATAGCGCCAAGGGTCCGCCCGCATGCAAGCGGCATGCCGAGTGCGCGCTTGGCGGGCCGTGCGGGCGGCGCGTCGGCGCGCTCGCGGGGCCTTTTTTACCGGTTTAACTGCGTGGTTACCGACCGGACGGACGGCGAATGGTCGCACGAAATCGCGCCGAGCCAGGCCTGGCGCGGCTCGCGGGGATAGCCCCACGACCTGTCCGACGTGTCACGCATGGCCCGATCATGGGTTAGAATTCCGTTTTGAATCAAGGATCGGAAGATGCAGAGGCACCCTCGGATCGCCCCGTTGAAGCCGACGCCGCGCGCAGCCACCCCCGCGGCGGAGCGGCATGCGCGCCGCGCGCGATCGTGCTGATGGTTCCGAGTGCCGCCAGGCCCTGTCGCCGGCCAGGAGGGGCGAGTCGCCCGCTCCGGCCCCATGAAGGACAGCCGCGCGCCTGGTAACAGAACAGATTTCCCCAAGATTGCGCCCACGCGCTTGCCGACGCCCGTGCACGGTGTATCGGCCCTCCGAGTCGTCCGAACATGAACGCACCACAAGTTTTCGATCCGCATGGCGCGGCTGCTGCCGTCGCCGCCGACCCCGCGCCCCGCTTGCGCGAGATTCCCTACAACTACACGTCCTTCTCGGATCGCGAGATCGTGATCCGCCTGCTCGGCGAAGAGGCGTGGTCGGTGCTCGACGAGTTGCGCGCCGAGCGCCGCACGGGCCGCTCGGCACGGATGCTGTATGAAGTGCTCGGCGATATCTGGGTCGTGCGCCGCAACCCGTACCTGCAGGACGACCTGCTCGACAACCCGAAGCGCCGCGCGCTGCTGATCGAGGCGCTGAATCACCGCCTGACCGAAATCGGCAAGCGCCGCAGCGCGGACCTCACCGCGCACCGCGACGACGCGGGCCGCGAGCGCGCGGTGCGCGTCGAGATGCTCGAAACCGCCGCGCAGCGCGCGGTCAACGAGTTCGCCGACGAATTCGAGAAGATGGCCGACCTGCGCCGCCGCGCGACCAAGGCACTCGGCCGCTGCACGCAGAAGGACAACATCCGCTTCGACGGGCTGTCGCGCGTGTCGCACGTGACCGACGCGACCGACTGGCGCGTCGAATATCCGTTCGTCGTGCTGACCCCCGATACCGAAGCCGAGATCGCGGGCCTCATCAAGGCCTGCTTCGAGCTCGGGCTGACCGTGATCCCGCGTGGCGGCGGCACCGGCTACACGGGCGGCGCGGTGCCGCTCACGCCGTTCTCCGCGGTGATCAACACCGAAAAACTGGAACAACTCGGCGCGGTCGAGCTGACCGAACTGCCAGGCGTCGCACACAAGGTGCCGACGATCTTCTCCGGCGCGGGCGTCGTCACGCGCCGCGTGACCGAGGCGGCAGAAGCGGCCGGCTACGTGTTCGCGGTCGATCCGACCTCGCTCGACGCGTCGTGCATCGGCGGCAACGTCGCGATGAACGCGGGCGGCAAGAAGGCCGTGCTGTGGGGCACCGCGCTCGACAACCTGGCCTGGTGGCGGATGGTCGACCCGGACGGCAACTGGCTCGAAGTCACGCGCCACGAGCACAACCAGGGCAAGATCCACGACATCGCGGTCGCTCGTTTCGAGCTGAAGTGGTTCGACGGCGCGCACGCGCCGGGCGAGAAGCTGCTGCGCACCGAAATGCTTGAGATCGAAGGCCGCCGGTTCCGCAAGGAAGGGCTCGGCAAGGACGTGACCGACAAGTTCCTCGCCGGCCTGCCGGGCGTGCAGAAGGAAGGCTGCGACGGGCTCATCACGTCCGCGCGCTGGGTGCTGCACAAGATGCCCGCGCACACGCGCACCGTCTGCCTCGAGTTCTTCGGCCAGGCGCGCGAAGCGATCCCGAGCATCGTCGAGATCAAGGACTACCTGTTCGAAACGTCGAAGCAGGGCGGCGCGATCCTCGCGGGCCTCGAGCACCTCGACGAGCGCTACCTGCGCGCGGTCGGCTACGCGACCAAGAGCAAGCGCAATTCATTCCCCAAGATGGTGCTGATCGGCGACATCGTCGGTGACGATGCCGATGCGGTCGCGCACGCGACGTCCGAAGTGATCCGGATGGCGAACGGCAAGAGCGGCGAAGGCTTCGTCGCGGTCAGCGCGGAGGCGCGCAAGCGCTTCTGGCTCGACCGCAGCCGCACGGCCGCGATCGCGAAGCACACGAACGCGTTCAAGATCAACGAAGACGTCGTGATCCCGCTGAACCGGATGGGCGAGTACACCGACGGCATCGAACGGATCAACATCGAGCTGTCGCTGAAGAACAAGCTGCAGCTCGTCGACGCACTGGAAGCGTTTTTCCGCGCCGGCAACCTGCCGCTCGGCAAGACCGACGACGCGAACGAGATCCCGAGCGCCGAACTGCTCGAAGACCGTGTCCAGCAGGCGCTGGAGCTGCTCAGCCGCGTGCGCGCCCGCTGGGAATTCGTGCGCGACCGGCTCGACCAGCCGCTGCGCGAGGCGCAGCACTACCTCGTGCAGCTCGGCTACGAGGCGCTCGCCGAGAAGTTCGCGGATCGCGCGGACGAGCAACCGGGCGCGACCGTGTTCCACATCACGCAGGACCGCACGGTGCGGATCTCGTGGAAGCAGGAGATCCGCGCGGAACTGCGCGCGATCTTCAACGGCGGCGCGTTCAAGCAGATCCTCGACGAGGCGCAGGCGATCCACAAGCAGGTGCTGCGCGGCCGCGTGTTCGTCGCACTGCACATGCACGCGGGCGACGGCAACGTCCACACCAACCTGCCGGTCAACTCCGACAACTACGAGATGCTGCAGGACGCCCACGCGGCGGTCGCGCGCATCATGACGCTCGCGCGCTCGCTCGACGGCGTGATTTCCGGCGAGCACGGCATCGGCATCACGAAGCTCGAGTTCCTGACCGACGACGAGATCGCCGAGTTCCGCGCGTACAAGCAGCGTGTCGACCCGAACGGCCGCTTCAACAAGGGCAAGCTGCTCGAAGGCGCCGATCTGCGCAACGCGTATACGCCGAGCTTCGGGCTGATGGGGTACGAATCGCTGATCATGAAGCAGTCCGACATCGGCGCGATCGCCGATTCGGTGAAGGACTGCCTGCGCTGTGGCAAGTGCAAGCCGGTGTGCGCGACCCACGTGCCGCGCGCGAACCTGCTGTACAGCCCGCGCAACAAGATCCTCGCGACGTCGCTGCTGGTCGAGGCGTTCCTGTATGAAGAACAGACGCGCCGCGGCGTGTCGATCAAGCACTGGGACGAGTTCAACGACGTGGCCGACCACTGCACGGTGTGCCACAAGTGCGCGACGCCGTGCCCGGTGAAGATCGACTTCGGCGACGTCACGATGAACATGCGCAACCTGTTGCGCAAGATGGGCAAGAAGAAGTTCAACGCCGGCAATGCGGCGGGCATGTTCTTCCTGAACGCGACCAACCCGCAGACGATCAACGTCGCGCGCAGCGTGATGATGGGCGCCGGCTACAAGGTGCAGCGCTTCGCGAACGACATGCTGAAGAAGGTCGTGACGAAGCAGACGCAGCACCCGCCGGCAACGGTCGGCAAGCCGCCCGTGGTCGAGCAGGTGATCCACTTCGTCAACAAGAAGATGCCGGGCAACCTGCCGAAGAAGACGGCGCGCGCGCTGCTCGACATCGAGGACAACAAGATCGTGCCGATCATCCGCGACCCGAAGTCGACCACCGTCGATTCGGAAGCGGTGTTCTACTTCCCGGGCTGCGGCTCCGAGCGCCTGTTCTCGCAGGTCGGCCTCGCGACGCAGGCGATGCTGTGGGAAGCCGGCGTGCAGACCGTGCTGCCGCCGGGCTACCTGTGCTGCGGCTATCCGCAGCGCGGCTCGGGCCAGTACGACAAGGCCGAGAAGATCGTCACCGACAACCGCGTGCTGTTCCACCGGGTCGCGAACACGCTGAACTACCTCGACATCAAGACGGTGGTCGTGTCGTGCGGCACCTGCTACGACCAGCTCGCGGGCTACGAATTCGACAAGATCTTCCCGGGCTGCCGGATCATCGACATCCACGAGTTCCTGCTCGAGAAGGGGATGAAGCTGGATGGCGTGTCGGGCACGCGCTACATGTATCACGACCCGTGCCATACGCCGATCAAGACGATGGACCCGGTGAAGCTCGTCAACGAGCTGATGGGCGCGGAGAAGGACGGCTACAAGATCGAGAAGAACGAGCGCTGCTGCGGTGAGTCGGGCACGCTCGCGGTCACGCGCCCGGACATTTCGACGCAGGTCCGCTTCCGCAAGGAAGAGGAGATCCGCAAGGGTGCCGCGAAGCTGCGCAGCATCCCGGTCGTGGCCGGCAACGCGCCGGCGCCGGCCGCCGCGGCCGCGAACGGCCCGGACGTGAAGATCCTGACCAGCTGCCCGTCGTGCCTGCAGGGCCTGTCGCGCTACGGCGAGGATGCGAACCTCGAAGCCGACTACATCGTGGTCGAAATCGCGCGCCAGGTACTCGGCGAGAACTGGATGGCCGATTATGTCGCACGTGCGAACAATGGCGGGATCGAGCGCGTGCTGGTCTAATGCGGGCATGACGACCGCCCGACCGGGCCAGGAATGAGCGGGCGCCGGCGCAGCAATGCCGGCGCCCGTCCACATGGGAGCGACGATGGAATGCGTGTTTTGCCGTGAAGACGGCGGCGAGCTGCTCTGGCAGGACGATGCGGTGCGCGTCGTCCTCGCGACGGGCGAGCACGAGTATCCGGGCTTCTGCCGGGTGATCTGGGGCGCGCACGTGGCCGAGTTCTCCGATCTCGGCGAGCCCGAGCGGGCCCATTTGATGCGCGTGGTCTACGCGGTCGAGCGGGCCGTGCGCCGCGTGATGCAGCCGAACAAGGTGAACCTCGCGAGCCTCGGCAACATGGTGCCGCACGTGCACTGGCACGTGATTCCGCGCTTTTCCAACGACGCCCATTTCCCGCAGCCCGTATGGGCGCCACGCCAGCGCAGCGTGTCCGAGGCGCTGCTGCGCTCGCGCGCCGCGCAGGCCTCGCTGCTGCACAATGCGGTGCGCGAGGAAATTCAACGCATGACCGATTCGAGGCAGCCATGAGCGGTTTGACTTCCACGACGCCGATTCCGTCCGGCGTCGTCGTGCACGCGGTGTCGCGCGTGCTCGAATTGCAGTACCCGAACGGCGACAGCTACCGGATTCCGTTCGAGCTGATGCGCGTGTATTCGCCGTCGGCCGAGGTGCGCGGCCACGGGCCCGGCCAGGAGACGCTGCAGACGGGCAAGCGCGAAGTGACCATCACCGCGCTCGAGGGCGTCGGCAACTATGCGCTGCAGCCGACCTTCTCCGACGGCCATTCGACCGGCATCTACTCGTGGGATCTGCTGTACGAGCTGGCCACGCAGCAGGACGCGCTGTGGCGCGACTATTTCGACAAACTGAAGGCGGCGGGCGTCGAGCGCGATGCCCCGATGCCGGCGGCGGGTGCGTCGCACGGCCACTGCCACTGAAATTCGACGGCGCCCGCTTGGCGCCGTCTTGCCATTTACTGAGGATCAACGCGATGAGCAAAACCCACTTCGGCTTCGAAAGCGTCGAGGAAAACGAAAAAGCGAAGAAAGTGGCTGGCGTGTTCCATTCGGTCGCGAGCAACTACGATCTGATGAACGACCTGATGTCGGCGGGCATGCACCGTGCGTGGAAGGCGTTCACGATCGCGCAGGCGAACGTGCGCCCCGGCTTCAAGGTGCTCGACATCGCGGCCGGCACCGGCGACCTGACGAAGTCGTTCAAGAAGGCGGCCGGGCCGACGGGCGAGGTCTGGCATACGGACATCAACGAATCGATGCTGCGCGTCGGCCGCGACCGGCTGCTCGACAAGGGCATCGTGACGCCGTCGCTGCTGTGCGATGCGGAGAAAACTCCCTTTCCGGACAACTACTTCGATGTGGTCACGGTCGCGTTCGGGCTGCGCAACATGACGCACAAGGATGCCGCGCTGGCCGAGATGCGCCGCGTGACGAAGCCCGGCGGCCGCGTGATGGTGCTGGAATTCTCGAAAGTCTGGGATCCGCTGAAAAAAGCGTACGATCTGTATTCTTTCAAAGTATTACCGTGGCTTGGCGACAAGTTCGCGAAAGATGCTGAAAGTTACCGGTATCTTGCTGAATCTATCCGGATGCACCCCGACCAGGACACGCTGAAGACGATGATGGAACAAGCGGGCCTCGATGCCGTCAAATATTACAATTTGTCAGGTGGCGTGGTAGCTTTACACCTAGGAACCAAGTACTAAGGGGTTCTTTCCATACATTTGTCTTACATCCGGAGAAGCTGATGTTCGAATCGCGTTCGTTGTTCAACCGTAGCAAGCCGTCGAAGCCGTGGGCTCGACGGGTCGGCACGCTGCTGATGGTCGGCCTGCTCACGGCCGGCACGTTCGCATCGCTCGACGCCGAAGCCAAGCGCATGGGCGGCGGGCGCAGCATCGGCCGTCAGAACTCCACCGTCACGCAGCGCCAGGCCACGCCGCCCGCGCAGCAGCCGATGCAGCAGCTGTCTCGTATCCACATCTCCGA
>NZ_CAJNKE010000142.1 GCF_905232215.1 Burkholderia sp. LMG 13014
CCGAAGCCCTGTGCGCCCGCACCGCCCATGTTCGGATCGACGCCCGCGTGGCCGTACTGGTCGTACGCTGCCCGCTTCTGGCCGTCCGACAGCATTTCATAGGCTTCCTTCACCTCCTTGAAATGCTCTTCCGCATCCTTGTTGTCCGGATTGCGGTCAGGGTGATACTTCATCGCAAGCTTGCGATACGCCTTCTTGATTTCGTCGTCGCTCGCATTCTTTGCGACGCCCAGAACCTCGTAGTAATCCCGTTTCGCCATATCGATTCACTGTGCCGTCCGCGCCTCATGCACGCGGCGGCTCCTTTCGCTCGCAGTAAAGTCTCTCGACGCGTCTGGCTCCGGCCCGTTCGGGACGGTCACGCAGCGCCCGCCAAAAAACAAATGTGCCCGGAGGGCCGCGAAGCCCGCCAGGCGTGGAGTCGATCCGGCCATCCGGAAGGAAAGACAGACCGCTTGTCAGCCAACCCGTCAGCCGCGCCGCGCGCGGGTTGCGCGCGCGGCGTGCGGCACCGGGGCAACCCGGCTTAGTCCTTCTTCACTTCCTTGAACTCGGCGTCGACGACATCGTCGGCAGCCTGTTGCGCGCCGCCTGCATGAGCCGCGCCTTCCGCTGCACCCGCTGCGCCGGCCGCACCTGCTTGCTGGGCCTGCATGTCGGCGTACATCTTTTCGCCGAGCTTCTGCGAAACCTTGCCGAGCTCCTCGACCTTCGCGTCGATCGCAGCCTTGTCAGCCGACGCGTCCTTCAGCACTTCCTCGAGCGACTTCAGCGACGCTTCGATGGCTTCCTTCTCGCCCGCGTCCAGCTTGTCGCCGTACTCGGTCAGCGCCTTCTTCGTGCTGTGGACCAGCGCGTCGCCCTGGTTGCGCGAATCGGCCAGCTCGCGCAGCTTGTGATCTTCCGCTGCGTTCGCTTCCGCGTCCTTGATCATCTGGTCGATTTCAGCCTCGGACAGACCCGAGTTCGCCTTGATCGTGATCTTGTTTTCCTTGCCGGTCGCCTTGTCCTTCGCGCCGACGTGCAGGATGCCGTTCGCGTCGATGTCGAAGGTCACTTCGATCTGCGGCACGCCGCGCGGTGCCGGCGGGATGCCTTCGAGGTTGAACTCGCCGAGCAGCTTGTTGCCGGCTGCCATTTCGCGTTCGCCCTGGAACACCTTGATCGTCACGGCGCCCTGGTTGTCGTCCGCCGTCGAGTACACCTGAGCGTGCTTCGTCGGGATCGTCGTGTTCTTGCTGATCATCTTCGTCATCACGCCGCCGAGCGTCTCGATGCCGAGCGACAGCGGGGTCACGTCGAGCAGCAGCACGTCCTTGCGGTCGCCCGACAGGACCTGGCCCTGGATCGCCGCGCCAACCGCGACAGCTTCGTCCGGGTTCACGTCACGGCGCGGATCCTTGCCGAAGAATTCCTTCACCTTCTCCAGCACCTTCGGCATACGCGTCTGGCCGCCGACCAGGATCACGTCGTCGATGTCCGACACCTTGACGCCTGCGTCCTTGATCGCGATGCGGCACGGTTCGATCGTGCGCTCGACGAGGTCTTCCACCAGCGCTTCCAGCTTCGCGCGGGTGATCTTCAGGTTCAAGTGCTTCGGGCCCGACGCGTCTGCCGTGATGTACGGCAGGTTGATTTCGGTCTGCTGGCTCGACGACAGCTCGATCTTCGCCTTTTCAGCGGCTTCCTTCAGGCGCTGCAGCGCGAGCACGTCCTTCGACAGGTCGACGCCCTGCTCCTTCTTGAACTCGCCGATGATGTAATCGATGATGCGCTGGTCGAAGTCCTCGCCGCCGAGGAACGTGTCGCCGTTGGTCGACAGCACTTCGAACTGCATTTCGCCGTCGACGTCCGCGATTTCGATGATCGACACGTCGAACGTGCCGCCGCCGAGGTCATACACGGCGATCTTGCGGTCGCCCTTCTCGACCTTGTCGAGGCCGAACGCGAGCGCGGCTGCGGTCGGCTCGTTGATGATCCGCTTGACTTCGAGGCCCGCGATACGGCCCGCGTCCTTGGTTGCCTGGCGCTGGCTGTCGTTGAAGTACGCCGGCACCGTGATCACGGCTTCCGTGACCGGCTCGCCGAGGTAGTCTTCGGCCGTCTTCTTCATCTTGCGCAGCACTTCCGCCGAAACCTGCGGCGGCGCGAGCTTTTCGCCATGTGCTTCGACCCATGCGTCGCCGTTGTCGGCCTTGACGATGGTGTACGGCATCAGGCCGATGTCCTTCTGGACTTCCTTCTCTTCGAAGCGGCGGCCGATCAGGCGCTTCACCGCGAACAGCGTGTTCTTCGGGTTGGTCACCGACTGACGCTTGGCCGGCGCGCCGACGAGCACTTCGTTGTCGTCCATGTAGGCGATGATCGACGGCGTGGTGCGCGTGCCTTCCGAGTTCTCGATGACCTTGACCTGGTTGCCTTCCATGATGGCGACGCACGAGTTCGTGGTGCCGAGGTCAATACCGATGATCTTTCCCATTTTTTCCTAATCTCCAGAAATGCTTGTTTGCTGCGCAAAACCCCGCGTTTTGGGGCGGTTTCGCGCGCCAGAATTCAACTCTGTTCCCGAAATGCGTCCGTCCGGTCCGTTTTCAAGACCCGACGAGCGATGCGGATATTAAATTTTTTCAATCGCCGCCGGCTAGCGGATCGCCGCCCGGCGTATCGCTGCCCGCCGGATTGCCCGTCGCCGCAGCGATCTTCGCGCGCGCCGCCGACACTGCGGCCTGGAACTGCGCGAGGCCATGCCAGCCCGTCGCGCGGCCCAGCCGCTTGCCGCGGTGGAAGAAGAACCACGTCGGCACGCCGTGCAGCCCGAAGCGGCGCCCCAGCTGGTGGTGTTCGTACACGTTGCAATGGAACCACTTCAGGCCCAGTGCGCGGATCGCGTCGGGCTGGGCGAGCATCGCCTTCTTCGCGATCTCGCAGTTGAAGCAGTCGACGCCCCAGAAGAACACCACCGCGAGTGCGTCGCCCGCGCCGTCGATCGCCGCGTCGAACGTGCCGGCGTCCACCGCCTGCATGTCAAACGTGTCGAATGCGGCCGGATCGACGCCGGCAGGCACCATTGCGACGGCCTTACTTCGGCTGCGCGACGGTGACGAGCGCCGGACGCAGCACGCGGTCGGCGATCGTATAGCCCTTTTGCAGCACTGCAACGACGGTGTTCGGCTCCTGATCGGCCGGTACCATCGAAATCGCCTGGTGCTGATGCGGATCGAATTTCTCGCCGACCGGGTTCAGCGCGACGACGCGGCCCTTCTCGAGCGCGCTCGTCAGCTGGCGCAGCGTCAGTTCGACACCTTCGCGCACCTTCGTGATGTCGCCGGACGTATCGCTGACGGCCGCTTCCAGGCTGTCCAGCACGGGCAGCAGGTGCTCCGCGAAGCTCTCGATCGCAAACTTGTGCGCCTTCGAAACGTCGTCCTGCGCGCGGCGGCGAACGTTCTCGGTCTCGGCCTTCGCCCGCAGGAAGCTCTCCTGCAGCTCGGCGACCTTGGCTTGAGCCTCCGCGAGCGCCGCGTCGGCTGCTTCGGCGGCGGGAGCAGCGCCTTGCGCCGCCTGCTTCTCGCTGCCGATATCTTCGGCCGATTGGGTAGCCGGGTTCTCTTGCGTGTTTTCCATGTCGCTGAAAGTCGATTAGAGGTTGAAGCCAAATCGGCAACCGCCGGACCGTATACCCGGCGGCACCGCACATTGCTGGTGCAAATAAGGGTGAAAACTACGATTTCAAGAGGGTTATTCGCCGGCATTCTCCAATGCCGCGAAACAACCGCGCGTCGCACCGGTGCATCGCCCGCATAGTCCGTCAGATCGGGCGAAACGGGCTGTAACAACGCTTACCTGGCAAGTACTAGCTTGGCACAGGCCCGCTGCACTACACTCCACTCAAGCGTCGGAAAAGCGTGTTTACCCCTAGCTGACCGCCGCCTGACATCCACCTGGCGCCGTTTTCACCCTTCTTCTCGAGGGGAGTACCGTGAAACTGACCTTTGCGATCTCGGTGGTCGCGCTGGTACTCATTGCCGGCACCACCACCATCTGCCTGTCGGGAGCCGTCACCGACCGCACGACCGAATACGGGGGCGCGCGGGCGACGTTCGACCAGATGTTCAGCTCCCACCAGAAAATCTGTCGATGATGCGCCGGTCGCGCTTCGTCGGCCGGCCGTGCAATTCAGCCGCCGGCTCGCGATACGTGCGGCGCCGCTCCAGTTCGGCGAGCCGCGCGGCCCGCCCCGCTTCCGTTTCCGCGTAAAGCGTCTGCGCGACGCTCGCCGGCCCGCGCACGTCGCACACGCCGAGCACGGCAATGTGCCAGACGATGCCGTCGATCGCAATCTCGACCTCGTCGCCCACGCGCACGTCCTTGGCCGGCTTGACGGCCGCGCCGCCGATCTTCACGTGCCCCTTGTCGACCGCATCGGTCGCGAGCGAGCGCGTCTTGAAGAACCGGGCGGCCCACAGCCATTTGTCGATGCGCAGCTTCGCGCCCGGTTCGGTCGAAATCTTGTAATTCATCGCAGCCTCCGCCGGGCCGCCCCAAGGAGGCTGACCGCCCCCTCGGGGGGCAGTGAACGAAGTGAGCGTGGGGGTCGTGTCATCTCAGCTCACCGTTTCGGGCTGCGCGGCCCTGACCGGCCAGCCCTGCAGATTCTCGGCGACGATCTCGCCGAGCGCGCCGATCCACGCGGGCGCGCCGTTCAGGCACGGAATGCGGTGGAACGCCTTGCCGCCGCCGGCAAGGAACTCGTCACGCACTTCCATGCCGATCTCCTCGATCGTCTCCAGGCAGTCGGCCGTGAAACCGGGACAGAACACGTCGGCCCGCCGCACGCCGGCTTCGCCGAACTCGCGCAGCGTCGGCGCGGTGTAAGGCTGCAGCCATTCGGCCTTGCCGAAGCGAGACTGGAACGTGACGCGACATTCGGTCGTCGACAGCCCGAGTGCGGCCATCAGCAGCGCGCCCGTTTGCTGGCACTGGTCGTGATAGGGGTCGCCAAGGTCGAGCGTGCGCTTCGGCACGCCGTGAAAGCTCAGCACGAGTTTGTCGCCGGCCGCAAAGTCGGGCCGGCCGTGCTGCGCCCAGTACTGGCGTACCTGCTCGGCGAGCGCGTGGATATAGGCCGGATGGTCGGCGTAATGCCGCACCGTGCGTACTTCCGGCTGGTTGCGCATGCGCGCGAGCGCGTCGAAGGCGGCATCGAATGCGGTGGCCGTGGTCGACGCCGAGTATTGCGGATACATCGGCATCAGCAGCACGCGCTCGACGCCCGCACGCTTGAACTGCGCGAGCGCGTGCGCAATGTTCGGGCTGCCGTAGCGCATCGCGTAGTCGAGCATCACGTGATAGCCGTTCGACGTGAGCAGATGCCGCACGCTGTCGGTCTGGCGCTCCGTGTACACGCGCAGCGGCGAGCCCTCGGGCATCCAGACCGCCGCGTATTTCTTCGCGGAAGCACGGCCGCGCAGCGGCAGGATCAGCGTGCGCAGCAGCACCTGCCAGATGGCCTGCGGAATCTCGACGACCCGCGGATCCGACAGGAATTCGGCCAGGTAGCGCCGCACCGCGCGCGGTGTAGGGGCGTCGGGCGTGCCGAGATTGATCAGCAGCACGCCGATGCGATGGGCAGCCGCAGTGCTCGAAGGCGGCTCAAGATCGAAACGCATGGGCAATTACGTGCTCGGGGCACGGGACCGGACGGCTCTCAATTATAGCGGGCCGCTCCACACCGGTCGGCTGGCCGTTCGGCCGACTGCCGGCTCATGCGGCGCCGAGGCACGATGACGGGGCGGGATCGGGCTGGCGAGCGCAGGCTACTGCTGGCTCAGCGTGAGCGACAGCAGGCGCGCGGTGATGTCGACGATCGGTATCACGCGGTTGTACGCCATGCGGGTCGGGCCGATCACGCCGAGCGTGCCGACGATCTGCCCGTTCACCTCGTAAGGCGCGGTCACGACGCTCATTTCCTCGATCGGCACGAGCGTCGATTCACCGCCGATGAAGATCTGCACGCCCTGGGCGTGGCTCGACACGTCGAGCAGTTGCAGGAGGCCCGTTTTTTGGTCGAATACGTCGAACAGCTTGCGCAGCCGAGCCATGTCGGAGGAAAGATCCGCCACCTCGAGCAGGTTGCGCTCGCCGGAAATCAGCACGGTGTCCTCGGTGTCGGGCACCTCGGTGCTGGCCGTCACCGCCAGATGCATCAGCGCGGTCATGTCGCCGCGCAACTGGTCGATCTCGTCGCGCAGGCGGCGGCGTACCTCGTCGAACGACAGCCCGGCGAAATGCGCGTTGATGTAGTTGGACGCCTCGGTCAGCTGCGACGGCGAGTAATCGCGCGGCGTCGCGAGCATCCGGTTCTGCACGTCGCCCTCGGGCGTGACGATGATCAGCAGGATGCGCTTGTCCGACAGGCGCATGAACTCGATCTGCTTGAACACGTGGCTGCGGCGCGGCGTGAGCACGACACCCGCGAACTGCGACAGGTTCGACAGCACGCTCGCGGCGGCCGCCACGACCCGCTGCTGCGGCTCGCCGGCCTGCAGCGTGTTCTGCACCTGCCGCGCGACGGCTTCGGCGTCGATCGGCGCCTCGACCGTCAGCATCGTGTCGACGAACAGCCGGTAGCCGCGCGGCGTCGGCACGCGGCCGGCCGACGTGTGCGGGCTCGACACGAGGCCGAGCTCCTCCAGGTCGGACATCACGTTGCGGATCGTCGCCGGGCTCAGCTCGAGCCCGGAGTAACGGGACAACGTGCGCGATCCGACTGGCTGACCGTCGGCGATATACCGTTCGATCAGGGTTTTCAGGAGGGTTCGTGCGCGAGGATCTAGCATGGTGGAAAATTTTAGCGCAACCGCGCGACCGCGGCGAGTGGCGTGGCCACCGATGCGCGGGCCGGCCCGATCCGGCCCCGTCTGCGCACAGCCGGTTCTTTTCGTCAACGAGCTATGGTGTAATGCCGGCATGAAAACCGGTAATCAGTTCAACACCGTCGCGCTCGTCGGCCGGAGCAACACGCCGAACATCGCCGAGCCGCTCGCCACGCTGGCCGCCTGCGTCGCCAAGCGCGGCTTCGAAGTCGTCTTCGAAGCCGAGACCGCGCGCGAGATCGGCATCACCGGCTACCCGGCGCTGACCCCGGCCGAAATCGGGGCGCGCGCCGACGTGGCGGTCGTGCTGGGCGGCGACGGGACGATGCTCGGCATCGGCCGTCAGCTCGCGCCGTACAAGACCCCGCTGATCGGGATCAACCACGGGCGGCTCGGCTTCATCACCGATATCGCGGCGGCCGACATGCAGGCGCTCGTCCCGGTGATCCTGTCGGGCAAGTTCGAGCGCGAGGAACGCGCGCTGCTCGAGGCCCGCATCATGCGCGACGGCGAACCGATCTATCACGCGATCGCCTTCAACGACGTCGTCGTGAACCGCAGCGGCTTCTCCGGGATGGTCGAGCTGCGCGCATCGGTCGACGGCCGGTACATGTACAACCAGCGTTCGGACGGCCTGATCGTCGCCACCCCGACCGGCTCGACCGCCTACGCGCTGTCGTCGGCCGGCCCGATTCTCCATCCGCAGCTGGCGGGCATCGTGCTCGTGCCGATCGCGCCGCACGCGCTGTCGAACCGGCCGATCGTGCTGCCCGACGATTCGAAAATCGCGATCCAGATCGTCGGCGGGCGCGACGTCAACGTGAACTTCGACATGCAGTCGTTCACCGCGCTCGAACTGAACGACACGATCGAGGTGCGCCGCTCGAAGCACACGGTGCCGTTCCTGCACCCGATCGGCTACAGCTACTACGCGACGCTGCGCAAGAAGCTGCACTGGAACGAACACGCCTCGAACGAAGACGACAAGGCGTCCTGACGCCGCTCCGCCCGACACCATGCTCCGCCACCTCTCGATCCGCGACTTCGTCATCGTCGCCGCGCTCGATCTCGAATTCGACAGCGGCTTTTCCGTCTTTTCCGGCGAGACCGGCGCCGGGAAATCGATCCTGATCGACGCCCTCGCCCTCGCGCTCGGCGAACGTTCCGATGCGAGCGTCGTCCGCAACGGCTGCGGCCGCGCCGACATCACCGCCGAATTCACGCCGCACGATCGCGTCGCGCGCTGGCTCGACGAACACGCGTTCGACACCGAGGACACCGTGATGCTGCGCCGCGTGATCGATGCGAACGGCCGGTCGCGCGCGTTCATCAACGGCACCAGCGCGACGCTCGCGCAGCTGCGCGAACTCGGCGAAATGCTCGTCGACATCCACGGCCAGCATGCGCACCAGCTGCTGATGCGGCCCGACGCGCAGCGCGAGCTGTTCGATACCCACGCGGGGCTCGTCGCCGATGCCGCGAACGTCGCGCGCGCATGGCGCGTGTGGCGCGACGCGACGCAGGCGATCGACGCCGCGAAGGCGCACGAGCGCGAGTTGCAGCTCGAACGCGAGAAACTCGCCTGGCAGCTCGCCGAGCTCGACAAGCTCGCGCCGCAGCCCGGCGAATGGGACGAAGTCAGCAACGAACACAAGCGCCTGTCGCATTCGGCGAACTTGATCGAAGGCGTGCGCGGCGCGCTCAACGCGCTGTCCGAGTCCGACGACGCGATGCTTGCGCAGCTCGGCGCGATCGTGTCGAAGCTGCGCAGCCTCGCCGACTACGACACCACGCTCGGCGATGCGCTCGCGTCGCTCGAACCGGCCGAGATCCAGTTGCAGGAAGCCGTCTATTCGCTGTCGCACTATGCGCAGCGCGTCGACCTCGACCCCGAGCGACTCGCGCAGGTCGAAACCCGCCTCGATGCGCTGCACTCGACCGCCCGCAAGTTCCGGCTGCCGCCCGACACGCTGCACGAAGAACACGCCGCACGCCGCGCGCAGCTTGCTGCGCTCGATGCGGCGGCCGATCTCGGCGCGCTCGAGGCGGTGCAGGCCAAGGCGCGGGAAGCCTATCTCGACGACGCCAAGCATCTGTCCAAGGCGCGCGCACAGGCCGCCAGGACGCTCGGCACGGCCGTCACGGCCGGCATGCAGGAACTGTCGATGGCGGGCGGAAGCTTCGAAGTCGCGCTCGTGCCGCTCGCCGATGGCGGCCCGCACGGGCTCGAACAGGTCGAATTCCGGGTCGCCGGGCACCCCGGCGTGCCGCTGCGGCCGCTCGCGAAGGTTGCGTCGGGCGGCGAGCTCGCGCGGGTCAGCCTCGCGCTCGCGGTGATCGCCAGCGCGGCCAGCCCGACGCCGACACTGATCTTCGACGAAGTCGACACGGGGATCGGCGGCGGCGTTGCCGAAGTGGTCGGCCGCCTGCTGCACCAGCTCGGGCGCGATCGCCAGGTGCTGTGCGTGACGCACCTGCCGCAGGTCGCCGCGCGCGGCGATCACCACTTCCAGGTCGCGAAAGGCGCCGACGCGCGCGGCGGCACGGTATCCACGGTCATTGCGCTCGACCGCGCCAACCGGATCGAGGAAGTCGCACGAATGCTCGGCGGGCTCGAGATCACGGCCACGACGCGCAAGCACGCGAAGGAAATGCTCGCGGCCTGACGCCGGCCATCCGTTATCCGTTCATCGGATGCAAAAAGACCGGCGCGTGCGCCGGTCTTTTTTTGGCGCGGCGGCTCAATCGCGTCCGCCCTGCCGCACCGCATCGAACGATCGTTTCAACTATCCGTTTCAATCGCCCCGAACACGCGGTTCCACAGCGCCGTCACGGCCGCCCGCTCGTCGGCCACCACGGCCGGATCGACCCGCGCCTTCTCCATCCCGTCGAGCCGCAGCTTGTGCTGCAGCTTCCGGTACTTGCGGTACGCCGCCCCGACGCGCTCGGCCTCGTCCTCGCCCATCAGCCCGAAGCGCGCGACCTCGCGCAGCAGCGCGATGTTGCCCGTGTTGCGGATCAGCTCGGCATCGCTCGACGCGTGCAGCAGCACCCAGTACTGGACGATGAACTCGATGTCGACCATCCCGCCGCGATCGTGCTTCAGGTCGAACAGCTCGGTCTGGTTCGGGTGGCCGGCAAACACCTTGCCGCGCATGTCGACGATTTCCTTCGCGAGTACGCCGCCGTCGCGCGGGGTCGTCAGCACCTGCTGGCGGATCGTCTCGAAGTCCGCGCCGATCTGCGCGTCGCCCGCGCTGTAGCGGGCACGCGTCAGCGCCTGGTGCTCCCAGACCCACGCGGTATTCGCGGCGTCGCCCTCGCGCAGCTGGTAGCGGCGGAACGCGTCGAGATCGGTGACGAGCAGCCCGGCCTCGCCGTTCGGCCGCAGCCGCAGGTCGATGTCGAACAGCGCACCCGCGCCGGTCGCCGTGGTGAGCCACGTGATCAGGCGCCGCGTGAAGGTCGTATAGACATCTGCCGAACGATCGTCCGCATCGTCATACAGGAAAATCAGGTCGAGATCCGATGCGTAGCCGAGCTCCTTGCCGCCCAGCTTGCCGTACGCGATCACCGCGAACTTCGGCACGTCGCGATGGCGTTTCGCGAGCTGCGACCAGACGACTTCGATCGTCACGTCGAGCACCGCGTCGGCCAGCTCGGACAGGCGGTCGCTCACGTGCTCGACCGACAGTTGCCCGGCCAGATCGATCAGCAGGATCCGGAACACTTCCGCGTGCTGCGCGTGCCGCAGCAGGTCCATCTGCTGCTCCGGGCCGTCGGCCGCGGCAAGGCGCGCGCGCAGCGCGTCCTTGAACGCGGGCCAGTCGAACGGGCTCGCAATCGCCTCGTCGTCGAGCAGCTCGTCGAGCAGTTGCGGGTGGCGGATCAGGTAGCCGCCGCCCCAGCGCGTCGCACCGAGCACCGACAGCACGCGGTCGAGCGCGGCCGGATACTCGGTCAGCAGCGCGAGGTAGACGCCGCGCCGGCTGACCGTCTCGAGCAGGTCGAACAGGCGCACGATCGTGTCGTCGCGGCGCGCGGCGTCGATGTTCGGCGCGGCCTCGAGCGCCCGCTGCGCGACGCTGTCGAAGCGCTGCCGGCTCTTCTCCGCGAGGCCCGTGTAGCGCGACGACTGCCAGATCGCGCGCAACCGGGTGAGCACCGCGGCCGGATCGGTAAAGCCGAGGCCGTCGAGACGGGCGACCAGCGCGTCGTCCTCGCCGTCGTCGGCCAGCGCGCCGCTCCAGATCCACGCAGCCGCCGAGTCATCGCCGGTCGCGCAGGGCGCGCCGCTCGCCTTGTCCGCAAAAATCTGGTCGAACTGCGCTTCGACGAACGTGCGGTGGCCGTCCAGCACCGCCATCAGCGCCGCATAATCGGCAAAGCCCAGCGACGCGGCCAGCGCCGCGCGTTCGTCCGGCTCGACCGGCATCGCGTGCGTCTGCGCGTCGTTGCGGTACTGCAGCCGGTGCTCGAGCGTGCGCAGGAAGTTGTAGGCGTCGGTCAGGCGCTCGCGCACGTCCTCGCCGATCAGCCCGCGCGCCTGCGCATGGCGCAGCACCGCGAGCGTCGGCCGCACGCGGAATTCCGCGTCCTGACCGCCGCGGATCAGCTGGAACACCTGCGCGCTGAATTCGATCTCGCGGATCCCGCCGCGCCCGAGCTTGATGTCGTCGGCCTTGTCGGGCCGCATCGACGCGCGGCGCGCGGCTTCCTGCCGGATCTGCTGGTGCAGCGAGCGGATCGCGCCGATCACGCCGAAATCGAGATAGCGGCGGTACACGAACGGCTTGACGATCGATTCGAGCTGCGACTCCAGCCGCCGCGCCGCGTCGCTGTCGCCTTCCGACACGAGCCGCCCCTTGATCCACGCATAGCGCTCCCACTCGCGCCCCTGCACGTAGAAATATTCCTCGAGCATGCCGAGGCTGCAGACGAGCGGGCCCGAATCGCCGTTCGGGCGCAGCCGCATGTCGACGCGAAACACGTAGCCGTCGGCCGTCACCTCGGACAGCACGCCGATCAGGCGCCGGCCGAGCCGCGTGAAGTATTCCTGCGTGGACAGCGGCGCGCGCGCGCCGCCGGTCGTCTCGCCGTCGTCCTCGTAGACGAAGATCAGGTCGATGTCCGACGACACGTTCAGTTCGCGGCCGCCGAGCTTGCCCATCCCGACCACGCCGAGCACGACGCGCTGGCCGTCGGCGCCGCGCGGCTCGCCGTACAGCGCCTCGAGCTCGCCTGACAGCAGCGCGAGCGAGCGCTGCACGGCCACTTCGGCGAG
>NZ_CAJNKE010000143.1 GCF_905232215.1 Burkholderia sp. LMG 13014
GGCCCCTCGCCGCCGCGCGCCGGCAGCATCGCATTGATCGCCAGCGCGAGGAGGAACAGTGTCGACACGGCCAGCCCCGCGAATGCCGCGGCCCGGCCGTCGGCCTGAATCGTGCGCGTCACCCCCTCTTTCACGCTTCCGCCCGGCCTGCGCGCGGTCGCTCGAGCACGGCCCGGTCCAGCGCGTCGCGCAATTGCGCGCTGACCGCGCGAGACGAAAAGCGCTGGGCGTTGGCCCGCCCGGCACTCACCAGTTCGGCCTGCAGCGACGGGGTGCCCGAGACGCGCTCGATCTGGCGGCCCCATTCAGCGGCATCCATCAGATCGGCAACGGCTACGAACGACTCGCCCATCGTGTAGCGGTACACCGGCAAATCCGACGCGACGACCGGAAGGCCGACGAGCTGCGCTTCGATCACCGTGCGGCCGAAGCCTTCGTGCAGTGTCGGCGACACGTACAGATCCGATGCCTGGAAGAAGTAGCCGAGATCCTCGTCTTCCACGCTCTCGACGAAATGCACGGCGATTCCCGCCTGTGCGGCGATGTCCCGGCATTCGTCGCGATTGGCCTGGTTCTGTGCGCTGCCCACCCGCAACACCATCACGTCCTTGCGCCCGAGCGATGCCAGCGCGCGAAACAGCGTCGCATTGTTCTTGCGCGTTTCGTCCGAACCGACGTTCAGCACGACCAGCGCCGCGTCGACGTGGATATCGAAACGCGCCAGCAGCATCGCTCGCGCCCGTTCGCGCACGGCAGGGTCGATCGGCGTATAGCAATCGTCGACCGCACTGGCCACGACCTGTATCCGGTCGGCGCGGATGCCAAGGTCCGCCAGCGCTTCCTGCGCCGTCATGTCCGAGGGCACGAGCACCACATCCGCCGTCGCGATCAACGACTGCGTCAGCTTCATGTACGCGTTCTTCAGCTTCTCGACGACGCCGCGCACCTGCCCCTGATGCGGCACGTGATGCAGCACGATGCCGACCCGGCCACCCGCCCACCGGACCAGCGGAATCATGAAGGCCAGGTCTTCCTGGTACAGCATCACGAAGTGCCCGGCGCGCGCCGCCGCGACCGCACGCAGCGGATACAGCACGAACTGCGTCCAGTAGCGCCGAAACGAGCGCGGCTCGGCCGGAATGTCGATCGGCTCCACGTCAAATCCCGCCAAGGCCGGAATGAAGTCGATACATTTGAGGCTGTATCGCATGACGCCGTTCCAGCTCACCGGCCGCGGCCCGAGAAACCACACGATCCGCACCGCCTGCGCCACGCGCCGCAATCCATCCTTGCTTGCCATCGAATCACTCATGCGATACGCCCCTCACCCAATACCATGGAATCACCGGTTCGATCAGGCGCGCGCCGCGGCGAAGCCGGCGCCGATCCGGCGGACGCCGCGCAACGGCGACGGTGCGAAGCCGTTGAACACCAGCCCGTCGATGCGCACGCCGATCTTGCCCAGGCTGTCGAGCGCGTCCGTGAGGCCGGCCGAGTTCGCGGAACCCTGGCGGGCCACCAGCAGCGTCATGTCGGCCACGCGCGACAATGCCGCGAGGTCGGCCACCGGTGACGCGGACGGCGCATCCACGATGACCATGTCGTAGCGGCTCCGCAACGACGCGACCAGCGCATCGAGACGTGCCATGTCGAACAGGTTGCGCGTCGACGCCGCCTGTTTTCCGGCGGACAGCGCATCGAGCCGACCGTCGACGACGGTGATCGCGTCATCGACGGGCAGTTCGCCCTTCAGTACGTCGAACAGGCCTTTCGTCGCCTTGACCGGCAAATAGCGATGCAGCGCCGGCGCGCGCACGTTGGCATCCACGATCACCGTCTTGAGCCCCTTCTCGGCGTACAGGTACGCGAGATTGGCGGCAATCATCGACTTGCCCTGCGCCGGCGCCGCGGACGACACCAGCACAACCTTCGCGTCGCCGCCATAGGCGGCCAGCCGGTGCCGCAACGTCAGCGCCAGGCTGTCCATCGCGTCGGCCAGCGGCACGTCGGCCGGTTCCTTCGTCGCGGTGAATGCCGGTGTGCGGTCCGCATCCGCTTCGGCCTGGCGGCGCGAATTCGGCAGAACGCCGAGCATCGGAATGCCGAGCGCCGCTTCCAGGTCGTGCGGATCCCGGATGCGCCCGGCCAGCAATGCGCGGCCCTGCGCCGCGAGAAAGCCCAGTATCAGTCCGGTCACGGCACCGGCCAGAATCGCGATCAGGCGCTTCGGCCGGATCGGCTTGTCGCCGACGACGGCCTTGTCGACGATCGACGCGTTGCCGACCGTGCCGGCTTCCGCGATCTGCAATTGCTGCGTGTTGTTCAGTAGCCCGACATAGAGCTGATTGTTGACCTCGACGTCGCGCGCCAGACGCAGGTACGTCTGCTGCTGCGACGGCAGCCGTGCCGCCTTTTCCTTCAGCACCGTGGCCTGCGCGTCGAGTTCCTTCAGCTTGTTGGCCGCCGCCACGACCTGCGGTTGCCCCGGCACGTATTTCGACAACAGGTCCTGGTACGCGAGCTTGGTCTCGAGCCGGGACTTGTCGACGAATGCCAGTTGCTCGACGAGCAGCCGGATGTCGCCCTGCGCGTCGATCGAGCCCTGCTGGTTGCGAAACGCGTTCAGCGCCTGTTCGGCCTGTTGCAGCCGGGCCTTGACGATCGGCATCTGCGCATTGAGGAACGTGAGGCTGCGCTCGGCATCGTCGGCGCGGCGTCTCGCGTTGAAGTTCAGGTAGGCCGTCGCGATTGCGTTGAGCATGCGCGCGGCAAAGACCGGATCGGCGTCCTCGAAATTCAGCTGCATGATGCCCGACTGCCGCTTCGTCTCGGTCACGCCCAGCTTCTTCAGGATCGCTTCGAGACGGACGTCGGTCGCGACGCGCCGCACGCGGAATTCCGCACCGGGGCGCGCGACGACCCGCGCCACGTCGACGCGATAGCCGTTGCTCGCGCCCGGCACGCCGACCACGCCGCTCAGCACCACCTGACCGCTGCGGTCCTTCAGCCGAAACCGGTTGCCGTCGAGATATTCGAACGCCAGCGCCTTGCCGACCTGCGCGGCCGGCACCTCGAACGCCCTGAACTCCAGGCGCTCGCCGCCCCATGCCCACGACGACATCCCGAGCGGCGCCTCGACGAGACCGTTCGCGTCCTTCGGCATGAGCGAACCGATGAGGCCGCCGATGACCGGAAACCGGTTCTCGACCGACACCTCGGCCTGTGCGGCTGTCGCATTCATCGCCTCCAGGACGACCGAACGCGAGCGGACGATGTCGATCTCGCCGACCACAGCCGAATTCTGGATATCGAGTGCCTTGGAGATCGACGACAGCGATCCCAGTGCGCTGGCCTTGTTCTCTTCGATCTGGATCAGCGTGTCGGCCGAATACACCGGCGTTGCCGCAATCGCATAGACGATCGCCAGCAGCAGGCAGGCCGCGAACACGGCCGCGAAGAGGCGCCCGTTGTCGAGCACGTTCTCCAGCATATCGACCGACGACAACCGCGTCGCATTCCGGCCGGCGTGTTTCGTTTCGTTTTCATGCCCGGTAAATGCAGGTCGATCCATCTTCATGCTGAACTCCAGAATGGAAGATCCGGCTGGCTTCGCCGCTTTACGCGCGTTGTTGTTCACGTTCATGTCTTTGAAAATCCGGCTGGAATCCCTTCAGTGCCGATCCGGGAAGCACCGCGCCGGGAACCTGGATTCCCGGTGCGTTTCCGCCCGGCCGGCGCAACGGCCGGCAGTCCGTACTCGAGCCCTCGCTCGTTTCATTCCGGCATGCAGTCGTCGATGCTGCCGCCACCTACGCCCCCGCGGCGGCGATTCCCGTGCCCAGCAGCGCCGCACCGATGTCGGCCAAGCGTGTAACGACGTCGGCCGCCGGATCGGCTTCCGCATGGCCGCGCGGGTCGCCCACCAACAGGAAGCGACGCCCGACACCGGCCCGCGCGCCGGCATCGAGATCGGACTGCTTGTCGCCGACCAGGATCGACGCGGACAGGTCGAGACCGAGATCGCGCCGCGCATCGTGCAGCATCCCGGGCTGCGGTTTCCGGCATGTGCACGCTTGCCGGTAGCGGCCCATCCCGGCCACCGGGTGATGCGGGCAGTAATAGACGCGGTCGATTCTCGCGCCCCGCTCGTCGAACCTGCGCCGCATCCAGTCCATGAACGCGACGAACTGCGACTCCGAAAAATACCCGCGGCCGATACCGGCCTGATTCGTCACGACGACCACCTGGTGACCGGTCGCATTGGCCAGCCGCACGAGGTCGAAGATGCCGTCGACGAATACGCAGTCCTGCTGCCGGTGGACATAGCCGGTGTCGACATTGATCACGCCATCGCGATCGAGGAACAGTGCCTTACGCTTCACTGGCTCGCGTCTCCAGCATCGGCGGAATGACCGTTTGCGCACGTCGGTAGTCCGCCGGCACACCGATATCGATGAATGTCGTCACCTCCGGGAACACACGGATGTCGAGCGCCTCCCCCCGATCGCACAGGAAGTCCTGCTCGAACGAAAATTTCTCCGGCAGCACGAAACCGAGCAGCGTTCGCGCGTTGACGACATACGTGCCCGCATTGATGTAGCCCTGCGCCGGGCGCTTCTCCCGGAATGCCGACAGCCTGCGTGAGCTCGCGTCGAATTCGAGCGTGCCGTAACGCGACGCATCGTCGACCCGCGTCGCCGCCACGACGAGATCGGGGCAAGTCGCGCGATAGAACGCCGACAACGCCTGCAAATCCAGGTTCGACCACGTATCGCCGTTCATCACGATCATGTCGCGCTCGCCATGGGCCTTCAGCGCGTGAACGATCGCGCCGCCGGTGCCGAGCGGCTCGTCCTCCTCGACCACCGAAATCGCGATGCCGAAGTCGCGCGACGTCACGAGCGCCTTGATCGGGCCGCTGCCGTAGCCGAGCGACAGCACCACCTCCGTCACGCCCTGCTGCCGGAGCCCTTGCAGCATCCAGCACAGAAACGGCTCGCCGTCGATCGGCGCGAGCGCCTTCGGCAGCGCATCGCCCAGTACCGGGCGCAGCCGCGTGCCGAGGCCGCCGGCAAGGATCAGGCAGGGCAGCATCGCGCTCATGCGAAGATCCGCTCTTCGACGATGCCGCAGATGATGTGGCCGCACACGAGGTGCCCTTCCTGGATCTTCGGTGTCGATGCGGACGGAATCTCGATGCAGAGGTCGGCACGCGTGCGCATCTCGGCGGCACCGGGCCCGTTGCCGGTGAACCCGACCGAAAACATGCCTGCCGTCCGGGCCACGTCCAGCGCACGGAGAATGTTCGGCGAACGCCCGGACGTCGAATACGCCCAGAAGATGTCACCGGGGCGTCCCGTCGCCTGGATCTGGCGCTCGAACAGCTTCTCGTAGCCGTAGTCGTTGCCGATCGCGGTCATGACCGAGCTGTCCACGGTCAGTGCAAACGCCGCGAGCCCCGGCCGGTCGAAGTTGAAACGGCTGACGAATTCGCCGGCGATATGCTGCGCATCCGCCGCGCTGCCGCCGTTGCCCGCGAGCAGGATCTTGTTGCCCGCGCGCAGCGCCTCCGTCACGCGCCCGGCCACCTGCCCGATCCGCGCCAGTTGCTCCCCGTCGGATACGAGCGCCGTCAGCACCGACAACGTCTGGCGAATTTCGCTCTCTACCGTGATCGTCATTGTTTCTTTCTCCACGACTGCGCACCGATATCGGTGAACGTACAGTTGAGCACTTGCCCATTGATTCCGTTGCATGCATCCAGCGCACGCATCACGGCCGACCGTTCGACCGGATCGACGAAGAACATCATGAAGCCGCCGCCGCCCGCACCGGACACCTTGCCTGCCTTCGCGCCGGCCCGCACCGCGACGCGGTACAGATCGTCGATCATCGAGTTCGAGATGTTCTTCGCCATCCGCTTCTTCGATTCCCACGCGTCGCGCATCGACGCGGCGAACGCGTCGAAATCGGCGCGCAGCACGGCTTCCTTCATCCGAACGGCTTCGTCCTTCACTTCGTGCAGCGCGGCCAGCGAATCGACCACGCCTTCCGCCACGTTGCTGCTCTGCTCCTTGATGATGTTCGCCGACTCGCGCGAGACGCCGGTGTAATACAGCACGAGCGACGCCTCCATCTCGGCCTTGATTTCCTGCTTGATACGCAGCGGATTGACGATCACGCGATCGCCGTAGAACTCCATGAAGTTCAGCCCGCCGAACGTCGCCGCGTATTGATCCTGCTTGCCGCCGGCAAGCCCGAGATCCTCCCGCTCGATGTCGTGTGCGAGGTGGGCGATGTCGTATTCGCCGAGCGGCAGCGACAGCAGTTCGCAGAAGGCCCTGACCAGCGCGACGACGATCGTCGACGACGATCCGAGCCCGGATCCCGGCGGCGCTTCGGAGCACGTCGTGATCGTGACGGCCAGCGGGTGGCCGCCGTGGAAATCGCGGACGATCCGGTTGTAGACGCCGACGTGCAGCCCGAGCCCGTTCTGCACCTCGAGCACCGGCGACACGGGGCCGATCCATCGGGTGTCCGTATCGGCTGCGACCAGCTCGACCTTCGCGTCTTCGCGCGGCGCGATCGACGCGTACGCAAACTTCTCGATCGTCACATTGAGCGTCAGACCGCCGAACTGATCCGAATAAGGCGGCACATCGGTTCCGCCGCCGCCCAGACCCAACCGCAAAGGAGCCCTCGAACGGGCAATGAAGCGTGTCATGAAATCTCTCGCAGACAATGAGCCGGACGCCGGCACGATGCCATTCCCGCCCCCGCACATTCCGCCGGAAATGCACGGTCATGTTCGTTGGTGCCACTATGCGATAGATGTCCGGCACGCTGCGTGCGATGGCTTACATTAAGCCGCCGCCGCAATTTCCAAGCGTCCAACCTGCGTTACGCTCTGTTCGCGATCGGTACGGCGACGTGCGAAGCAACATGAAAAACGCCGGCACGTTCCCGCCCTCGCACGACGACGTCCTTCCGTCATTGCCAGTTTTTGACAATTGCCGTCGGGAGCGATGCCGCGGTGGAACACGCGCCGATTGCCCGGTGCCTGCACGCCGCCGGGAAGCGTCATCACGATGTTCAGAGCGAAACGGGCACGCGACGAGCGGCTCGAATTCGATCCGGATAACGTATCAATCGATTCATCGATGCTGGACACAAAAATGAAAAACGTTCTACCGTTCGATTCCGTGGCGCCGGGCCACGCTCGCACTGCCATGCGCGGCATGTGCATCGCGCTCTCCTGCGCGACCGTCGCGGTGCTTTCCGCATGCACGGTCGTGCCGGGGCAGCACATGAGTTCGACCGCGTTACCGGTCACGACCGCCGACAACGGCGACGTGACCAGCGACATGCAGGTGCCGGTCAAGCAGATCGACCTGACGCAGATCGAGCAGCTCCGGGCCGAGCAGAAGCGCGCCCCCGCTGCGTCCATCCCGCCGAACCTGTTCGCGAAGTCGGACATGTACCGGATCGGCGCCGGCGACGTGCTGCAGATCACGGTGTGGGATCACCCCGAATTCGCGACCGCCGCCGGGCAGCCGACGCAGAACACGAAGTCCGCGGACGCCGCGCCCGGCTTCGTCGTCGACAGCAGCGGCAACGTGCAGTTTCCGTACGTCCCGCATCCGATCCAGGCCGTCGGAAAAACCGTCGCGCAAATCCAGCACGAGGTCAGGACCGAGCTCAGCAAGGTGTTCGTCAAGCCGCAGGTCACGGTTCGCGTCGCTTCGTTCCGCGCGACCCAGGTCTATATCGACGGCGAAGTGCGCAATCCGGGCGCGCAGGCGATCAACGACATTCCGATGACGCTGATCGAAGCCGTCAGCCGCGCGGGCGGATTTGCACCGACCGCGGATCAGAGCCGCGTCACGATTACCCGCAACGGCACGATCTATCCGCTGAACGTCGCGCAGATGATGAAGACCGGGAAGAATCCGGCGGACATCATGCTGAAACCCGGCGACATGCTGCATGTGGACGCGCGCGACGACAATCCCGTGTACGTGATGGGCGAAGTGGTCAGGCCGCAAGCCGTCGCGCCGCTGCGCGACGGTACGCTCACGCTGAGCGAAGCGCTCACGCAAGCCGGCCAGCTCAACCAGCAGACCTCGAATGCCAAGCAGGTGTTCGTGCTGCGCAAGGCAGCCGACAGCGCACCCGTCATCTATCACCTCGACATGCAGTCGCCGGTGTCGATGCTGCTGGCGAACCAGTTCCCGCTGGCGTCGAAGGACGTCGTCTATGTCGACAACACCGGGCTCGTCCGCGCAAGCCGCGTGCTGAACCTGCTGCTGCCGGCGATCAGCGCCGGGTTGACCGGCGCGCTCGTCACGAAGTAAGTCTCCGCGCATGCCGGCCGTGCCGGCCTGCGCGAACCCGGTCCGGTTCGATGCGCACGCAACGAACCGGGCCACCCTCTTCAACGCATTTCCCTGCGCAAACGCGTTTGCGCAGGTACTTCTTACCCCGCCACACGTCCGCAATCGGGAACGATGACCGTGTTTCCGTCTCGTCGCGCGACCCTGCCGAAGAAAGATCGGACGTATCGGTATAAACACCGATGCTGTAGTCAAACTACATTCATACCATTGGTCGCTGCAGAGGATCGCTACATCCGATTCGGCAGCGTCGGGCGGCCCGTGCGTCACCGTCCGCGTGTACCGGTCGAGCCCAACCGGCCGTAACGATTCCCCGCCTGGCCTGGCATGCCGATGCGTCACCACCCAGCATCGCCAGCCGAATGCGTCCGGTGCGAATCCACCGGACGTGCGCAGCTCCAGACATCATCCGAATAACCGGCAATACGATCTTGGAGAGCAACATGCGGGACACACTCTGGCCGGCCGTCGTGCTGGCAGCGACCCTCTGCACCACCGCCTACGCAGGCGACGCCGATTTCAACGCGCAGGGCGACGCCACCGATGCGTTCGCATCGGCCGCGGCGGTCCGGCGCGCGGACCTGCTCGTGCGCAAGATGACGCTCGATGAGAAACTTCAATTCATTCATTCGCAATACGAAATGTCAAAGGTGCCGGGCGGCGGCGCCGGCTACATCCAGGGCGTGCCGCGGCTCGGCATTCCCGACCTGAACATGGTCGATTCGGCGACGGGTTCCGGCAGCACGTCGCAGGCCAGCACGACATTCCCCGCGACGATCGCCGTCGCCGCGAGCTGGGATCGCCGCCTGTCGTACGACTACGGCAAGCAGGTCGCGATCCAGTTGCGTGCGCAAGGGTTCGGCATGGGGCTCGGCGGCGGCACCAACCTCGCGCGCGAGCCGCGTGGCGGCCGCCTGTTCGAGTATCTCGGCGAGGATCCGCTGCTGGCCGGCGACCTGCTCGCCGAACGCACGCTCGCCACGCAGCGGCAGAAAGTCATCGCGACCATCAAGCACTACGCCGGCAACGAACAGGAGCACGGCCGGATGGGCGGCAACACGCAGATCGACGAGCGCACGCTGCGCGAGCTTTACCTGCTGCCGTTCGAGATCGCCGCGAAACGCGGGCGGCCCGGCAGCGTGATGTGCAGCTACAACCGCCTGAACGGCGCGTATGCGTGCGAGAACCCTCACCTGCTGAACGACGTGCTGAAGAACGAATGGGGCTTCCAGGGCCAGGTGCAGTCCGATTGGGGGGCGACGCACAGCGCCGCCGCCGCGATCAACGCCGGGCTCGACGAGGAGGAAGACGTCGGGCCGAGCGTGTACCTGACGCCGGCGGCCGTCAAGCAGGCCATCGCAAACGGATCGGTGCCGACGGCGCGGCTCGACGACATGGTGCGGCGCAAACTCGCGGTGATGATCCGCGTCGGCGTGATGGACGATCCGGCCAAGGGCGGCGGCGCAATCGATTTCGCCGCTGCGAACCGGTTCGCGCAGGCCGCCTCCGAGCAGTCGATCGTACTGCTGAAGAACGATGGTAACCAGTTGCCGCTTGCCGCGTCGGCGCTGTCGCATATCGCCGTGATCGGCGGCCATGCCGATGCGGCCGTGCTGTCGGGCGGCGGCTCGGGCAACACGCGCGCCCCTGTATCGGGATCGTTCGCGGGCTGCGGCGGCCTGACGTTCGGGTCATCGACGGGATGCAGCTGGTGGCGCAATCCGTGGCTGAAGGTCGACGTGCCGATCGTCGCGGCGATCCGCGCGCTCGCGCCGGCCGCGCAGGTCACGTATGCGGGCAACAGCGATCAGCAGTCGCCGTTCCGCGCGTACACGCAGCAGGAGATCGACCAGGCCGCGGCACTCGCGGGCCGTTCGGACGTCGCGATCGTCGTGGTCGCGCAGCCGGCCGGCGAGGATTTCGGCGATCTCCAGAGCCTGAGCCTCGCGAACCCGTCGAACCAGGATGCGCTCGTCGAAGCCGTCGCGCGCGCGAATCCGCACACGGTCGTCGTCGTCCAGAGCGGCAACCCGGTGCTGATGCCGTGGAAGGACCAGGTGTCCGCGATCGTCGAGGCGTGGTATCCGGGCGAAGCCGGCGGCAAGGCAATCGCGAACGTGCTGTTCGGTGCAGTCAACCCGTCCGGCAAGCTGCCCGTCACGTTCCCCGCGCGCGATCAGGATTCGCCGGCCTGGGGGCAAAACGGGGCCTTCGACAATGATCCCGTCTATGCGGAAAAGCTGAACATGGGCTATCGCTGGTATGACGCGCGCAACATCAAGCCGATGTTCGAGTTCGGCTACGGGTTGTCGTACACGCACTTCGCGTATTCGGGGCTGTCGGTGTCCAAGCAATGGGACGGGTCGCTGAGCGTCGCGTTCACGGTGCGCAACGACGGACGCGTCGCCGGCGCGGAAACGCCGCAGGTCTATCTTGGCGTGCCGTACAAGGACGAACCGCCGAAGCGGCTGGTCGGCTGGGAGAAGATCCGGCTGAATCCGGGCGAGACGCGACGTGTGCGCGTGACCGTGTCGCCGCGGATGCAAAGCGTGTGGGATACGTCGCGTAACGGCTGGCGTGTGGTGCCAGGCGGCACGGTGTATGTCGGCGCGTCGTCGCGGGATATCCGGTTGCAGGGGCACTGAGCAGGAATGACCCTACGGAAGCGCCGCGCACGCCGTGCCCGGCGCTTCCGTATTCCCCCTCCGCACCGGCGAAACTTACCGGAACAGCAACGCCAGCAACGTCGCGAGCGCGGCAATCGCGGCGATCCCCGCCGCCATCCCGGCCAGATGCGCGGCGATCACCAGACCGGCCGGCAATCGCGCCGATCGCGCGCCGCTCGCCCCATCCGCCGGCCCGGCCCGCGATTGCGACGCGACGCCGTTCATCACTCCCCGCTCCCCTCGAGCGTATCGAGCAACGGCCTGGCCAGATGCAGGACCTGGTACACCGTGCCCGCGCCGCCGTCGTCCGGTTCGTGTTCCGAAACGAGCACGCGCGTCAGCCGCCAGCGCAGCGGATCGAGGCTGACGGCGGCCGCGACCGTGCCCTGCCGCGCCGCCGCTTCGCGATTGCGTGCGACCTCCCGTGCCAGCGTCGCATCGAGGTCGGCATCCGCCGGAATATCGATCGCTTCCAGCCACACGAAGCGCGCCGTCGACGCACTGCCCTTGCGCGCATCGAGCGCGACCTGCACGTCGATCGGCGCGCGTCCGAAACTGTCCGTCACGACCCGGTAGCGGCCGTCCGTGACAAACCCGGCGAACGCCCGTTCATTGCGCCACAGATAAAGCGACGCATAGCCGTTTTCCGTCGCGCCGTGGCGGCCGGCCTCGCGCAGCAGAAACCCCTTGAACACCAGATCCGGCGTGTCGTCCCAGAGCCTGCCGCGCTCGCGCACGCGATTGCGGATGATGTCGAGGTCGTAGTCCGCCGGCAGGCGGTGCACGTAGTACGCGGTCAGCATGATCGACTCCTGGGAAAGAAAAGGGAGATTCCGAACGGCTCGAGAACAGCGTAGAAGACCTTGAATCATTTGAAAATACGATGGCAGAATATTTCAATGATTTGATTTCTAAATAGATGAGTGTGCGATGAAAACGCTCGACATCGAAGCCGTGCAGGCGTTCGTGCTGACCGCCGACCTCAAGAGCTTCACACGGGCCGCCGAGGCGATGGACACGACGCAGTCCACGGTGAGCCTGAAGATCAAGCGGCTTGAAGACGGCCTCGGCCGC
>NZ_CAJNKE010000144.1 GCF_905232215.1 Burkholderia sp. LMG 13014
AACGTGCGGCGCGACGGACGCACCGAACCGGTGTTGTCGAGTTCGATCGTCATGGTCACGCTCCCAGCGTTGCGGCCGCGTCGTGGATCGCCGCCCGGATGCGGGCGTAGGTCGCACAGCGGCACAGGTTGCCGTTCATCGCGGCATCGATGTCCGCGTCGGTCGGCTTCGGGTTCTGTTCGAGCAGCGCGGTGGCCGACATGATCTGGCCCGACTGGCAGTAACCGCATTGCGGCACCTGCAGCTTGACCCAGGCGGCCTGCACGGCCTGCGCGGGCTTGCTCTGCAGGCCTTCGATCGTCGTGATGTGCTTGCCCGCGATGCCGGCGAGCGGCAGCACGCACGAGCGGACGGCCTGGCCTTCGAGATGCACCGTGCACGCGCCGCACTGCGCCATGCCGCAGCCGAACTTCGTGCCGGTCAGTCCCGCGTGTTCGCGAATCGCCCAGAGGACGGGCATCGACGGATCGGCGTCGAGCGTGACGTTCTTGCCGTTCAGGACAAACGAGGTAGGCATTGTGATTGTCTCCGTGGGGAAAACCCGGCATGCGCCCGGTCAGCGGGCAGTGTGCGCGAGCAGCGGATTTTTGCGTCTACCCAATCCTGCAAATTTATTGAACAATCCTGCAAATCCCGGGCAGGCCGCGGGCGGTTTCGCTATGCTCCCGCGACATGAGGAAATTGATCGAGGAAGTGTCATGGACATGACCGATATCGTGGCGTCGCGCGAATCCGGGCGGCGCGAACTGGCGATGCTGATCGGCCGTTTTGCGCCGGCGGACGGCTCGCATTCGACGGCCGTGCCGGGCCTGATGCTGCACCGGCACACGCGGCCGGTCGATCTCGGCTGCGGGGTGTCGCGGGCCGCGCTCGTGATCGCCGCGCAGGGCGCGAAGCGCGTGATCGTGGCCGGCCAGGCTTACGAGTACGACACGCAGAATTGCCTGATTACATCGATCGACTTGCCGATCCTGTCGCGCGTGACGCGCGCGTCGCCGGACGCGCCGTACCTGTGCCTGTCGCTGACGCTCGATCCGCAGCGCATCGTCGAGCTCGCGGCCGAGATGCGGCTGCCGGAACCCGACGCGGGCCCCGAAGGCGAGGGGATCGCGCTCGCCGAGCTGACGCCGCCGCTGCTCGATGCCGCGCTGCGGCTGTTGCGGCTGCTCGATACGCCGGCCGACATTCCGGTCGTCGCGCCGCTGATCGAAAAGGAACTGCTGTACCGGCTGATAACGAGCGGGCAGGGCACGCGGCTGCGGCATATGGCGATCGCGGGCAGCCAGACGCACCGGATCGCGCGCGCGATCGAATGGATCCGCGATCACTTCGCGGAACCGATGCGCGTCGAGTCGCTCGCGCAGGCGGTCAACATGAGCGTGTCGTCGCTGCACCATCATTTCAAGCACGTGACGACGCTGAGCCCGCTGCAGTACCAGAAGCAGTTGCGGCTGCACGAAGCGCGACGGCTGTTGCTGCGGCAGGGCGGCGATGTCGGGTCGGTGGCCGCCGTCGTCGGCTACGAAAGCGCGTCGCAGTTCAGCCGCGAATACAGCCGGCTGTTCGGCGCACCGCCGATGCGCGACGTCGTGCAGTTGCGGAAGAAGGAACTGCTCGGCTGACGGTCGACGGCTGCCGCACGGCCGGTTTCCGGTCGTGTCATCTGGCGACCACCGACGTCTGCAGGAACGCCGGCGCGATCCGCCAGTCCGGCACATAGTGCGCCGGCCACGCGCCCGGCGTATCGACCGCGTTGAAATACACCACGGCCTTCAGCAGCGGATAACGCCACAGCGACCGCTGGAATTCATCGAGCGCCTCGCGTTTGCGCGCATTCGACCCGTCGACGCCGAGCTCCGTGACCATCACCGGCAGCCCGTAGTCGGCCACGCGTTCGTACTTGGTCCGCAGGATGCTCGCGGCGGAGGCGCGGCCGCCAACCGGCCAGACCGCGCAGCGCGGGCAGTCGAACACGGACAGGCCGATGTCATCCACGTAGCCGCGGCCCGGGAAATAGTCGTCGAGGTTCCGGTTGCCGGCCGGCGACCACACGAAGCGGATCTGGTCGGTCATCGTGCGGCACGTGGTCACGACCCGCCGGTACGCATCGACGTAGGCCGCTGCGTCGCCGATCGCCCACGGATAGCGTCCGGTGTCGGCCTCCATCTCGTGGCCCCAGCGCACGAACACGGGGCTCTTCAACGCGGCGAGCGCCGAGCAGGTGGCCGCGATCCGCGCGTCGTAGCGTCCGTGCGCGATATCGTCGAGCAGTGCGCCCTGCCGCGTGTCGCCGGCCGCCCACGGCTCGACGGTCAGTATCAGTGAACGGTTGCGCGCCTGCGCGTTCTGGTACGCATCGTCGATTTCCGCGCGGATGTCGGGCGCGTTCCACGACACGAACACATGGTCGAACGCGAGATCCCGGCTGGCCGCGAGTGTCTTCTCGGGATCGTACGCGCCGAGTTCGGGCTGCTTCACCGGTTCGCCCGGCACGGGCGCAATCACGGCCGGCAAGCCCGAGCGCCACATCATCGCCTGCCAGCCTTTCGGCGCGCGCAGCCCGATGCCCGACAGCAGCATCGCGAGCGCGATGACGAACAGCGCGTTGCGCACGGGCAGGCGGCTGAAGAACATCTGCCGGAACGCCGACCACTCGAGCCCTTGCTCCCTGCCGTGATTCACCGCGACGACGGCCGCGATCGCGAGATACAGGATGCTCGTCAGCGTCGAGAACAGATAGAAGCCGGCGGCGTTGCGCGGATTCTCGACCGTGACGACGGGCAGGCTGCAGAACAGCGAGATCAGCAGATACGGCGCGACCACGCGCAGCGGCGCATCCTGTTCGATCGTGCCGCCTTTCGGCGTGACCTTGAACGGAAATTCCTTGCCGCGCACGCAGTCGAACACCGCCGACGCGCAGCCGAGCACGACCCACGGCCAGCGCGCGAACACGAACGACAGTCCTTCCCACGACAGCAGCTTCGTATTCAGCGGGCGGCACGACTGGGTCGAATGCGTGGCCCAGGTCACGACGCACAGGATCAGCACGGTCAGCGGCAGCGAGTAGGTGAGGTACGTGAGGTAGTCGACGTGCGCCCATACGCGCCCGGTAAGCAGCGCGACGACCGGAATCACGACGCTGCCGGCCATCGCGAGCGCGCACAGCGGGTACCACAACTGGCAGAACAGGAACTGCGCCTTCAGCTTCAGCGGCAGCCCCATGAAATAGTGACGCGTGTAACGCAGCATGATGATCATCACGCTCTTGGACCACTGGAATTCCTGCGTGGCCAGGTCGCCGAACGTGCGCGGCCCTTCGCCGTTCGCGATCGCGTTCAGCGCATGCATGCCGCGCCAGCCCTTCGCATTGAAGATCATCGTGGTCGAGTGATCCTCGGCGAGTTCGGGCCCGAGCCCGCCGATCTCGCGCAGCGCGCGGCAGCGCACCGCATAGTGCGAGCCGATGCACAGCGGCGCGAGGCCGCCCGCATAGCCGGCCTGCATCGTGCCGTGCAGCGGCCCCTCGACGTTCACGCGCCCGCGTGCGCTCCAGCTTTCGGCCGCGTTGCTGTCGCAGATGCTCGGCGCCGACACGTAGCCGACTTCCGGATCGATGAACGGCCGCAGCATCTCCTCGAGATAGGTACGGGTCGGCACGTGATCGGCATCGAGCTGCGACACGAAATCGTAGTTGTCGTAGCCGACCGTATCGTAGAAGTACGTGAGATTGCCTTCCTTGCACTTGGTCCGGCGCGGCCAGCTTGCGCGGTGGTACGCGGCAATGCCGCGCCGCGTCGACACGAATACGCCGTGTTCGCGACACCAGTCGAGCGTCTCGGGCGATGGGTCTTCATCGGCGAGCCACGTATCGTGCGGGTAGGTCTGGTCGAGCATCGCGAGCATCGTCGTGCGGACGATGTCGAACGGCTCGGACGGCGCCTTGGTGACGACCATCGCGACGCGCCAGTCGCGCGGCACCGGCAGCGCGGGGTTCGGCACGACTGCCGAGCGGATGATGAAGATGAAGTAGCCGGGAATGAAGGTGGTCCAGAACAGCACGAAGCAGTTGACGCCGAAGCGGAATGCGTCGACATAGTGCTCGTCGCGCAGCCACCAGCGCCAGAAGATGCCCAGCGCGACGAACCAGCACAACGCGAGGATATGGAAGACGATCCGGGTCCCGCTGTCCATCAACGGGACGAGGAGCGGGGCGTCCGCGTGCGGCGATGCGGCGCGATCCCCTTCCGGGGCGATGGTGTCGGCCGTATCCGGCGCAGGGCCGCCGGCAAGCGACGCAACCAGCTTCTTCATGGTGTTCTCCCGTCAAGGTCAGACCATCAGTCTTGAAGCAGGCCGCGCTGCGGCCGGGTGTCCCCGCTCACGTGCTGTTGTTCCGGTGCCGGGTTGGCCGGCATGCGTTCGCCGCACGAGCGGCCCACGCGTTCGTAGCGGCGAAAGCCGCTGTCGACGGCCAGCCGTTCGCTGAACAGGTTGCGCATGTCGAGCATCACGGGATCGGCCATGTGATCCGCGAGGTCGGCGAGATCGAGTGCCTCGAACGCTTTCCATTCGGTCATCACGACGACGGCGTCCGCGCTGCGCACCGCGTCGATCGCGGAGCCCTCCATGAACACCTGCGGCAGCAGCCGCGACGCCTCGTGCGGACGCGCCGGGTCGTATGCGCGGATATGCGCGCCCGCGCCGACGAGCAACTGGATCACGTCGATGCTCGGGCTTTCGCGCACGTCGTCGGTCTGGCCTTTGAACGTGAGGCCGAGCACCGCGATGCGCTTGTCCTTGATCGAGCCGCCGCACGCCTTCTCGATCCGGCGCAGGATCTGTTCCTTGCGCAGCGCGTTCGATTCGATGGCCGCGCTGACGATGCGCAGCGGCACCGCATGTTCGGAAGCCGTCGCTTTCAGCGCACGCGTGTCCTTCGGGAAGCACGAGCCGCCCCAGCCGGGGCCGGCCTTCAGGAACGACGCACCGATGCGGCGGTCGAGGCCCATGCCGTTCGCGACGAGTTCGACATCGGCGCCCACGGCTTCGCACAGGTCCGAGATCTCGTTGATGTAGCTGATCTTCACCGCCAGGAACGCATTCGCCGCGTATTTCACGAGTTCGGCCGTTTCGATCTCGGTCGCGAGCACGAGGTGGCCCGTCGCTTCCAGCGGCGCATAGATGGCCTTCATGATCTCGATCGCGCGCGGATGCTCGGCGCCGAACACGACGCGATCCGGATGCATGAAATCGTCGATCGCCGAGCCTTCGCGCAGGAACTCCGGATTCGACGCGATCGCCGCGTCGACGCCATCCGGCGCGCAGCGTTCGACGATCTGCTTGACGGTCCGGTTGGTGCCGACCGGCACCGTCGACTTCGTGACGACGACCGCGAAACCGGTCAGGTTCGATGCGATCTCGCGCGCGGCCGCCTCGACGTACTGCAGGTCCGCCTGGTCGGTGCCCGGCAGCGTCGGCGTGCCGACCGCGATAAATACCGCGTCGCGATCGCGCACGCACGCCGCGAGGTCGCTGCTGAAGCGCAGCGTGCCGCGTTCGACGTTGCGTGCGACGACGGTGTCGAGGCCCGGTTCGTAGATCGGCATGCAGCCTTCGTTCAGCGCGTCGATCTTGCCGAGGTTGTTGTCGATGCAGACGACGTCATGCCCGAGATCCGCAAAGCACGCGCCGCTGACCAGCCCGACATAGCCGGTGCCAACGATGGCGATCCGTACCTTCATGGTGATTCCCCTGGGTGGCGTACAAGGAAACTGGCTTACTTTCCGGATGCGAATTGCAGTTCTTTCTGAAACCACGCCGCGGCGTGTTCGACCATCGGCTCGATCGCGGTAAAACGCGGCCGCCAGCCGAGCACGAGCGCGGCCTTCGTGGCGTCGGCGTACAGCGCGGGCGGATCGCCCGGGCGGCGCGCGGCCGTCACTGTCGGCACGCGGCGGCCCGTCACGGCTTCGACGGCGCGCAGCGCGTCGAGCACCGACGTTCCTTTGCCGGTGCCGAGATTCAGTGCGACGCTGTGGCCGCCGCTGCACAGATAGTCGGTCGCCTTCAGGTGTGCATCGGCGAGGTCGCTCACGTGCACGTAGTCACGAATCGCCGAGCCGTCGGGCGTCGGGTAGTCGGTGCCCATCACCTGGAACGCGTGGCCCGTGCCGAGTGCCGCGCGGATCGCGAGCGGCAGCGCATGCGTTTCCGGTTCGTGGCATTCGCCGATCATGCCGTCCGGGTCCGCGCCCGCCGCGTTGAAGTAGCGCAGTGCGACCCACTTCAACCCGTACGCGCGCTCGAAATCGGCGGCCATCCGTTCCATCGCGTACTTGGAGAAGCCGTACGGATTGATCGGCAGCTGCGGCGTGCGCTCCGAGATCGGCAGTACGTCCGGAATGCCGTAGGTCGCGCACGACGACGACATCACGATCCGGCCGACGCCGGCTGCGTGCATCGCGCTCAGCAGCGTGCAGGTGCCCGTGACGTTGACCGTGTAATAGCGGTCGGGGGCGAGCACCGATTCGCCGACGTAGGCGAGCGCGGCGAAATGGATCACGACGTCGGGCCGATGCGCGGCGAACGCCTTCGACAGCGCGTCGCGGTCGAGAATGTCGGCCGCGACGAGCGGCCCCCATCGAACCGCGTCGCGATGGCCGGTCGACAGATTGTCATAGGCGACCGGCTCATGTCCCGCTGCCGCGAGCGCCTTGCAGGTATGGCTGCCGATATAGCCCGCTCCGCCTGTCACGAGCACTTTCATGTCGTGGCCCCGGTCAGGCGCAGCACCGGCTCGAGCCACAGTTCCCGGCTGAAATAGTCGACGGTCCGGCGCAGGCCTTCGTCGAGATCGATGGCCGGCCGCCAGCCGAGCTCGGCCGACGCGATCGAGATGTCGGGCCGGCGCAGGTGGGGATCGTCGATCGGCAGCGGCCGGAACACGAGCTCCGATTTCGAGCCCGTCATCGTGAGCACTTTCTCCGCGAGCTCGATCATCGTGAATTCGCCGGGATTGCCGATGTTGACCGGCGTGCCGACGTTGCGCTCGGCGCGCATCAGGCAGAAGAAGCCGTCGATCAGGTCGCTGGCGAAGCAGAACGAGCGCGTCTGCTTGCCGTCGCCGTAGATCTCGAGCGGCGCGCCGTTGAGCGCGCCGACGATGAAGTTCGACACGACGCGGCCGTCGCGCGGCGACATCCGCGGGCCGTAGGTGTTGAAGATGCGCGCGACGCGCACGTCGATGCCGTGCGTGCGGTAGTAGTCGTAACACAGCGCCTCGGCCGCGCGCTTGCCTTCGTCGTAGCACGCGCGCGGGCCGATCGTGTTCACGTTGCCGCGATAGGTTTCCGTCTGCGGGTGCACGCCCGGGTCGCCGTAGATTTCGCTGGTCGACGCCTGGAACACCCGCGCGCCGGTCTTGCGCGCAAGCGCGAGGCAGTGGTTCATGCCGAGCACGTTCGTCATCATCGTATGGACGGGATCGATCTGGTAGGTGGGCGGCGACGCCGCGCACGCGAGATTCCAGATCTCGTCCACCTGCAATTGCGGCAGGCCGAGCGAGACGTCGCCCTTCACGAACTCGAAGCGGCCGGACGCTTTCAGGTCGGCGACGTTGAGCTTGCGTCCCGTCAGCAGGCTGTCGATGCACGTGACGGACGCGCCTTCCATGACCAGGCGCTCGCAGACGTAGCTGCCGAGAAAGCCGGCGCCGCCCGTCACGAGGACGCGCTGACCGGCGCGCGTCTCGAGCGCGACCCTGTCATTCATGGCTTTCTCCTTCGTCGTTCAGCTCAGGGAACCCCACGTCGATCTGCTCGACGGCGGCGCGCACGCGCTCCATCCCGCTGCACGGGTAGCGTGTCGGCGAGCGCCGGTTCGCATGGGCTGATGTCGACGAAGCGCCGCGACAGGCGCTCCGGTTTCGCTGACTACCCCGTTGATGCTTGAACGACGCAAGCGTCGCTCGATCGGTGGTGATCTTCATCGCCTTTTCCCCGATACGCTGATTGGCGAGCAGACCGCCGCCCGTGATCTTGTGCCCAGGCGTGCCGCTCGGTGAGAGCCGGAGATCAGGCAATCGGCATGCCATGGACGATGCCGTCGCGATGCGCGGGACGCGTGGCGCCGTGATTGCCGCGTAATTGCCGCGCGATAGACGCGCTTTTGTTTCATGCGTGTATCGTGGGGACAGGAAAGCGAGCAGGCCAATTGCCGGGTCGATGCAATTCGATACGACGAAACGCACGATAAATCAGGCTTTTGCGGGAATGGGTTCGTCAAACAGGTGTTGAATTTGAATGTTTCATCAATGAGAAATGCGCTGATAACGGATTAAAAACGTGTCTCGAATGCGCTGTTCATCGAATGATTTGGGGTATGAAAAGCAGGGCGAATGAAAGCGCGAAAAGGATGAACGGAGTCCGGGTGAGGTCGCAAGTTTTCATTTGTTTTAATTATTACGGGAGCGTGCAGGATTTCTTTTTTTCGGCCGATTTCGATGCTCGACCGTAGTGTGATCGTGTCGGTATTTTCACGGATGAATCAAATTCGTTTCGGTCATCAGGGGAAACACGTGTCGACGACTTGTCGGAGGCTGCTCTGTCGGGCCCTCAACGCTCGGTGGCGGGCGAATCGATTCTCGTTTGTGATGGCGCGGGAGGGGGCCGCACATGCCGCGACCCACGGTTCGCAAGCGGAAATGGCCGTGTCGCCCGCCCTGCACGGCCGTGCGCTTCTCAAGTTTGAAACACCCGTTCATCTGGCCATCCGGCGCAGGCCCGCGAGCCGGATTCGTCCGTCTAATCCGGCTATTGCATCGCGGCGCTCAACGATCGCCGAGGGTGCCAAACGGTTGTTGCGATACATTCCTGAAACAAAAAATGTCGATCCCGGCGCTGCGGGCCGCCGTGGCGGCCGTTTGCCGTGCGCAATATGCGGTGGAATATCACGTGGCACGCTGCTTGCGGTATTGGACGCACCGGCGGGCGGCCGACACGAAGTAACGAAGAGGTGGGGCGGCCAACTCGTCAATAAGTAGTCGGGGAAACGGCGATGAAGACCATAAGCAGTAGCTTGATCGGCGCGTACTTTGCGCATCAGTGGGGGAGTCGGAAAGATCGGGGAGTCGCTCGCGACGCTGTGCCAGCATCGCGGGCTGCTCTGTACCGGTTTCTTGCCCGCCGCGCGCTTCGCGTGCTGGCGCGGTTGTCGCGCCGCACGGCAGTCGGGCGACAGCGGGGCTCGCTTTCATGCAGTTCACCCGGATGGATCAGGCTGTTCGTGCCGGACAGCGTGATGCCGATTCGTTCTCGGCCGTACAGGGTCGCTTCGATCGCGCCAGGCCCATGCCGGCGCCGGCCGGATTAGATCGAACACCCGTCGGCCGGATTATCCGGAAGACCTTTCGTCGACAGTTCAGGGAGAAGCCATGCCACCTGGCTGCAATGCAGGCCCGTTGTCGCCCGGTTAAAGGGTGTATTTTCAACGGCGCTGCATTTTGCGGTGGTTAATGTATTCGCGAATTTCGATTCCGGAATGGCATGCCGCGTGCCGGTATGCCGTCCGGCGGGGTGTCGAATATCGCGGGCCGGAAAGGTGTACGCATCGTTCCGGTTTATCAAATAATTGTGTTTTCGATATCAGGCGAATGTTCATAAAAATAATCGAAAACACCTATCAGAAAAATTTGGATAACTAAAAGTCACGAAGCTAAGCTTCGTCTGGCCAAAATCACAAATAATTTTAATTGAAAAGGCAATGGTCTTTTCTAATTGGATAGTGATCCTTATTTTTTGAGGATTGCTCAAGTCAGGAAGGTTGATGGCGTGCGATCTTCCTGGCTCACTCCGTTCACGCCGTTTTGGAGTCGACCATGAAGAAGCTTCTGATTGCAGCAGCAGTTCTGGCGGTTTCGGGTGCAGCGTTCGCTGGCAGCGGCACGGTATCGACCAGCAATTCGTCGAGCGGCGGTTCGACGATGGCCGGGGTCGTCGGGTTCGGCGTTTTCGGCGCGACCGATTCCGGTGCAGCGCTCGGCGCAGCTGGCGCAACGGCCGGCCATGGCAGCAGCGGCTCGATCTCGTACACGAACCACACCAACACCTCGCAAGTGGGCGGCTTCGGCTTCGGCGGCGCACAAGCAGGTGGCAACAGCGGCGCGAATGCCGGCTCGATCGGCTGGACGACGCACTACTAAGCGGCGGAGCGTAGCGTTCGTCAATGGCTGGCGGTACGGACGCCGGGTTTCGCTCGATGGGGGGCAGGCCCGGCTCCGCCACCGCCGAACTCACTCACAGCAAGGGATTGCTATGAAAGCCAACGTCATATTTGCGACAGCGCTCACCGTCTTATCGTCGGCTGCGATGGCAGCGGGTTCGTCCACGACCAACCAGACGCAATCCGTTGCGGCTGGTGTTTCAGGGTCGGTGCTGGTCGGTTCCGGCAGCTATACCAGCAATTCGACTTCGACGGCGGGCGCGAATGCGGGCAGTACCGTAACACCCGCTGGTTCCGCCGGCACGGCATCCGCTTTCCACAACTCGACTTCGACGGCCAGCGGTTCGGGCACGAACGGGGGCGCGTTTGCGGCAGGCGGCGGTATCGGTGCCGCAGGCTCGTACGGTGGAAACAGCAGCACGAACGAGAACGCGAATGCGCTATCGGGAGGGGTAACCGCCACGATCGTACTCGGCGCGAACCACTATACGGCTGCGGGCGGAAACGACCAGGGCATTGCCAACGCAGGTGCCGCTGGCCTGACGGGCAGTGGTGGTTCGGGCGCGATCGCGGGTTCGGATCACATCAACTCGTCGACCGTGTGGAGTACCGGTCCGGCCGGCTCGCCGTCCGCGGCGGGCGGGAGCCAGGGCAGTTCGAGCGCGACCGGAAGCAGTCATTAGTCAGGTGTGGGGGGACCAGTTTCCCAGCGACGCTGGTCTCTTTTCCCCACATTGTTGTCACGTAAGGAGTTGGCATGAAGCAGAAAGTGATTGCCGCCGCTCTGATGCTCGCGTCTCTGACGGCGTATGGCGCTGACCGTATTGCCGACGACGTGCAATCGAATTTGCAGACGTCAAACAACCCTGACCAGACAACCAAACCGTCAGAACAACAAGCGCTTTCTTCCGGAAGTGCCATCGGCGGACCCGACGCCCAGCAGTGGCAGGGCATGTCGGCCGGCTCATGGTCCCAGCTGGGCAACGGCTGGAAACAGTTCGGAGAAGCAGGCAAAGCTGAAGGGAATCAGGGGAATTAGTACGGTTGCCTGGGTGGGAGGTCAAACCTCGTCCGGAGAGTGAAATGAACAGCAACAGGATCAAGGTGGCATGCGCAGCGATGTTCGCGATGACCACGATCGGCGCCCAGGCGCAAACCGCCGATTCGACTTCGAGCGCGCAGTCGTCGACGTCGTCGACGGCGGTCAGCCAGGGCGGCGGCTCGAGCATGAACACGAACAACACGAGCTCGCGCGGCGGTAACGCCACCAGCTCCAGCGGGGTTCGCAGCAGCGGCAATTCGAGCGTGAACGTGAACGTGACGATGCCGTCCAGCACGAGCGGCGGCACGAGCGTGACGCCGCAGTCGCTGCAGTCGTCCGGCTCGCCCGGCACCAACCCGTACAACACCCAGTCGGCGGAGAACGTCAATTACTCCGGGACGCAGACGATCAAGACGAACCCCGCGATCCAGGCGCCGGGCCTCACGACCACGCTGTCCGATACCTGCATGGGATCGGTGAGCGTCGGCGTGTCGTTCCCGGGGTTCGGCGCGACGGGCGGCACGACACTGGTCGACCAGGCCTGCGTCCGGCGTCTCGATGCGCGTGAATTCCGTGCGATGGGCCTGACCGACGTGGCGCTTGCGCTGCTTTGCCAGAGCGACGCGAACCGGCGTGCGGTGGAAGCGACCGGGCACCTGTGCCCGGGTACGACCGCGCCGCTCGCCCGTTCGAACGTGGCGCCGAGCGCAGAAGCGACGGTCGCCGACGACGTGAAGTATCACGATCCGATCGTGCGCGACCGCATGGGCCTGCCGCCGCTGGGCGCTGCCGCGCCGGCACCTGCGCAGCCCCGCCCGGTGGCGACGACCTCGGTGCAGGCGGCACC